>LNEH01000121.1 GCA_001464505.1 Verrucomicrobia bacterium Ga0077533
GGATTCATCTCTTGCTGAATCCATTAGTGGTCCAACCCTTCCGGGGCCGGGCGCTGGTGCAGGCCTTTTACCCACTGGAAACAGCGAGGAACCTTAATTTGCAAATAGGCTTCCTCGCTACTTTCGGTGGGTCACCATTAAACCCAGCACCCTGAAGTTGAGGCAACCACTGATGAGTTTCGCCAAACGGCGAAACTTTAAGTCGCCCCTCCGCCTGATCGGCTCCGGTCAAGAACCTGGGGTCGGCTGATCGCCGACTACCCAAAGGCTGCGGCAGAAGCCAGCTCTCCAGTGCCGCCTGCGATGAGCAGGCCCCCGGAGCCACTCGGCGGCGACGATCAGTCGCCGCACACCGTCAAGGATTCATCCCTTGATGAATCCATCAGTGGTCCAACCCCTCCGAGACTGGGTCTGCCAGCGCAGGCCTATACCCACTGGAAACAGCGAGGAACCGCAATTAGGCTTCCAAGCACCCGACAACCCGGAAACAGTGCCGGCATGTCCGCCAGTCTGAAGCTCAAGCCCAATGCCAAATCCCGGGTGCTCGGCGGACACCCGTGGGTGTTCGCCAATGAGTGCGAGGCATTGCTGCCCACAGAGCACGACGGCGAGGTGGTGGAGTGCCGCGACCGCACGGGGCGCTTCCTCGGCACGGGCATCTACAACAGCAAGTCACAGATCGTCTGGCGGCGGCTGAGCCGGGAACGGGTCGGGCTCGATGAAACATATCTGCGTAACGCGCTAACCCGCGCCCTCGCGCTGAGGAGCCCTTCGACGGGTTCGACAAGCTCACCGCAAGCAGGCTCAGGGCAAACGAGCCGCTTTCAGCGACTCGTTTGGTCCGAATCCGATGATCTGCCGGGGGTGGTGGCGGACCAGTATGGCGACACACTGGTCGTGCAGCTCCAGACGCTCGCGATGGAGAAGCGCACGGCGGTCATCAGCGACCTGCTGGCCGAGTTGACCGGAGCGAAGGAGATCATTTTCCGCAACGACGCGAACATCCGGAAGCTCGAAGGCCTGCCGGTCGAGGTGCACACCCGTTCGGGCGCGGCGTGGGAGCCGCGCTGGGTGAAGATCGACGGCATCGATTACTGGCTCGACCTGCAGGGTGGGCAGAAAACCGGGTTCTATCTCGACCAGCGCGGACAGCACACGGCGGTGGCGAAATATGTCCTTCGACAGGCTCAGGATGGGCTGCGCCCACGCGTGCTCGATGCGTTCTGCAACCAGGGCTCGTTCGCCCTGCGCTGCGCGAAGGCCGGGGCGGCGAGCGTGCTCGGCCTGGACAGCGCGTTTGACGCGGTCGGCCAGGCGAAGAAAAACGCCGAGCACAACGGGCTGAAGGCGGAGTTTACCGGGGTCAATGTGTTCGACTGGTTCACGGCGCAACGCGAGGCCGCGCCGGCGTGGGAGCTGATCATCCTTGATCCGCCGCCGTTCGCGAAATCGAAGTCCGCGCTGGAAGGCGCGTTGCGCGGTTACAAGGAATTGAATCTGCGGGCGATGAAGTCACTCGTGCCCGGGGGAGTGCTGGCGACCTACACCTGCTCGCATCACATGCAGGATGCGCAGCTGCGCGAGGTGCTGGCCGAAGCGGCGGCGGACGCCAAGCGGCGGGTGCATGTGCTCGAATTCTGCCACCAACCGGCGGATCATCCGGTGCTCGTCACCATGCCGGAGAGTGAATATCTGCGCGGGTATATTTTGCGGGTGGAGTAGGTGGAGGGTCCGCGTCCTCGCGGATCTTGCAGCGCAGTCGCGGCCCGCGGGGACGCGGGCCCTCCACAAAACCAAAGAGACCGGTTCAGCGCTGCTTGGCCGCGTTGTCCAGGTTCCGGCGGACGGTGCGGTTGTTCTCCAGTTCCTTCTCGATCAAGGCCTGGTCCTCCGCGGTCCGGGGAAACTTCAGCCGCTCCAGCAGCATGCGCTCCTGCTCGAGCAGGCTCACCCGGGTGGCGGCGACCGCGGCCATGTGCCCGGCGGAGTTCCCCCCGAAAAGGGCGGCGGCCTGGGAGAGCTTGTCGCTGTTGAGCGATTTGTCCAAAGAGGTCGACTGCATCTGCTTTCTTTCCCGGGCGATCTGCTTGTCCAGTTTCTTAAGCTCGGCGTCGATCGCCTTGATGCGCCTATCCTGCACCTTGAGCGTGGGGAGGTCGATCACGGGCCCGACCGGGGTGGAGGTGGATTTGCCGGATTCTTGCGGGCCGGTCTCGGCGGACGGGAGGCTGGCCGACAAGACGGTGGCCAACAAAAAAAGCAGGCAGGAGCGAGGGCAGGGACGTGGCACGACTTACATCCTGCCGCCGTAGATCGCGCTGGCGCCCAGTTCCTCCTCGATCCGGAGGAGCTGGTTGTATTTGGCGACGCGGTCGGTGCGGGAGGCGGAACCGGTCTTGATCTGGCCGGCGTTGGTGGCGACGGCGATGTCCGCGATGGTCACGTCCTCCGTCTCGCCCGAGCGGTGCGAGATGATGGTCGTGTATTTGTTTTTCTGGGCGAGCTCGATGGAATCGAGGGTCTCGGTGAGCGAGCCAATCTGGTTGACCTTGACGAGGATCGAGTTGGCCGTGCCGGTCGCGATGCCCTTCTTGAGAAACTCGGCCGATGGCGTCGGTGAGTTTCTTCCACGTGGCCCAGTCGTTCTCGGCGCAGCCGTCCTCGATGGAAACGATGGGATACTTGGCGACGAGGTCCTTGTAGTAACTGACGAACTGGTCGCCGGTGAAGGAGCGCTGGTCGGACTTCTTGAAGACGTAGGTCTTCGACTCCTTGACGTAGAACTCGGAGGAGGCGACGTCGAGGGCGAGGAAGATGTCCTTGCCCAGCTTGTAGCCGGCGCCCTTGACCGCTTCGGCAATGGCGTCGAGCGCGTCGGTGGTGGAGGCGAGGTTGGGGGCGAAGCCGCCCTCGTCGCCGACCGCAGTCTGGAGGCCCTTGGCCTTAAGGACTTTTTTCAGCGAGTGGAAGACCTCGGCGCCGGCGCGAAGAGCCTCGGCGAACGTATCAAAGTTCCTCGGCACGATCAGCGCGCCGCCGTTCATGATGTTCAAGAGTGGCACGGGCAGGACCTTGGCGTTGGGGCCCCCGAGGTATTTGTAGAGGGGAACGCCGGCCGCGGCGGCGGCGGCCTTGGCGGTGGCGAGGGAGACGCCGAGGATGGCGTTGGCGCCAAGTTTCGACTTGGTCGGGGTGCCATCGAGCTTGAGCATGGCGCGGTCGACGCCGAGCTGGTCAAAGGCGTCGAAGCCGAGCAGGGCGGGGGCAATCTTGCCTTTCACATTGGCGACGGCCTTGAGGGTGCCTTTGCCGAGGTAACGGGTCTTGTCGCCATCCCGCAGCTCGATGGCCTCATGCTCGCCGGTGGAGGCGCCGGAGGGCACGGCGGCGCGGCCGAAGGCGCCACTGGCGAGTTTCACATCGACCTCGACGGTCGGATTGCCGCGGGAGTCGAGAATCTCGCGGGCGGTGATGGCGGTGATGATGGTATTCATGTGGTAAGTGGGGCGGAGAGCAGAGGGCAGGTCTTCTGCCAAGGGACAAACCGGAGCCGTGTCCCAACAGTCATCTGCCGGCTAGCCGGCAGGTGGGCGGGAGACACCGAGCCGGTAGAGGAATTTCGCGAAGGCGGTCGGCGCTTTGGGAACAAACTCATCCGGCAACTGGTCGGCGTGGCCGTAGCGGATGGCCGCGCCGATGGGTGTGCCGCCGTTATAATTGCGCATCATCATGGTGGCGCGGTTCAGGAATTCGCGCGGAATGTCCTTGAGGTGTCCCTCGACGGCGGCGGCGTGCAGCGGCGTGTCGCCAAAGTCATTCCGGCTGATGAGCAGGTCGATCGTCAGGCGGTCGCGGGGGATCTGGTTGAGATAACCGGACTCAGCGGCAGCGTGAATGGGCGTATGGCCGGACTTGCTGGGCAGCACCAGGTTCTCGTGGGTGAGCACTTCCGGCGGGATCTGGTCCAGGTGGCCGGCGATGGCGGCGGCATGCAGGCAGGTGTCATGACTGGCGGTTTTGGCCAGCAGGCTTGCGGCCGTGAGGAGGGTGCGGGGCACCTGGTCGAGGTGGCCGTTGAAGACGGCAACATGCAGCACCGTCTCCCCGCTGACGTTGGTGGTGGCGAGTGTCTCGCGGGTGAGAAAATTTGCGGGAATACGGTCCAGGGTCCCTTGCTCGGCGGCCTCGTGCAGAAGGGTGTTGCCACTGTCGGTTTTGGTCAGCACCAAATCAGTGGTGAGCAGGCCCGCTGGCAATTGGCCGAGGGCGCCGCCGGAGGCGGCCTGGTGCAGCGGGGTGTAGCCACTGTTGGAGCGCACGAGGAGGTTTTCACGGGTGAGAAGCGCGGACGGTATTTGCGCGAGGTGGCCGTAGCGCGCCGCGAGGTGAAGTGACGTATAGCCCGCATCGTTTTTACGGAGCAGGTGCTCGGCGGTCAGGAGGGCGGGTGACAGTTGGCCCAGACTGCCATATTTGGCGGCGAGATGCAGTGGCGTGTTGCCCGACGCATTGGGCTTAAGCAGGGCCTCGGCGGTCAACGCAGCGGCAGGCAGGGCTCCGAGTTGGCCGTCGCGGGCTGCAGCGAATAAGTCGAGGTTTTCCATGCCGGTATTTGTCAAAAAACACCTCACGAACCGCGCACGCAAACCAAAACCGGGCGGGCGGCGAAACTCTGCGGTTTGGATTTGCCAAGTGGAGGACAGGACGCAGCCTTTGGGTTGTGTCAATTGCCCCTGCCACTGAACCATCCCCAGGCAACAAGCCCAAGCCGGGTGCCGTGCTGTTGATTGACGACGAAAAGCCCCTGATCGAATTGTTTGCCGAGGCGCTGGCCCCGCATTTCGAATGCTTGCTGGCCACCAGCACGCGGGAGGCCGGTTTCATTCTGCACAAGAAGACCTGCAAGGTTGTGGTGTGCGACCACCTTATGCCCGGGGGCAACGGCTTGAGCTTTCTGGTCGATGCCCGGGAGGAATACCCGGACATGCAGCGGGTGCTCGTGACCGGTTACATGAAACCCGAGATGCTGCTGCGGAGCGTGAACGAGGCCGCGCTTTACCGTTATCTGCTCAAACCGGTGTCACTGCCCGAACTCGTCAAGACAGTTCAGGAAGCAGCCAAACTTTACGACCAGACAATCGCGGCGCGGACCGGCGCCTAGAGCAGTTTAAGTTGAGTTGTAGCCGCTGGAAAAGGTGGAGCGTGCTGACCTCAGCGCGCTGGGCTTGGAAAAACGCCCTGAGGTCAGGGCGTTCCACCCAAAATCTGGCTGCACTATTTTTTAAACTGCTCTAGTCGTAACGCCGCCGCAAGTTGCTGGGCAGCAGGCCGAGCTCCTCGCGGTATTTGGCCGCGGTGCGCCGGGCGATCTTGAGGCCCTTGGCCACCAGCAGACCCACAATATCCTGGTCGCTGAGCGGCTGGCCCGGATCCTCGCCGGCGATGATGTCGGCGATCATCTCCTTGACGCTGGTGTTGGCCACGGCGGCGCCGACGTCCGACTGGTAGCCAGACGTGAAGAAATACTTCATCGCGAAAACCCCGTGCGGGGTTTTGAGGTATTTGTTGGCGAGCGCGCGGCTGACCGTTGTCTCATGCACGCCGATGATATCGGCGATCTGCGTCATCGTCAGGGGCTTCAGTTTGGCGACGCCCTCGGCGAAAAACCCGCCCTGATGTTTGATGATCTCGCGGGTGATCCGCTCGATGGTGCGCTGGCGCTGCTCGATGGCGTTGATGATGAACTTGCCGGAGCGCAGTTTCTCGCGGAGATAGTCGCTCTCCTGTTTGCTCAATTTGCCCTTCGCGATGAGCTCCTTGTAGGTGTTGCTGAGGCGGAGGCGCGGGATGTAATCATGGTTCAGGATGATTTTCCATTCACCGTTGTCATCCTCCACGGTGACATCGGGCACGATCACGCGGTTGGCGTCGTCGGCGAAGCGGCGGCCCGGGGCGGGATCCAGGGTGCCGATCTCCTCGATCGCCTCCTGGATGACCTCGGGCGCAAGGCCGGTCTTGCGGGCGAGGTCGGGAATGCGCCGGCGGACCAGCAGGTCAAAGTGGTCGCGGATAATGCGCGCGGCCACGGATTTAGCGCGCCCATTTTGCGCCAGCTGGCTGAGCAGACAAGCGGCGAGATTTTCCGCGCCGATGCCCGCGGGCTCGAAGGTTTGCAGGAGCTTCGCCGCTTCTTGCATCGTCGACAGGGGCAGATTGGCGAGCAGGGCGAGGTCGGAAAGCGTGGCAGTGAGGTAGCCCCGGTCGTCGAGGCTGCCGACCAGAAAGCGCAGTGCTTCCAGCACCGGCGCCGGGCAGTCGGACTGTTCGGCCTGCCCCATAAGATGCTCTTGCAGTGAAGTCACCGTGGTCAGGGAGTCGTAGAAGTGCTGGCGGCGCTCGTCCTCCTCGCTGGAGGTCTGGCGGACACCGCCCGCATCAGAGAGGTGGTCGCGCCAGTCCTGGCCGATTTTTTCCAGCACTTGGAAGTCCTTGGAAAAATCCATCTCTTCGCGCGGATCATCCGCGGGTGTGTTGTTATCGTCACTGTTGCGGGCTTCCTTCTCAAGGCTGACATCGTCCATGGGCAGTTCCTCCAGGGTGGGGTTGGACTGCAATTCCTCCTGGACAGCGGCGCGCAGATCGAGCGCCGCGACCTGCAGGATCTTCAACGACTGCCGCATCTGCGGCGCGAGCACGAGCTGCTGCGTCTGCCTCTGGTGGAAGCTCTGGTTGAGTCCGGGGCCACTCATGCGCGCAAGGGGTTACCTCTGGCTTTCGAGCGTGGCTACGCGGGGCAGGAGGGGGGCGGGGACGGCGGGGTTGGTTCCGGGCTTGGTGGGGAAAACTTCGGCGAGGTAGACAGCCAACTTCTCGTTCGTCGGGCCGTAGCGGTCGCTGTAAAGATACATCTCCAGATCAGTAAGCATCTCGAAGGCGGTCTGGTAGCGCTTGTCGCGGTCGCGTTCCAGGGCCTTGTGGAGGATGACCTCGAGCTTGGGATCGATGTCCGCGCGCAGGGTGCTGAACTGCGGGATGGGCAGGGTGAGGATGTTGCGCCGGGACTCCACGCGGGTGGTGCCGCGGAAGATGTTTTTCCCGAGCAGGATCTCGGTCAGGACGATGCCAAGGGGGAAGAGGTCCGAGCGGCCGTCGGTGACGGCATAGCTGGCGCCTTCGGGGGAGAGATACTCGTCCTTGCCCGGGATCACCTTGCCTTCCTCATTATACATGAGGTCGAGGGCCTTCGCGATGCCGAAGTCGGTCAGTTTGACGTCGCCCTCGATGGCGAGCATGACGTTCTTCGGGTTGACATCCCGATGGACGATGCCGACGAGGCGGCCCTCGGTGTCGCGTTTGGTATGGGCGTAGCTGAGGCCGCGACAAACGCGCGAGGCGATGAAGACGGCCATATCCACCGGCACCTGCCGGCCCAGCTCGATATGGCGGTCAATGAACTGCTCGAGGTTCACGCCGCGAACGAATTCCATCGTCATGAAATACTGCCCGCCGATCTGGCCGAGGTGGTAGGTCTGGACGATATTGGTGTGGATCAGGTCGGCGACCAGCCGGGCCTCGCCGATGAAATTTTTCTGGAATTCCGGGATGCTGGAGTATTCCTCCCGAATTAGCTTGATGGCGACGACCTTGCGAAAATTACCCGTGCCCTTCTGCACCGCTTCGAACACCAGCCCCATGCCGCCTTCCGCGAGCTTGTTGGTCAGCTCGTATTGCAGCTCGTTGAATATGTGCTTGAGGGCAGGAGTCGACACAACCTGAGAAAAACGGGCGGTTTCCCGGGTGGCAAGAACTCATCCGCCTAATTTGCACACTTCCTGCATAAGAATGAAGAACATGAGACAAAGGTCCGGTTGACAGGCGGTCTGTCGGGCCTACGTTGCGCGCATGATCACCTTGTCCAGCAGCGCGGCCCGCCAGGTGCAGACCATGCGCGCCGCCCAGACGGATGCGGCGAAGCAACTGCGCGTATTCGTGGAGACAGGCGGCTGCTCGGGTTTCGAATACGGCATGTCGTTCGATCTGCCCAAAGCGGACGACAAGGTTTTCGAGAGCGAAGGCGTGCAGGTGCTGGTCGATCCGACCAGCTGGGCCTACCTCGACGGTTGCAGCATCGACTTTGACGACGGCCTCCAGGGCAAGGGTTTCGAGATCAAGAATCCCAACGCCCAGAGCACCTGCGGCTGCGGCAAGTCGTTTAACTGAGCAAACCTGTAGGTGGCGGGCTTGCACGCCACGTTGCGCGCAAGCGCGCAACCTACACCCGCGCCTCGTGCAGGGCGACGATGCCGAAGGTGAGCGGGGTGGCGTGGACTGACTTGAATCCGGCCCGGTGGATTTCCGCGGCGATGCCGGCCCGGGTCGGAAACAGTTCGATCGAGCCGCCCAGGTATTCGTAGGCGGTGCGGTCACCGGTCACGAGACCGGCGATAGTGGGCAATATCAGCTTCAGGTAGGCGTAGTAGAAAGGACGGAACCAGAAAACGGGTTGCGAAAATTCCAGCACGAACAGCCGGCCGTCGGGGCGGAGCACCCGGCGCATTTCCGACAGCGCTTGGTGGCGGTCGGCCATGTTGCGCAGGCCAAAGGAAATCGTGACTGCGTCGTAGGAGCGGTCGGGCAGCGGCAAGGCCATGCCGTCACCCGGGCGGAACTCGATCGCGGCCCACCGCGGGCGGGCGGCGCGTTTTTTTACAGCTTCGTCCAGCATGGGCTGGCAGAAATCCATGCCCGTGATTTTGGTGCTGCCGGGCAGGCCATCCGCCAAGGCAAAGGCCAGATCTCCGCTCCCCGTGGCCAGGTCGAGGACAGCCCTTGGGCGGGCATCGTGGACCGCCCGGACAAGGCGCTGCCGCCACCAATAATCCGCGCCCCCGCTTAAAAGGTGGTTGGCGAGGTCATAACGCCCGGCAATGCGGGCAAACATGCTGTTTACGGCCTGCGGATCGGGCATGGTTAAGGCCTAGCCTTTGTGCGGCTTTGCGGTTGACGCAAGCACTGGGTAGTGAATTATTTGTGGCTGTAGTCTCCCTAGGAACACAAATTTTCAACCCCCGCCCAGCCATGTCGACCAATCTGACCAAACGTGAGATCGTGCTCGAGATCTACGAGAAGACCGGCTTCCCGCAGAAGCAAATTCAAGACACCGTGCAAATGACCCTCGACATTGTCATGGATGCACTTGCGGCCGGCCGCAACGTCGAGCTCCGCAACTTCGGCGTCCTCGAGGTGCAGGTGCGCAAGGCCCGGGTGGGCCGCAACCCGAACAAGCCTGAGACCGAGGTCGTGGGCAAGATTCTCAAGCAGAAGATCAAGCAGCTGAGCCTCGAGAAATTGCGCAGCAACCCGCCGCCCCCGGCCTCGGCCTGAGCGCGCGCTTAGTCGCAGCGAGGCATGGCCGGCTTTCAGTCGCTCCCGGGCTTCCGGGATTACCACCCGGAGGACTTTTCGCGTCGCCAGCAGGTCTTTCGTGTCTGGCGCTCAGCCGCCACCGCCTTTGGCTTCCAGGAATACGATGCCCCGGTTCTGGAGCCGCTGGATCTCTACAAGGCCAAGTCGGGGGAGGAGATTGAGACCCAGCTCTTCAGTTTCACCGACAAAGGCGGCCGCGAAGTTTCACTGCGGCCCGAAATGACGCCCACGGTATGCCGCATGGTCGGGGAGAAGGCCGGCTCGCTGAAACGGCCGATCAAGTGGTTCAGCATTGCCGAGTTTTACCGCTATGAACGCGCCCAGAAGGGGCGGCTGCGGGCCTTTCACCAGCTCAATGCCGACATCTTTGGCGAGGCCGGCCCGGAGGCCGAGATCGAGCTCATCGCCCTGCTCATCCAGTGCCTTGCCGGCTTCGGGCTGACCCAGGACGATTTTATCATCAGACTGAGCGACCGCAACCTCTGGTTCTACTACTTGGAAGCACTCGGATTTACTGCGGCACAAATCCCCGCTGTGCTTACAGTGGTGGATCGCTTCGACAAAGCGGGGGCACCGCAAGTAGAGGCATTCAAGCCCTATGTAGAGAAATTCGGCCCGTTAGATCAGACCACCAAAAACAGGGTTCATGCCTTCGCGTTGCAAAGTGGAAGCAACTTCAGCGAACAGGAAATCCTGACACTGTGGCTCCAAGATGCCAAACCAGAAGCCCGGGAGAAAGTATCTGCTCGCATGGCCGATTTTCGAAAGATAATGGACGGACTAGCGGACATGGGACTTAAGGATTTTGTTGAAATGGACATGATGGTCGTCCGCGGCCTGGCCTACTACACGGGTTTCGTGTTCGAGGCCTTTGACCGCAAGGGCGACCTGCGCGCGCTGGCCGGCGGCGGGCGCTACAACGATCTCGTCAAGAAACTCGGCGGCCCCGACCTGCCGGCGGTGGGTTTTGCCATCGGCGACGTGACCACGGGCCTTTTGTTGGAGCAGCACAAGAAGACAGAGCCATATGCCAACGCCCCAGCGGTCTACGCCGTCATCGGGGGCGAGGCGGCGAGAAAGACGGCGTTCGCTGATATCCAAGCCCTGCGGGCCAGTGGGGTGCGCGTCGAGTATCCCTTCAAGGATCTGGCCTTCGGCAAGCAGTTCAAGACTGCGTCCGAGTCCGGCGCAAAACTCGCGCTCATCTATGGCGACGATGAGCTGGCCAAAAGGGTCGTGAAACTCCGGGACCTCGCCGACCGTTCCGAGCGTGATGTGCCCCACGACCAGGTGGTGGCAGTCGTCCGTGATTTGCTGTCGAGGCGCTGAGAGAACTCCAATCTGTCATGCTGAGCGAAGTGAAGAAACCAGCATGAAAATCCTAGCGCATATCCGGCTGGATCCTTCGCTACACTCAGGATGACATGATCAAAATGTCGGATCTTTTCCTTAGCCTCATTCGCATTCTGGCGCTGCTTGGCATCGCCTACGTGCTGCTGGCCGTGGGCACCCATTTCCTGGCGGGGTGGATGATATTCCCGCGTCCGCCGGTGAAATATGAGCTGGGGCCGGACTACGTTCAGTTGACGGCGCCCGATGGCGTGAAGATCGCGGCCCGGCACTGGCCGAACCCGCAGGCGAAACACACGCTGCTCTACCTGCACGGCAACTATGAGGATCTTGGCAGTATCGGCGACTATATGCCGCAGTTTGTTGCCGCGGGCTACGCCGTATTCGCCATCGATTACCGGCGCTACGGACACAGTGAAGGCACACCAACCGAGGCCAACGCCTGTTCCGACGCGGCCCTGGCCTACGAACATATGCGCACCAAACTGGGCGTGCCGGCGGACCGGATTGTCATCTTTGGCTACTCGCTCGGGTCCGGCCCAGCGGTCGAACTGGCCCGGCACCAGCCGGCGGCCGGCCTCGTGATCCAAGGTGCATTTACCAGCGCTTATCGCGTCATGACGACCATCCCGGTTTTTCCCGGCGATAAATTTGTCAACATCGCAAAGATGCCGGAGCTTAAGCTGCCGGTGTTCGTGATCCACGGCAAGGCAGACGACACCGTTCCGTTCTGGCACGGGGAGAAACTCTACGAGGCCATCACCGCCCGAAAGGGGAAGCTGTTTGTCGAGGGCGGACCGCACGCCGGCCTGGCTGACTTCACCGGCCCGCGCTATTGGGAGGAGCTCCGGAAGTTCACCGACTCCTTGTAGGTGGCGTGCTGGCACGCCACATTGCGCGCCAGCGCGCAACCTACGCCAGATCCGCCGGCCCGAACGCACCGGGCAGCAGTTCGCGCGTGCTGGAAGCAATCTGGCCTTGGCCCCGGCAGATGGAGAGGACGCGGGCGTCGGGGCCGAATTCGTTGATGACCTGGCGGCAGGCGCCGCAAGGAGCCGTGGGCATGTCGGTCGGGGTGTAAACGACCACGCACTGCAGGCGGAGTTTCTTTTCACCCGCAGCCACAGCATTGAAGATGGCGGTGCGCTCGGCGCAGTTGGTCAGGCCGTAGGAGGCGTTTTCGACATTGCAGCCGGAGTAAATATTCCCGGACGAGGTCAGGATGGCGGCGCCGACCGTGAACTTGGAGTAGGGCGCGTAGGCCCGGCCGGCGGCGGTCTTGGCCGCGGTTTTGAGTTTCCTGAGTTGGGCGGGAGTGGGGCTTTTCATTTTAGTCACCTGTCATTCTGAGCGAAGCGAAGAATCCATGGGCTGTCACGCTGCGAGTGTTCCGCTGGATTCTTCGCTGCGCTCAGAATGACAAGCGCAGGGCTACAAGCCAAACTCCTGCTTCACCTCGGCGAACTTCTCAATGGCAAACGCGAGGTCTTCCCGGCTGTGCGCGGCGGACACCTGGGTGCGGATGCGCGCCATGCCCTGCGGCACGACGGGGTAGAAGAAACCGATGACGTAGACGCCCTTCTCCAGCATCCGGGCGGCGACTTTTTGCGACAACGCCGCGTCACCGAGCATAACCGGCACGATGGGATGGGAGCCGGGGCGGATCGTGAGGCCGGCCTTGGTGAGGCCGTCGCGAAAAAACTTCGTGCTGGCCTCGAGTTTGTCGCGCAGCTCGGTCGAGCGGCTGAGCATTTCAAGGCACTTGACGGACGCGGCGGCGACGCTCGGGGCAATCGTGTTCGAGAAGAGATAGGGCCGGGAGCGCTGGCGGAGCAGATCGATGATCTCCTTCCGGCCGCTGGTGTAGCCACCAGTGGCGCCGCCGAGGGCCTTGCCAAGGGTGCCGGTGAAAATGTCCACGCGGCCCGCGACACCGCAGTGCTCGTGCGTGCCGCGGCCGGTCTTGCCCATGAAACCGACGGCATGGCTGTCGTCGACCATCACGAGGGCATGGTATCTGTCGGCGAGGTCGCAAATGCCATTCAGGTTGGCGATATAACCGTCCATCGAGAACACGCCATCGGTGGCGATGAGCTTGAAGCGCGCCTTCGCGGCGTCGGCCTCCCGCAGCTTCGCTTCCAGATCCTCGAGGTGGTTGTTCTTGTAGCGGTAGCGCTGGGCCTTGCAAAGCCGGACGCCGTCGATGATCGAGGCGTGGTTCAATTCGTCCGAGATCACCGCATCCTCCGCGCCCAGCAGCGTCTCGAACAGGCCGCCATTGGCGTCGAAGCAGGAGGAGTAAAGGATGGTGTCGTCGGTGCCGAGAAACCGGGAGAGGGCCGCCTCGAGATCCTTGTGAATCTGCTGCGTCCCGCAGATGAAGCGCACCGAGGCCAGGCCGTAGCCCCAGCGGTCGAGCGAATCACGGGCGGCGGCGATGAGCTCGGGATGGTCGGCCAGACCGAGGTAATTGTTGGCGCAAAGGTTCAGCACCTTTCGGTCAGGCGACCCTGAGCCTGCCTGCGGTGAGCCTGCCGAACCCGTCGAAGGGCTGGCCACCGCGATGTGCGCCGTCTGGTGCGTGGTGATCACGCGTTCGCGCTTGTAGAGCCCGGCGGCCTCGATCTCGCCGAGGGTCTGCTTCAGGTGGGTGGAATAGGCGGTGTTCATGAAATACGGGTAAACACGGAGGACGCAGAGATCGCGGAGGATTTGCCGAATGAATTATCTCCGCGAACTCTGTGCGCTCTGTGTTAAAAATCAGGTTTCCCAGTTGAGCACGATCTTGCCCGACTTGCCGGCGCCCATGAGCGCGAAGCCCTCCTGGAACTTTTCGACGGGCAGCCGGTGCGTGATGACCGGCTTGATGTCCATGCCGCCCTGCACCAGCGCGGTCATTTTATACCAAGTCTCGAACATCTCGCGGCCGTAAATGCCCTTCAGGTGAAGCATCTTGAAGACGATCTTGTTCCAGTCGACCTGCGCCTCCCCGGGATGCACCCCGAGCAGCGCGATCCGCCCGCCCATGACCATGTTGTCGATCATCTGGTTCAAGGCCTGGGCGCTGCCCGACATCTCCAGGCCGATGTCGAAGCCCTCGCTCATGCCCAGCTCCTTGTGCCAGACATCGGTCAGGTTCTCCTTGGTGACGTTGACCGTGCGGGTCGGGCCCAACTTTCTGGCCAGCTCGAGCCGGCCGTCATTGATGTCGGTGATGACAATTTTGCGCGCCCCGGCGGTCCGGGCCACGGCGATGGCCATGCAACCGATCGGGCCCGCCCCGGTGATGAGCACGTCCTCGCCCACGAGGTCAAACGAAAGGGCCGTATGCACGGCATTGCCCAGCGGGTCGAAGCAAGACACGACGTCGAGGTCCATGCCGGCGGGGATCTTCCAGATGTTGGACTGCGGTATGACCACATAATCGGCAAACGCGCCGTTGCGGTTCACCCCGACCCCCTGCGTGTTGGGGCAGAGGTGGCGGCGTCCGGCAAGGCAGTTGCGGCAATGCCCGCAGACAATGTGCCCTTCGCCGGTGACGAGCTGGCCCTTGGTCAGGCCGGTGACGCCGTCGCCGACGTCCTCGACCGTGCCGACGTATTCGTGGCCGATGATCAGCGGCGGCTTGATGGTGCGCGCGGCCCACCGGTCCCATTTGTTGATATGCACGTCGGTGCCGCAGATGGAGGTCTTCTTGATTTTGATCAGCACATCGTTGACCCCGGGGGCGGGGACCGGGGCCTCGGTCATGATGAGGCCGGGGGCGGCGGTGGGCTTGACGATGGCGCGCATGGTGGTGGACATGAGGGAAGTTGGTCTGGCGGGAAACTAGGCGGGATGCCCCGGCTGACAACTGTGAACAGCTGGCCGGGCCGGGCTAAAAGCCTATCCGAGTAAAGATCCCCGGAGCAAGCTCCGGGGCATTCCAATAATTCCGCTGCTGCCCGGTTTTTGTGGGAGCGACCTTGGTCGCGACAGTCGCGTGCATCAGCCGTCGCCAAGCCTATGGCTGACAAGAGCACGCTCCCACAGATTCAAACCAAGCCGGAGCATTCTGCTGGCCAGCAGAACGGGGTATTAGACCCAAAGGGAATAAAAAATACCTGAGCACCGATCTGCTGAGAGAGGAGCCTGTGCGACCCGACTATCTCGCCCCCGAGATCGAGTTGCCGGGCTTCGAGAGTGACAAGCGCGCCTGCGCGACGTGCCTGGAAGCGGATTGCGCCGCGCGCCCGGTCTGAACCGGGAAGGTGGGCGCAAATAACCCGCGGTGCGGGCCGCGGGTTTGCTTGCCTGTAACTACGCCGAAGGCCGCAGGTTTCAGGACAAGCCCCGGGTTTCCAGCAGGAAACGACGGGACATTCTGTCCTCTGACTTCTGTTCTCCGTCCTCTGGTCGCCTCACGCCCGGCCGAGATACGAACCGTCGGCCGTGCTGACCTTGATCATCTCGCCGGCCTTGATGAAGAGCGGCACCTGGACGACAAGGCCGGTTTCCATGGTGGCGGGTTTCTGGACGTTGCTGGCGGTGTCGCCCTTGATGCCCTCGGAGCTCTCGGCGACCTTGAGCGTCACGGAGGAGGGGATGTCGATCGTGACGGGGACGTCGTTGATGAAAAGCACGTCGGCCTTGCCGTTGGCGACGAGGTAATTTTTCGCCTCGCCGATCATGACGGCGTTGATCTCGAAGGTCTCAAAGGTCTCCGGGTCCATGAACGAGAAGACTTCCCGGTCGGCGTAGCTGAACTCCAGCGTGCGGCGGTCGGTATTGAGCACGTCGACATGGTCGGGGGAGTTGAAGCGCTGCTCGAGCGACTTGCCGTAGCGCAGATTGCGCATCTTCACCTGGACGAAGGCGCGGAGATTGCCCGGCGTGCGGTGCTGGGTCTCCATGATGAGGTGCGGCTCGCCGTTGAAGGTGATGACTTGGCCTTTGCGGAGGTCGTTGGCTGCGGGCATGACGGGGACAGGTAAGATGGTTTGGTTACGTAAAGGGATAGGATTACCGGTGCCGTTTCGGCGATGTCAACCTTGTCCTCGTTTTACTTCCTCGCGCTCATATTGGGGAAGTTTCAGTCCCGTCGAAGCGCTTCGGCGAAGACGGACGGCGATGTCAACCTCGTCCTCACGAATACTTTTCCCACTGCAAAGATGGTTTTTCCCCGACCCGCCGAAACCCGGTCGTCTTTTACAACAGAACAGGTGATCGACCAGGAACCGCGCTTGATGCCGGTCACTGAGCGTTCGAACGTGGAGCTGCCATCCACCACGGCTGATGGTTCGATCCGGAGTCGCTGGGTGTCACCGCCGCTCAGACTGATCACATCGGAAGAGGCATTTTCCAGCACAAGGGATATTGCTTTGGTCAGGCCATCGAGGCCGAGGACTTTCACCGTCAGGGTTGTCGTCTCGCCTTTCACGAGGGCGGTTTTCGGCGCGGCGAGGTTCACGGCAATGCTCCGAAAATCAGCGTCCGCGGTTTTGTCCCGCTCCCGCAGGACGAGCAGAGCCATGCCTTTCCTGGTGTAGGAATTGCGCGCGATGAGCTTGCGGGGCGATTCGGCGATGAGTTCGATGGGTTCATCATCCAGCTTCAGGCCGGTGGTGGACAGATCGCCGTCGAATGGCCCGAGGGCTTCCAGCAGACGGCCGGTTTGTCCGATTGCCGGGAGGCGAAATGCTTTCGGGGCTCGATCCTCCCGGACCGTGACGGAAAGCGGTGTGCGAGCCACTTCTTCTCCCCGGTCGTTCCTCAGCACGAGGGCGATGCCGCCGGATGGCAGCGTCGCGGGGATTGACCAGCCCACAGCCGGTGAGATTACCCGGTGTGACCGTTGCCCGATTTCGACCGTGCAGCCGGCCAAGGTGGAGTTATTGGCGGCCCGCGCTTCCGGGGAAGTGCCTTGCGGGGTAATGTTGATCGTGCCGGAAATCGCATCCCCGGGCCGGAGATCGTCGGGCAGGCAAATCTTGATCCCACCGGCCGTGGCGGTGAAGGAGATCGTTTGCAGCCCGTTGGCGACCTCGTTCTTCGCCGCGAAGGCCGGCCGTTCTGCGGGAGTTCCTTCTGCCCGGGCGCTCTGCGCCATCAGCAATACCAGTGACACCAGGCTCGCGCATGTTCGCATCATGGACTTGGGGGGTGGTTGAAAAACAGGGGTGCAGGGAGGGGAACACCCTCAGAGTAACCGTGCCGCGCCCCGCCGCGCAAGCGCGATGCCGCTCGCGGGCATCATCTCCAAGCTTGTCATTTCCAAGAGGTTTCCGACACTGCCGCGACATACCCATGAAGCAGCGCACCCTTCTGCGCGAGGTCTCCATCAAGGGCAACGCCCTGCACACCGGAGACGCCGTGCATCTGACTTTCAAACCCGCGCCCGCGAACCACGGCATCGTGTTCCGGCGCGTCGACCTGCACGGCCACCCCGAGCTGAAACCGCGCGTGGACCTCGTCACCGATCTGGTGCGGGCCACCACCATTCAGTCGGGCCACGCCAAGATCCACACGGTCGAGCACGTGCTCAGCGCGCTGAGCGGCTGCGGCGTGGACAACCTCGTCATCGAGATGGACGCCAGCGAACCGCCGATCCTCGACGGCTCCGCCCGGGAATTTGTGAAGCTCATCCAACAGGGCGAACCGGTGGAGCAGGCGGCCGAACGCGAGTTTTTCACCCTGACCGAAACGGTCTCCGTCTCGCGCGGCAATTCCTCCATCATCGCGCTGCCCTTTGACGGCCTGAAAATCACCTGCACGAGCGCCGACGACCGCGGCATCCACACCCAGCACCTCTCGCTCGTCGTGGATCCCGAGGTCTACGTTACCCAGATCGCCGCCGCGCGCACCTTCACCATCTACGAGGATATCGAGGAATTGCTGAAGCTCGGCAAGATCAAGGGCGGCTCGCTCGACAGCGCCATCGTCATCAAGGGCGACAAGATCATTTCGAAGGAGCCGCTGCGCTTTAACGACGAGTTTGTGCGGCACAAGATGCTCGACATCATCGGCGACATCACGCTGCTCGGCCTTCCGCTCAAGGCGCATATTGTCGCCACGCGGCCCGGTCACGCCCTCAATGCCGAGCTGACCAAGATCCTGTTTGAGAAATATTCGTCCTGGCAGAAAGGCGGGAAGAAGGCGCTCAAACCCGCCAGGCCCAAAGTCGACATCACGACCGAGACCACGCTCGATATCCGCCGCGTGCTCGACACGCTGCCCCACCGCTACCCGTTTGTCATGCTCGACCGGGTCGTCGAGATGACTCCCGACACGCTCACGGCCATCAAGAACATCACCTTCAACGAGCCGTTTTTTCAGGGCCATTATCCCGGCAACCCCGTCATGCCCGGCGTGCTGCAGGTCGAGGCCATGGCGCAGGCGGCCGGGATCTTGATGCTCCGGCGCGGTTCGATGGAGGGGAAGACCGCGCTGTTCATGAGCTGCGACAAGGTGAAGTGGCGCAAGCCGGTCCGCCCCGGCGACCAGTTGAGCGTGAAGGTCAAGCTCACCAAGGTGCGCGGCACCATCGCGTGCGCCGAGGGGGAGTGCAGCGTCGGCGACCAGGTCGTTTGCTCGGCCGAGCTGATGTTCGCCACCGTGGACAACAGCGAGCTGGACTGAGGCCATGGCCAGACAGATCCATCCCACCGCCATCGTCGAGCCGGGTGCGGAATTGGGCGAGGACGTCGTGATCGGCGCCTACGCCTACGTCGGCGCCAAGGCCGTCCTAGGCGCCGGCACCGTGCTGCACCACCATGCCAGCGTCGAAGGCCACACCACGGTGGGGCAGAACTGCGAGATTTTCCCCTTCACCTGCATCGGCACCAAGACGCAGGATCTGAAATACCGGGGCGGCCAACCCGGCGTGAGGATCGGTGACCGCAATGTTTTACGGGAATACGTCAGTGTGCATGCCGCCACCAACGACGCGGAATTCACCGTGCTCGGCCACGACAACACCATTCTCGCCTACAGCCACATCGCGCACGATTGCCGGCTGGGCAGCCACATCATCGCGAGCAATTCCGTCGGACTGGCGGGACACGTGATCATCGAGGACTATGTCGGCCTCGGGGCCAAGTGCGGCGTGCACCAGTTCTGCCGCGTGGGCGCCAATGCGATGGTCGGCGCCATGTCGAAGGTCGTGCAGGATGTGCCGCCCTTCGTCATCGCCGACGGCAATCCCGCCATTGCGCGTTCGATCAACAAGATTGGGCTGGAGCGCAACGGCTTTGCCCCGGAGCGGCTCGATGCGATCAAACAGGCGTTCCGGATTTTCTACCGGGCGGGCCACAATCGCACCCAGGCCTTCGAGCGCATGCGCGCCCACCCGCTGGTCACGACGGCGGATTTCCAGCATTTTCTCACTTTCGTCGAGCGCAGCGAACGCGGCGTGGTCGCCGGCCGGTGAATGTAGGTAGGGCGCACCGGCCCGGTGCGCCGCTTTCGTCGAGCGCAGCGAACGCGGCGTGGTCGCCGGCCGGTGAATGTAGGTAGGGCGCACCGGCCCGGTTCGGCATTTCCCCCAGTTCCCGCAGGAGATCGTAACTGTAGAGTCCCGTCCCGTGGCCGTCGCTGAAATCGAACCGGATGGCGTAGTTGCCGATGCGTTCCCAGCCGGTCACCTCGACCCCGACGTAATTCCGCGGGGCCTCGCCGCCATAGTGGTGGCCGAAGATGTCGCGCTCGCCGCGCACGGCGGCGCTCGGCGAGGCCGCCCGCAGCGTGGCGAATGAAATGAAACTCTCCCGGCCGTCCTCCCAGCGGAGGGCGACCTCGGTGCCGATGAGTTGGAGGTCGGCGGGTGTTTGCATGTGCCGAGTCTCGTTGGTTGGCGCGGGGAAGTGAAGCCCCGAAAACCCGGCGAATCACCAAGCCTCCGGCTCCGGCCTCGCGGGCGGCTTCGGTTTCCTGAACCGACCGGCGTAGCTGCGGTCGATCTCCTCGATCTCCGGCTCGGGAATGCGGGTGAACGCGATGCGCATCGGTGCGTCCTGCGTGGCGCCGTGCGCGCCACCGAGATAGACGGTGTTCTTGCCCAGAACTTTGTTCAGGTGGTCCACCGCGGAGAACAGCCGGCCGCGGCTCTCCTCCGTTTTCTGCTCAAACAAATCGGGCGTGTGCAGTCGCAGGTCCAGCAGGTGTGTTAGATGCACGCCGATGCGCAGCGGGACGCGTTTGCGGTCCGCCGCCGGGCGCTTTTTCCAGAGCGCGGTGAGCGCGCGCGTCAGCTCGAGGGTGTCCTGTGTCTCGGTGAACCGCAGCTCGCCGCTCCAGCGCGAGTCGTCCCGGTAATCGACCGACACGCTGAGACCGCCGGCGCAATAACCGCCGTGGCGCAGGCGCATCGCGGCCTTTTGCAGCAGGCGGTGCAACACCGCGAGCGCGGCCTCGGGGTTGCGCCGCGTGGGCGGCAGCACATGGCCATGGCCGATGGTCGAACCAGTCTGTTGCTCGAAGAATGGCAGATCCTCGCCGTGCAGCAGCCGCCACATTTGCTCGCCGCGCACGCTCTGCCAGATGCCGCGAAACTCGGCCATCGTGGCGGCGTAGAGCTGCGCCATGGTGGTGATGCCGTGCTCACCAAGGCGCCGCTGGATGTTCGGGCCGATGCCGGCAATGTCGCCGGGCTGGAGGTGCAGCAATTTCGCGGGAATGTCCCCGTCATCGAGGATGACCAGTCCGTCCGGCTTCTGCATGTCCGAGGCGACCTTGGCGAGCAGCCAGGTCGGCGCGAGGCCGATGGAACTGCGCAGGCACGGACCGACCTCGCGGGAGATTTTGGCCTTGATGCGCTGCGCCAGCGCCACGGCCTCCGCTCGCGGCGCGAAACGCGCGGTCAACTCGCACGTCAACTCGTCGATCGACTGGACCTTCGTGACGTGGATGCAGGATTCGATGACCTCGATCAGCCGGCGGTGGTAGTTGATGTAGGTTTCCGGCCGGGCCTCGACGATCACGAGGCCGGGGCAGAGGCGGCGCGCGTCAGCCACGCGGGCGTTGCGGGTCAGGCCCATTTTTTTCGCCTCGCTGCTGACGGCGATGCATCCGGTGGTCTCCGCCAGCACCGGGACGATGCCGATGGGTTTGCCCCGCAACTCCGGGCGCTCCTGTTGCTCCACCGAGGCGAAGAATGAATTAAAATCGATCGTGAGGTATCGCAGCGCCACGCCGCTACGTTTGCCGCGACCTTGGCGCTGTCAAAAGAGAAGGGCGCTGCCGGCGGATGCCCTTGGGGCGATGGGGGCGACCCGGACTGCGGTTACAAGAGACCATAACCCATGCTGGCGCGACGGGCTGATGGTTGGAGACCGTGATGGGTTTTGCATCCCGGCAGACGGCAACCAACCGGCATGTTTTTTGTGACCGGCATACGTTGGGAATTCTTACAGAGACCGGAGGTTCATCGGCCGGCGCGGCGGAACCGGCCTTATCACCCTGATTTGGGTTGCGGGAACCACCAAATAACATCCGTTTGTCCATGATGCCTGCAGCGGTGCCAGCCACCTTTTCCCCGACCGAGCTCGCAGCCGAAGCCGGCCGGCTGCTCCGGGTTCTGCTGCATGTGGACTGCGAACCGGGCCGCCAGTGGAACTACGAGTCGTGCCGCCGCATCGCGCCGCTCACGCTTGAGATCAACCGCCTGAAACGCGAGCAGGACGCCGTCATCCTCACGCACTCCTACGTCGAGCCGGAGATCATCTACGGGGTGGGCGACTTCAAGGGCGACTCCTACTTCCTCAGCCAGAAGGCGCGCGACTCGCAGGCGAAGAAGATCGTGTTCGCCGGGGTCGTGTTCATGGCCGAGACGGCGAAGATCCTCTCGCCACAGGCCACGGTGGTCGTGCCCGATCGCGGCTCCGGCTGCTCGCTGGCCGATTCGATCACGGGTGAGGGCGTCCGCCGCCTGAAGGCGCTCTACCCGGACGCCGTCGTCGTTTGCTACATCAACAGCACCGCCGAGGTGAAGGCGGAGTCGGACGTCTGCGTCACTTCGGGCAATGTTTACGACATCGTCGCCAAGCTCCCTGAGCGACGCATCCTCTTCGTGCCCGACCGGCTGATGGCCGACAACGTCCGCGTCGAGCTGAAGCGCCGCGGGGTGGACAAGGAGATCGTCTCCTCGGACGGCACCTGCATCGTGCATGACCAGTTCGATCCCGCGTTCATTGCCGAGGCGCGCACCCGTTTTCCCGGTCTGAAAGTTGTCGCGCACCCCGAATGCACCGCCGAGACCGCCGCCGCCGCCGATTTTGTCGGCAGCACGGGCGCCATGATGAAATACGTGAAGAACACGCCCGCGCCCTATTTCCTCATGCTCACCGAGTGCGGCCTCGTGGGCCGGCTGCAGGCTGAGGCGCCGGAGAAAAACTTCATCGGCGGCTGCCGCCTCTGTCCCTATATGAAGCTCAACTCGCTGGAAAAATTGCACCAGGCCATGGTCGCCCCGCGCCCCGACCAGATCGTCACCCTCGACGAGGATCTGCGCCGCCGCGCCGCGCGCAGCATCGAACGGATGTTCGAGCTCACGCCCAAGAACTGACCACCCCGATAATCTGTAACGTATTATATTACACATTTCCCTATGATCGACGTCCGCACCGCCCATCTGATCGACCTCGCCCTCGAGGAGGACGCCGGCCTCGGCGATGTCACCAGCCGCGCCCTGTTCCCGGCTAAGCATCGCAGCCGCGCCGTCATCGACGCCAGGCAGGAGCTCGTCGTCTGCGGGCTCGAAGTCGCCGCCGCGGTGTTCGCGCGCGCCGATCCGGCTTTGAAAGTGAGACTGCTCGCGGCCGATGGCGACCGCATCAAGCCCGGCACCGCGGTGCTGCGGGTCGAGGGGCCGACCGCCGCGCTGCTCACGGCCGAGCGCACCGCGCTCAATTTCCTGCAGCGGCTCAGCGGCGTCGCGACGCAGGCCCGGCGTTTCGCCGCCGCCGTGCGCGGCACCGGCGTTCGCATCGTCGACACGCGCAAGACCACGCCGGGGTTCCGCGCCCTCGAGAAATACGCGGTGCGCTGCGGCGGATGCTTCAACCACCGCTCCTCGCTGGGCGAGCATGTGCTCATCAAGGACAACCACATCGCCGCCGCCGGTTCACTCACCCGTGCCGTGCGGCTTTGCCAGGCCGCCGCGCCGCCCGGCGCGAAGATCGAGGTCGAGGCGGGCACCCTTGCCGAAGTTCGCGAGGCCTGCCGCGCCGGTGCCGGAATCATCCTGCTCGACAACATGACGCCCGCCCAGGTCGGTGCTGCCGTGAAAGTCATCGCCGGCCGCGCCATGGTGGAAGTCTCGGGCGGCGTCCGCTTTGACACCCTGCGTGATTACGCCCTGCCGGGCGTGGATGTCATCAGCATCGGCGCGCTCACGCACTCAGCCGTCGCGGCCGACCTGAGCCTGACAATCCTCAATTAGACCAACTGCATGCGCGAAGAAAATCACCGGAGTATTAAGGTGGAACGCGGCCTCCGGACGCGTTGTTGGACGTGTGTAGCACGGTCAACGCTCTTAGCGCGTCCAGAGGCCGCGCTCCACCTCGGCATAGCCTGAAGATGAAAATCATCCACACCGACTGCCTCGTCCTCGGCGCCGGGCTCGCGGGCTCCGCCTACGCGTGGCACGCGGCCCGCGCCGGCTTCAAGGTGGAGTTGCTTTCGCTCGGCGAGCCGCTGCGCGCGAACAGCGACTGGGCGCAGGGCGGCATCATCTACGACACGAGTCCCGATCCGGCGCAGCTCGCGCAGGATATTCTCGCGGCCAGCGACGGCACCGCGAACGCCGCCGCCATTGAGCAACTCGTCCGCGAAGGCCCCGCGGCGGTGAAGGAACTGCTCCTCGACGAGTTGCGCGTGGATTTCGACCGTGACGCCGCCGGCCAGCTCGATCTGGCGCGGGAAGGCGGGCACAGCGCGCGCCGGATCATCCACGCGAAGGACGCCACCGGCCACGCGATCCTCGAGGCGCTGGCGCGAAAGGTGGACACGACCCGGGGCATCACCCGCCGCGGCGGATTCGCGGCGATTGACCTGCTGACGCTTTCCCACAGCTCCACCGCGGCCAGTGACCGTTATGAGCCGCTGACCTGCTTTGGCTGCTACGCGCTCGACACCGCGACGGGCGAGGTTGTGGCCTTCGTCGCGAAGAAGACCGTGCTCGCCACCGGCGGGCTGGGCGGGATTTATCTGCACACCACCAACCAGCCCGGCAGCGTCGGGCCCGGGGTGGCGATGGCCTACCGCGTCGGCGCGCGGCTGATGGACCTCGAATACGTGCAGTTTCATCCGACAGTGTTCACCGTGCCCGGGGTGGCGCCCTTTCTCATCACGGAGGCGTTGCGCGGGGAGGGGGCCGTGCTGGTCGATGCCGCCGGCCGGCGTTTCATGGACGGCGTGCATCCGCTCGGGTCGCTGGCGCCACGCGACGTGGTCGCGCGGGCCATCAAGCAGCACCTCGCCACGACCGGCGAAGCGTGCGTCTATCTCAATCTGGCGGCGCTCAAGCCGGAATTCATCCGCGAGCGGTTTCCGGGGATTTACCAGCGCTGCCTGGAGGGCGGGGTGGACATCACGCGCGAGCGCATCCCCGTCGTGCCGGCGGCGCATTTCTCCTGCGGCGGCGTGCATGCCGACCTGCGCGGGCGCACGAATGTCCGGCACCTGAACGCGATCGGCGAGACCGCCTGCACCGGTCTGCACGGGGCCAACCGCCTCGCGAGCACCTCGCTGCTCGAGTGCCTGGTCAGTGCCAACGCGGCCGCGGCGGCCGATGCGGTGGAATTGGGGGACGGGAAGTTTCATCGGCCGACACCCAAGCCCTGGACGAGTCCCGTCAAGGCGGCCGACCCGATGCTGGTGCGGCAGGATCTGCACCAGATCCGGACCACGATGTGGAATTACGCCGGCATCATCCGCTCGCCGCGCCGGCTGGCCCGGGCGCGCCGCATTCTTTTGGAGCTGCGCGAGGACATCCAGGCGTTCTACCGCGACTGCCGGCCCACGGCCGAGCTGGTCGAGCTGCGCAACGCCGTGCAGACGGCGCTGCTGGTCGTCCATGCCGCGGCGCTCAACCCGGTGAGCAAGGGCTGCCATTTTCTGGCGGGCGACGAGCAGCCATGAGCCCAACACCCCAGCCACAGCCAGAGCGACTCAGGACGCACTGATCACGTCCAGCCCCTTCAGGCCAAAGTGCGGGGCGGCGGCGAGCAGGTGCCGATCGTGACTGTAGATTTCCTTCAAGCCTGCGTCTTTGGCGCAGGCCAAGTGCAGCGCATCGCCCGCGCGGATGAAAATTGTGGGTGGCAAGCCGGTGATTTTGTCACAGGCCGTCGCGATCAATCCCGGGGAAAGCGGCAGCCAGTGCAGCATTTGCGAGGACTCGTCTTGGACCACCTGCTTGATGAGTGTGGTCAGACGTGAGCCCGGCAAGCGGCCTTCCCGTTGGTGGCGTTTGAAAGCGGCAAAGAGTTCCAATCGTCCGTGGGCGGCACAGACCAGCTCGTTCTTGCCTTCCAGCCAGGCCAGAACTTCGTCGGCCCCGGATTCGTCGCCGTAAATTTTGACCAAATAGGATGTGTCGAGGTAGATCACCAGCGATCGCGGTCTTCGGAGATGATGATGGTCGAATCGAAATCTATTTTCGGCCTTGGAGCACGGCCCTTGAGAGTGAACACGGGCCGGGGTGTCTGCTCCTCCGTGGGGGCTTTCAGCATGGCAACCTTTTCGCCGTTATCGGTCACGACGATAGTCTGCTTGGTTGCCGCGCGCACCCAGCGGCCGGTGGCCGCGTGGAGTTCCTTGATGGAAATCGTCTTCATGCGGACAAGGTGTAACCGGTGACACCTCGGGTCAAGGGTGGAGGTTAGGGGAAGTGCTCAAGGGTGGGGGTGGCACCGGCGTAAGTGTGCAATTTGTGAACAAGTTTTGACAATTTCAGGGTGGTTTTTACTTGATTGTGGGGGGTGAAATGGGGAGAAATGCAGCGTTCTGGGGAAAAAGGCACTCAGGGCACACTCATGGCGCAATCAGGCACAACCGTTTATTCCGGCCGTTTCGAGCACACGCTCGACGACAAGAATCGTCTCACGATTCCGTCGTTGTGGCGTTGGGTGCATACGGACACGGAGACGTTTCTGGCGATTCCGCATCCCGACGCTTACATCGCGGTGCTGCCGCCGGCCCGCGTGGAAAAACTGCTCGGGCAAATCGCCGAGATGAAACTGTCGGACCGCGACGCGCAGGCCGTGAAGGCCAAGATTTTTTCCGAGGCCCTCTCGTTCACCTTCGACAAGCAGGGCCGCTTCGGCGTCAGCGCCAATCTGTTGCGCCACGCCGGTATCGCCAGGGACGCCGTGCTCTCGGGCATGGGCGACACCTTCAACATCCTCAGCCCGGCGCGCTGGACGGAAATGTCGCGCAGCACTGCCGGCGAAAACTTCGGCGACATGATGCGCCGCATCGGACTCTGAGCCATGAAACCCCTCGTCACGCTCATCCGGCCGCAGCCGCTGCCCAAATTGTCCCCTGTTTTCTGCGCGAATCGCCGCTCCCTCCCGCGCGAGCCGGTCTCGCTCGCCCTCCCGTGGAAGAAACTCCATGCCCGCACCCGCTCTTGAGCTTGCTTCCCGCGCCATGACCCCGGGGCACCAACCCGTGATGTTGCATGAGGTTCTCGAATACCTCGCGCCTCTCCCGGGCCAGTGCCATCTCGACTGCACGTTTGGCGGCGGCGGCCACACCCGCGCCATTCTCGCCACCGGGGCCTCGGTCGTCGCCCTTGACCGCGATCCGGCAGCGGCGGACCGCGCGGCCGCCTACCGCGCCGAGTTTCCCGCGACCTTCCGCTTCGTTGACCTGGACTTCGGTGATCTGGCCTCTCTGCCGGATACCGGGTTCCACGGCATCCTGTTCGATTTGGGCGTTTCGTCCTTCCAGCTCGATGAGGCGGATCGTGGTTTTGCCTTTCGGCAGGATGCCCCGGCCGACATGCGCATGGATCCGCGCGCCGGCATCCCCGCCGCCCAATGGCTGGAGGTCGCCAGCCACGACTCACTCGTCCGCGCCATTCGCGATTACGGCGAGGAGCCGAACTGGCGTCGCGTCGTCCGGGCCATCGAATCAGCCCGCGGCACCCCTGCGCTCGCCCGCACCGCTTCGCTGGCCCAGCTTGTCGCCGATGCCATCCCGGCCGCCGTCAGGCGGGAGAGCCGCATCCATCCTGCCACCCGCGCCTTCCAGGGCATCCGCATCGCCGTCAATGACGAGCTGGGTGCCATCGAGCGCGCGCTGCCCGCGGCCTTTGCCAAGCTCGCGCCCGGCGGCGTGCTCGCCGTCATCAGCTTTCATTCCCTCGAGGACCGGCCCGTGAAGCAATTCTTCCGCGCGAGGTGCGGCCAGCCGGTCGACGCCAGCGACGCCACGCCGCAGCAGCTCCGGACCAAGCACGCCGACCCGCTGACCCGCAAGCCGGTCACGCCTGCCGCAGCCGAGATTTCCGCCAACCCCCGCAGTCGCTCCGCCAAGCTGCGTGTTCTCCGCAAACTCTGACCCGTCATGAAACCACCTCCGACCCATGCCCACGTCAACCGGCTCATCGCCCTGACCCTGCTGCTGCTCGTTTTTTCCGGTTCCCTCGGTCTCGCCGCGGTCTGGGTCCGCCAGGAAATCTCCCAGACGGCCAATCGCAGCCGCGCGCTCGTCGCCAAGCTCACCGACGTGGAGCGCCGTCTCGATGAGATCAACGCGGAGGTCGCCGCCGCCGTCAATCCCGACGCCCTCCTGAAGCAAAACCAGGTCATGCGGCTGGGTCTGGCCACGCCACGCGAGATTCAAGTGGTCCGCATCGCGGAATCACCCGAACTCCGGCTCGCGGCCAAGCGCAACCAGGAGATCTTCAACCTCGCGTCGGCTCCGGCCGGCGACCACGCGCCCGTTTTCCGCCTCGTGACCGCTGCGCTGCACTAAAGCCATGTCCAAGGGTTTCGCCAACCGCCGCCTGACACTCCTTTCCCTGGGGATCGTAGCCTGCTTCATGACGGTGGGCGTGCGGCTGGTCTTCCTGCACCTGGTCGATCGCGACGAGCTGCTGCGCTTCGTGGACAAGGCCCGCCGCCAGATCGTCATCGAGCACGCCCGGCGCGGGACCATCCTTGATGCGCGGGGCAACCTCCTCGCGACCAGCCGTTCGGAAATGACCGTGGCGGTCGATGCCTGGGCGCTCGACGAATTCCTGCGCATCGACAAGAACCCGGCGAAGCGCGCGCGCCGCGCCGCGGAGCAGCAGGCCAAACGCGTCCAACTGGCCGCCCTGCTCAAGCTGCCCGTGGCCGACGTGGAAAAAGCCTTTGTGCCCGCCATGCGGACCATCAAGCCCGAGGCCGACCGGCGCGACGGCCAGATCGACGGTCTGACCAAGGACCGCTGGGTCAAACTATGCGAGGGGGTCGACGAGCCCACTTACGACCGGATCGAGGCGCTCAACATCCGGGGTCTCACGGCCGAGCGCGTTTACCGCCGCGTCTATCCGGGCAACGGCCTGGGCGCACACCTGATCGGCTACCTGAACAAGGAAGGCACCCCCGTGACCGGAGCGGAGAGCCATTTCGACCTCTACCTCAAGGGCTCGGACGGCTGGATCGAGTCCGAGAAAGACGGCGCCCGCCGCGAGATGGCGCAGTTTCGTTCGCGCGAAATCCCGGTGCAGGACGGCAACGACGTGGTGTTGACCATCGATTCGGTCGTGCAGCACATCATCGAGGACGAACTCAAGGACATCGCGGGCAGATATTCGCCTAATTTCGCGACCATCATAGTCAGCGACCCGCAGACGGGGGCGATCCTCGGTCTGGCAAACTACCCGAGCTTCGACCTCAACAACTACAGCAAGGCGCCGCTGGGGGCGGACAAAAACCGCGCGGTCACCGACCGCATCGAACCGGGCTCCACCTTCAAGATCGTGGCCGTGGGCGCCGCGTTGAACGAGGGCCTCGTGACGCCGCGCTCCACTTTTGACTGCGGCAACCCGGCCATCGATTACAAGGGCCGCACCATCAGGCTGCCGAAAGAGGACGAACCGTTCGGGATCCTCAGCGTGGCGGACATCGTCGCGCATTCCAGCAACCGCGGGGCCGCGCAGCTCGCGATGGGTCTCGGGGATCAGCGTTTCTACGAGTATGCGCGCAAGTTCGGCTTCGGCCAGACGACGGCCTTCCCGCTCGGCAGCGAGGTGCGCGGCACGCTGGCCCCGCCCGGCCAGTGGGACGGTCTCACGATTTCGCGCCTGCCGATGGGCCATTCGGTCGACGCCACGCCCCTGCAGATTCACATGGCGATGAGCATCGTGGCCAATGGCGGCACGCTGCTCCGGCCGCAGATCATCAAGGAAATCCGCGACACCCGCGGCCAGATCATCCGCAACTTTGCGCCGGAGAAACGGGAGCAGGTGCTGGGCCGCGCCACAGCCGCCACCCTCGCGCAGTTGCTCACCGGGGTGATGCGCGTGGGCACCGCCAAGGGCTATGACATCGAGGGCTTCGAGGTTGCGGGCAAGACCGGCACCACGCAGAAAATTATCGACGGCAAATACTCGACGACCCGCCACGTCGCCTCTTTCGTGGGCTTCTTTCCCGCCAGCCGGCCGCAGGTTGTTCTCTCTGTGATCGTCGACGACGCGAAAGTTTCCGGCGGCACCGCCTACGGTCGCGTCGTGGCTGCGCCGGCCTTCCACCACATCGCGGAGCAGCTCATCCAATATCTCGACATCAAGCCGGTCCAGCCGGCCGCGCGCAACTTCCTCGCAATGACCGGAGGTGCCCCGTGATCGGCTACCTTGCGCCCAATTACCCGTTGATCGCCGCTTTTCGCGCGCAGCCCAAGGCCCGCACGCGGCCGGCTGATCGCGTGGCCCGGCGCATTTTCAAGACGGCCCCGAAAATCTCCGACTATCTTCATGACGGCGATTTTCTCTCCAGCAAGGGCGACTTGGACCGGCCCATCTCCGGTCTGGCGCTGGACAGCCGCCGCGTGCTGCCGGGCAATCTCTTCTTTGCCCTGCCGGGCGGCCGGGCCGACGGCCATTTCTTCGTCGATGAAGCGATCCAACGCGGCGCGGTCGCCATTGTGGGGGAGAAAATCCCCCCGGGCATGGCGGCGCGTGTCACCTACATCCAGGTCGCAGACGCCCGCCGGGCGCTCGCGCTCGTCGCGCAGCGCTACTTCAGCTTTCCCGACCGGTCCCTTGACCTCGTCGGCGTGACCGGCACCACCGGCAAAACCACGGTCGCCAGCCTCATCAAGCACCTGCTCGCAACCCCGGCCCAGCGTGTCGGCCTCATCGGCACGATCAATTACGACCTTGGCGCCCGCATCGTGCCGTCCTATCGCACGACGCCGGAGTCGCTCGAGCTCTTCGGCATGCTCGCCCAGATGCGCGACGCGGGCTGCCGCCAGGCCGCGCTGGAAGTCAGTTCCCACGGCCTCGACCAGCACTGTGTGCTCGGCCTGCAGTTCGGCGTGGCGGTCTTCACCAACCTGACGCGCGACCCCCACCGGACGATTGAGGCCAGCCTCGAGGTGCAATCCCGGCTGTTCACCGGCGGCTCCGGTCCGGCGCCCCGCGCCGCAGTCATCAACCTCGACGACCCCTATGGCCGCCGGCTCGCGACGGCGATGCCGAAGCGCATCAAGGTGGTCACGTTCGGCGAGTCGCCCGCAGCCACCGTGCGCGCCGAGAATGTCGGGCTGAATCTCAAGGGCGCCGCCCTGCGGCTGGTCTGGCCCGACGGATCAATCGAGATCGAGAGTCCCTTGATTGGCCGCTACCATGTGAGCAACTTGCTCGCCGCCTTTGCCGGCTGTTACGCGCTGGGCCGTGATCCGTCCGTCATCGCCGCGCGGCTCAAGAGCTTCGGTGGCGTCCCCGGCCGCCTGGAGCGGATCGAGGAGGCCCAGTCCGGCCACGTGTTCGTCGACTATGCCCAGACCGCTGACGCGCTGCGCCACACCCTCGGCATGCTGCGCGCGATTACCCCTGGGCGGTTGCTCGTCGTCTTTGGTTGTGGGGGAGATCGCGACCGCGCCCAGCGTCCGCTTATGACCGGGGCGGTGCAGGAGTTCGCCGACTTCGCCTGGGCGACCGCCGACAATCCGCGCTCGGAGGCGCTCAGCCGGATTTTCCACGACATGCAGGCCGGCGTGCAGCATGCGAACAAGATCAGTTTCATCGAGGACCGCCGCCGGGCCATCAGCCTGGCGCTCGCTACCGCCCGCGAGGGCGATTGCCTGCTCATTGCCGGCAAGGGTCACGAGACCTGCCAGGAATTTGCCGACACCATTGTGCCCTTTGACGACCGTCAGGTCGTCCGCGAGCTGGTCGGCTGCAAATCAATCAAGTCCGCCTGAACCCCCGAACATGCCTTCCTTCGCCCCAGAAAAACTCGCCACGTGGACCGGCGGGAGTTGGACGCGCCTTCCGGGCGGGGCGATCACGGGCTTCAATCAGGACACGCGCACCCTGAGCGCCGGGCAGGTCTTTGTCGCGCTCAAGACCGACAAACGCGACGGCCACGATTTTCTCCCCGACGCCCAAAAGGGCGGGGCGGTCGCGGCACTCGTCGGGCGCGAGATCAGGGACTCGACGTTGCCGCAGCTGGTGACCACCGATCCACTCGGCGCTTTCCAGCGCATTGCCCGGGAACAACGCCGCGAGTTTCATGGCACCGTCGTCGGCGTGACCGGCAGTGTGGGCAAGACCTCGACCAAGGACCTGCTCGCGCTGTTGCTCGGGGGCAGCCCCGATGTCCTCGCGACCGCGGGCAATCTCAACAATCACATTGGAGTTCCGCTGACCCTGACCCGGCTCGATCCGGCGCATCGTGCGGCCGTCATCGAGGCGGGCATCAGTCTGCTGAGCGAGATGGCCGGCCTCGCGGAGATGATCGAGCCCGACCATAGCGTCGTCACGCTTGTCGCGGCGGCGCATCTGGAAAAACTGGGCACGCTCGAGGGGGTTGCGGCCGAGAAGGCGCAACTGCCTGCGGCCAACCGCCCCGGGGGGGTGGCGGTGTTTCCGGTTTCGTGTTGGGCCTATGCGCCGTTTCGGGCGCTGGCCAACCCGTTGGTGCTGGTGCCCGAGAGTGAGAGCAAGGTCGCCGCCCGCACGGTGAAATTCCAGGTTGCCCAGCGGTCCAATCGCACCGAGGTGACGCTGGACGGCAAGCGGAGCTTCGAATTCCGCCGGGTCTCAACCGGCATGGCGCAGAACACCGCGCTGGCCCTCACCCTCGCTTCCGAGCTGGGCGTGAAGGATGCCGTGCTGCAGTCGCGCCTGGCAGACTGGCAACCCTCCCGGTGGCGCGGCGAGCTGCGCCAGATGGGCGGGGCCACGGTGTATTGTGATTTCTACAACGCCAATCCGGCTTCGATGGCCGACGCCATCGACGCCTTCAACAGCATCGTGGATGCCGGCCTGCCGAGGTTATACGTGCTCGGCTCGATGGAGGAGCTCGGGGCCGGCTCCGCGACCTTTCACCGGCAACTGGGCCGGTTGCTGCACCTGCGGCCGGGCGATTTTCTATTCGCTCTCGGCAGCCAGGCTGCGGCGCTGCGCGAGGGTCTGCTCGAAAACGGCAATGCGGCCGCGCAGATCGCCCTCGCGGCCGATACGGCCCCCGTGCGCGAACACCTCGCGGGCTTCAAAGGTGCTGTGTTCCTGAAGGGCAGCCGCCGCTACCAGCTCGAAACCGTCCTCGCCCCCCTGGCGGCCAGCGCGGCGCACTGAATCCCATGAACCCGACTCACCATGGCACAACTGTAGGGCGGGGTCGCCTGACCCCGCCGCGATCGGGATGCAGATTTCGCCGCGGAAACAGGCGGGATCAGGCGATCCCGCCCTACAGCGACGCGTTTCTCGCCCATGCTTAGTTACCTGTCAGACTACGCGCACCTCTGGAGCCCGCTCCGGCTCTTCCACTACATCACGGTTCGCTCCGTTGGTGCGGCGGGCACGGCGTTGTTCATCGGGTTCCTCATCGGTCCGTGGCTCATCGGGCGGTTCCGCGCCCTGAAGTTCGGCCATGGTTACATCGATGAGCGCACCGGTGCGCTGGGGGCGACCTACTTTGACAAGAAGCACACCCCCACGATGGGCGGGCTGATCATCTTCATTTCGCTTTTTCTCAGCGCGGTGCTGTGGGCCGAGCCCAACGTCTGGGTGTTTGTCGCGCTCTTCGTCTACACCGCCCTCACGGTCCCGGGCTGGCGGGACGATTATCTCAAGGTCGTCCACAAGAACAAGGACGGCATCAAATCGTGGGAGAAGATCGCGTGGCAGTCGCTGGCGACCGTGGTGGCGCTCGGCATCCTGCTCTGGCACCCGCAGAGCGCGGCCAAGATCCGCGAACTCTGGGTGCCGTTCATCAAGACCGCCGTCATCGCGCCCATGCCGTGGTGGGTGCTGCTCGTCCTGATCTACCTCTGGATCGTCGGCTTCAGCAACGCCATCAACCTGACCGACGGCCTGGACGGCCTCGCCACCGGATGCACGATCACGGTCGCGCTGGTGTTTGGCATCATGGCCTACGCGGCGGGCCACAGCATCATCGCCCAATATCTGCTCATCAGCCACGTGCCGGGCACCGGCGAACTGACGGTGGTGTGCGCGGCGCTCATCGGCGCGTGCATGGCCTTCCTGTGGTTCAATTCGCACCCCGCCGAGGTGTTCATGGGCGACACCGGCTCGCTCGCGCTCGGCGGGCTCATCGGCGTCATGGCCTTCATGATCCACCAGCCGTTCACCCTCGTGATCGTGGGCGGCGTCTTCGTCCTGGAGGCGCTTTCGGTGATATTCCAGGTCAGCTGGTTCAAATGGACGAAGCGGCGCACCGGCACCGGCCAGCGGCTCTTCCTCATGGCGCCGATCCACCACCACTTCCAGAAGCTCGGCTGGCCTGAGACCAAGGTGGTGCTCCGTTTTTGGATTCTCTCCCTCGGCTTCGCCCTCGCCGGGCTCGCTACGCTGAAGCTTCGCTAAAACTCCAAGCCCCAAGCTCCAACCTCCAGTGAAAAACCAAGTATCAAGCTTCCAGCCGGACCTTTCGGCCCTTTGGCCGTTTGGTGCTTCGCTGGAGCTTGGCGGTTGGAGCTTGGAGCTTCGTCGCATCATCCGCGCTTAATTTTCAACTCCGTCCTCCATGCCCATCGACTACAGCCTCGAGACCACGCCCAGTTTTCGCGACCTCACCCGCAGCAGCCTGATCCTTCTGCGCACGTTGCGCCGCCTCCGCAAGGGGCAGGCGGTCCCCGAGGGCCCGCTGGTGCGCACCGCCAAGCCTTTCGCAGGAGTCCGCTGACAGGTTCTTTATACTACCAATCGGAACCTTACTAATCCTTCTGTCCGCGGACACCTGCTCTTCTTTTCGAACTCACGCAACCGCCAGCGCCAATACCTTGTGGAAAAGCTGTGAATAAGTCCTATTTTTAGATAGCAATACTCCAACCCTGCCACTCATATTCCCGCCATGAAAATCCTCCAGATCTTCGGAGCAGTCGTCGCTGTGCATCTGCTCGCGTTTATCTTCATATTTGCCAGCCCCGGTTGCCAGTCCGGCCCGCGCAACATTCCCACGCCCGACGCCACGCTGCCCGCCGGCGGTTCCGTCGCCCCCGTCACCTTCAACGTCGCCACGCCGCAACCGGTGGACCTCGTCGCCCCGGCCGTCTCGCCTTCGGGCCATGCCGCGCCGACCCGCCCCGGCTCCGCCGCCGCCGTCGCGATCACCCCCGCCAAGGCCGCGGCGGATGTCGCGCCGGTCAGCACCTACACGGTGGTTCGCGGGGACAGCCTCTGGACCATCGCCAAGAAAAACAATCTGAGCGTCGCCGAACTCGCCAAGGCCAACAACCTCGGCGTCGGGGTCGCACTGCAGCCGGGCAAGAAACTTATCATTCCCGGCAAGATTGGCGCCGCGCCGGCCGCCGCGGACAAACCGAGGGACCTCGGGACGCTCACCCAGGCCGCGCCCGCCGCCAAGCCCGCGAACGGCGAGGCGGTCAAGCACACCGTCGCGGTCGGCGAGAGCCTCGGTGTCATCGCGCGCAAATACCAGGTGAGCGTCGGTGAACTGGCCGCGGTCAACAACATCACCGATCCCTCCAAGGTCCGCGCCGGGCAGCAGCTCATCATTCCGGGCTTCAAGGCCGTCACGCCGAAAGGCCCGGCCACCGCGAGCAAGCCTGCCGGGACCGAGACCCCCGCCGCGCCCGTCACCCCGCATTTTCAAATCGCCCCGCCGCCCCCCGGCCAGGACCTCGACTCGGGCTTGAAGGATGCCGGCACGGAGGTGCCGACCATCAAGGTCGAAGAGGCCACGCCCACGCCGCCGAAGAAATAAACCAACGCCGCCATGGTGGGTTCGCCGAGCGCCGCTGTTCTTCGCCGACCTCTCACGATCACCCCCGCGAGTGTCATTGTCGTCTGTGTGGCGGCCTTGGTCTCGCTTGGTCTCGTGGTGCTGTTCAGCGCGAGCTCCCCCATCAAGGGCGGGCCCTACGCCTACCTCTACAAGCAGTTCATCTTTCTCGCGCTCGCGATCGGCGCCGGATGGCTGGTGGCGCTTGCCGACCTCGAGCACCTGCGCAAGTTCGTCTGGGTGGCCGCGGCGATCGTCCTTTTCGCGCTGGTGCTCGTGCTCATCCCGCAAATTGGCATTGCGGTGAAGGGCAGCCGGCGCTGGCTCGGGTTCGGGGGCGTGCGGCTGCAGGTGTCGGAGTTCGCCAAGCTCGCGCTGGTCTTCTCCCTGGCGCATTACCTCGCGGTCAACCAGAGCCGGCTGCATGATTTCTGGCGCGGCTTCGCGCTGCCGTCGGCGTGGATCGGGCTTTTCGCGCTGCTCGTGCTCGTCGAGCCCGATTTTGGCGCGGCGATGCTGCTGGGTGCGATTGGCGTCATGCTGCTTTTCCTCGCGGGCGTGCGGCTGAAGTTTTTGCTGCCGGCGGTCGGCGCCGCCTTGCTGGGCTTTGTCATGCTTGTGCTGAACAATCCCGTGCGCCTGCAGCGCGTGCTCTCGTTCCTCGACCCGGAGGCCAACCGGCAGGGCACCGGCTACCAGCCGTGGCAGGCGCTGCTCGCGTTCGCGGCGGGCGGCGTGGATGGCGTCGGGCTGGGCAACGGCCGCCAGCAGAACGCCTTTCTGCCCGAGGCCCACACGGACTACATTTTCGCCATCATGGGCGAGGAGATGGGCCTCATCTTCACGCTCCTCACCGTCGCGCTGTTCGTGACCATCTTCGTCGCGGGCCTGATGCACGTGCGCCGCGCCCCGAACCTGTTCCAGTTCCTCCTGGTGACCGGCTGCATCCTGCTCATCACGCTGCAGGCCATCATCAACCTCGGTGTCGTCACCAGCCTGTTGCCGTCGAAGGGCATGTCGCTGCCGTTCATCAGCGCCGGCGGCTCCAACCTGCTGCTGATGGGTCTGCTCGTCGGCGTCATCATCAACTCCCAGCGCACGTGGGAGCGGCCCAAGCCGCTGCAACGGAAGCGCGCCCTCACGGAGGTGATCGCGTGAGCGCGACAAAACATCCAAGCTCGCAAGCTCCAAGCTCCAGAGAATTTCCAATCAGGAATTCCCCGCTATCGTCAGCTCCTGCCGTCAGGGTTGGGGGTTTGTGCTTTGGGGCTTCTTTGGAGGTTGGAGGTTGGAGGTTGGAGCTTTCGCCGGAGGCGCCGACATGAGCAAGTTCATCATCGCCTGCGGCGGCACCGGCGGCCATCTCTCGCCCGGCATCGCGCTGGCGGAGGCGCTGATCGCGCGCGGTCATACGGTCACGCTCTTCATCAGTCACAAGAAGGTCGACACCCGCCTGATCGAGAAATACCCGCACCTGCCTGTGGCCCGCGTGCCGAGCGCGCCTTTCGGCTGGCGGCCCGATGTTCACCTGCGATTTCATTGGAAACAAACCCTGGGCCTGATCTTCAGCCTGCGCTTCGTGCGCCAGTTCCGGCCCGACGCCATCATTGGCTTCGGTGGTTTCACCAACGCCGGGGTGGTGATGGCCGGCCGTCTGCTCGGCCTCCCGGTTGCGCTGCACGAGGCCAACCGCGTGCCGGGCCTCGCCATCCGCGTGCTCTCGCGGTTCGCGGCGCGGCTCTACCTGCCACCCGGTGTCCGATTGCCGGGCATCCGCGGCGTCCGGGTCCGCCACACCGGCCTGCCGGTGCGCAGTGAAATCGCCCGTTTGCCGCGCGACGAGGCCCGCGCCCGGCTGGGGCTCGATATCGCGCAGAAACTGCTGGTGATTATCGGGGGCAGCCAGGGCTCCGGCAGCCTCAACCAATGGGCGGAGCACAGCCTCACGGCGCTCGCCCACGATGGCATCCAGGTTTATTGTGTCACCGGTCTCGGCAAGGGCAGCGAGGGTATGCACGTGCTGCACGACAAGAGCGGCCAGGTCGTGCGCAGCTCGTTCGTCGCTTTCTCCGACCGCGTGGGCGTGCTGCTGTCGGCCGCCGACCTCGTGCTCAGTCGCGCCGGGGCCGGCACGCTGGCCGAGCTGGTGCGCTGCGAGACACCCGCCATCCTGATCCCCTATCCGCACGCCGCCGACAATCACCAGTGGGCCAACGCGGGGTATTTCGAGCAGCAGGGGGGCGGCGTGGTCGTCGCCGACCACGCGCTGGCCGGTTTGCAGCAGGAAGTGCGCGATGTTATTTTCAATGACTGGCTGTTGAACAAATTCCGCACGAACCTGCACCGCATGTCGCAGGAGAACACCATCGATACCATCGTGCACGATCTGGAGGATCTCGCGACCGGCACGCCGTCATCCCGCCAGCTGCGGCCCGCCCCGGCGGCCTCGCCGACATGAGCGCGCTTTCCAAAACATTGGACTTGGATCTGCGCGAGGCCCGGTGGAACGAGTTCGTGGCCACGGTCCGCCCGCGGCTGACACCGGAAACCAGGCTGGCCGAACGGGAGGTGCTCGCCCCGAAGACGACCATGCGCGTCGGCGGCCCGGCGCGGGTCTATGCCGAACCGGCGACGACGGAGGAGTTGCGGCAGCTGCTGGTTGAGGCAAACCACCGCGGTCTGCCGGTCTTCCTCCTCGGGCGCGGCTCAAACCTGATCATCCCGGACGAGGGCGTGGATGGCCTGGTCATCTGCCTGGCGCATGAGAGCTGGCAGAAGTTCGAGGTGAGGACCGGCGGCCAAGTCTGGGCCGGGGCCGGATTGCGTCTGAAGAATTTGTGCGGTCTTGCGACCAAGGCCGGACTCAAGGGTTTTGAATTTCTTGAGGGCATTCCGGGCTCCGTCGGGGGCGCCTTGCGGATGAATGCCGGCGCCATGGGCGGCTGGATGTTCGATGTCGTCGAGGAAGTTCACCTGCTGAGCCTCGCCGGCGAATTGCGCGTGATGAACAAATCCGAGATGCACGTGGACTACCGGCATTGCGCGGAATTGCACGACGCCATCGCGCTCGGCGCTCTCCTGAAGCCGGCCGCGATCGCGGAGTCCGGCGACATCCGCCGGCAGATCGATGTTTACCAGAAAAAGCGGGTCGAGTCCCAGCCGCGCGAGCCGAGCGCGGGGTGCATCTTCAAGAATCCGCCGGGTGCCTCCGCCGGCCGGCTCATCGACGAACTCGGGCTCAAGGGCACGCGGGTGGGGGACGCCGAGGTCTCGCCGGTGCACGCGAATTTCATCGTCAACCGCGGCCATGCGACCAGCGCCGACATCATCAGGCTCATCCGCCAGATCCGCGCCCGGGTGAAAAGCGCCCGGGGCATCGACCTCGAGCCCGAGGTGCTGCTCTACGGACAGGAATGGAGGGACGTCTTATGAATTTTGGATTTTTCGCCGTTGCCCGCTGCTGCGGGCCCGGTGTTCGTCCCGGCCGTCGCCGGGCGAAGATTTACGATTTTCGATTGGGCGCAGACTTGAATGCCGGGGCGATAGGGAGGCTTACACCATGAATGCCCCCATCATCGCGGTCTTGGCGGGCGGCACGTCGCCTGAGCGCGAGGTTTCGCTCGGCTCGGGCAAGGCGGCCGCATTGGCCATGGCCTACACCCATCCCACGCAGTTCTTCACCGTGGAGGCGGACGCCTTGCCGGAGGGACTCGACCCGGCCCGGCACATCGTCTTCTCGACCCTGCATGGCATTTTCGGCGAGGACGGCGGCATGCAGCGGTTGCTGGAGTCGGCTGGCGTGGCCTACGCCGGTTGCGACGCCAAGGGCAGCGATGTTTGCTTCGACAAGTGGCGCACGCGGCAGTGTGTGTCGGCCCAGGGCGTGCAGGTGGCTCCGGGCCGGTTGTTCCAGGCGCCCGCCAAGCCCGCCGCCGCGGCGCTCACGGCGGAGTTTGGCGAGCAGGTCGTGCTCAAGCCCAACCGGCAGGGCAGCAGCGTCGGCTTGCAGGTCACGACGTCCCAGGCCGGGCTGGAGGTCGCGCTGGGCGGCATCCGGCAGGGTGAATGGATCGCGGAGAAACGCATCCTGGGGCGCGAGCTGACGGTCGGCCTGCTGCGCGGCCGGGCGATGGGCGTCGTCGAGATCGTGCCGAAGTCCGGCGTCTTCGACTACACCAGCAAATACACCAAGGGTCTGACCGAGTATTTTGCCCCGGCGCAGATCTCGGCCGAGCTGGCCGCGGCCGCGCGGACGGCCGCCGAGACCGCCTTTGCCGCGTGCGGTTGCCGCGACTACGCGCGGGTGGACTTCATGCTCTCGAACGACGGCGAGCTGTATTTGCTCGAAATCAACACGCTGCCCGGCATGAAGGAGACGAGCCTGTTGCCGATGAGTGCGCGTTGCGTGGGGCTGGATTTTATCGCGTTGTGCCGCGAGCTGGTGGCCCCCGCCGTCGAACGATTCGCCCTGGCTCGCCCTTTGCGGAAATGAACCCCGTTGCCGACAACTCCCCGCTGCCTCCGGGCCGCTCCTGGCGCCATATCCGCCAGGAGGTGAAGCCGCTGGCCATGTCGCGCCAAGGTCGTCGGCGGCAATTGGCGGCGTGGCTCAAGGTGGGCGCGCTGGCCGCCTTCGTCGTCGGTTCAGGTTGGGGGGTTTACGCTTTCGCCCGCTCCTGGGCCACCGATCGGGCGGCGCTGGCCACCGCGGTGCACAGTGAACCGGTGCGCGAGGTCGTCCTCATCACCGACGGTGTGCTGACCCGGGACTGGACCGTGCAGAGACTGGCCCTGCCCAAGGCGGCGAGCCTGATGGTGCTCGACCTGCCGGCGCTGCGCGACCGGCTGCTCGCCAGCGGCCAGGTGCGGGTCGCGGTGCTGACGCGCGATTTCCCCGACACGCTGGTGGTCACGTTGCAGGAACGCACTCCGGTGGCCCGCGTGCAGGCGGCCGACAGCCAAGGCGTGGCGAAACAGCTCTTGGTGGCGAAAGACGGCGTGGTTTATGACGGCATAAACTGCGACCGGGAAATGCTGGCCCGGCTGCCCTGGCTCGACGGCATCCGGCTCGTGAAATCCGGAAACGGCTTCGAGCCGGTCGCGGGCATGGCCGAGGTGTCCGCCCTGCTCTCCACGGCGCAACTGCAGGCGCCCCACCTCTACCGCGAGTGGCTCATCGTGTCGCTGGCGCGCCTCGCCGGGCGCGACGAGATCGTGGTGAAGGCGCAGGAGGTGCCGGAAATTGTCTTCAGCCGGAAGCGCGACTTCTACAAGCAGATCGCCCAGCTCGACAGCGTGATTGACGCCGCGCACCGTCTCGAAACCGTGCCGGCACTGCTGTCGGTGAACCTCGCGCTGGAGGGCCAGGTGCCCGTGCGGCTGCAGGGCACGCCCGACGAACTGGCCGCGACGCCCGCCCCCGTTTTTTCAATCCAACCCTTACCACGGAAAACGAAGCGTGATTTCTAACAGCAGCAGAATCGTGGCGGCCGTCGAAATCGGCACCGGCAAAATCGCCGTGCTCGTGGGTGAAATCACCCGCGGGCGCAGCCTCAACCTCATCGGCGTCGGCGTGGCCCCGTCCCGCGGCGTGCTCAAGGGCGAGGTCGTCGATTACAAGGCCGCCTGCGAGGCGACCCACCACGCGCTCGAGACGGCCGAGAAGCGCGCCGGCGCCCGCATCGAGGAAGTGTGGCTCGCCCAGACCGGCGCGCACCTCGACGCCTTCTACAACGAGGCGTCGGTCAACGTGAAGTCCGCCGACAACACCGTGACCGCGCTCGACATCGCCTCGGTCTGCGCCCTCGCCAAGGAGAAGGAACTGCCCGCCGGCCGCTCCCGCATCCACGAGATCCGCCGGCCGTTCCGGCTCGATGGACGCGCCGTGCCGGACCCCGAACACCTGACCGGCCGCCGGCTGGAGGTCGGTTACTGGATTGTGCATGGGCCGGAGAGCAAGATCAGCGACAACATCCATGTCGTGGGCGGTTATCATTTGGAGGTGCGCGAGCTCGTCCTCGCCAGCCTCGCCAGCGGCTCGCTGCTGACCAGCGCCGAGGAACGCGCCCAGGGTGTCCTGGTGATCGACATCGGCAAGGGTGTCACCGACTACGTGCTTTACCGCGCCGGCCATGTGCTGGTCACCGGCACGCTGCCGGTGGCGGGTGACCACCTGACCAATGACCTCAGCATCGGCCTGCGCGTCACCCCGGCCCAGGCGGAGATGCTCAAGCTGCGCCACGCCCGTGCCACCACCCTCACCCGCGACAAGACCGACAAGGTCTGGCTCAACGGCGACGCCTCGTTCGGCGACCGCCAGCTCCCCAAGATGGCCATCGAGACCATCGCCTCCGCCCGCATCCTGGAACTGCTGGAAGTGGTGCGCCAGAAACTGGGCCCCGCCTTTGTGCCCGAACACTGCGGCGCCGGCGTTGTCCTTGCCGGTGGCACGGCCAAACTGCCCGGCATCGAGGACGCGGCCGCGCGGGTCTTCGGTCTGCCGGCCCGCGGCGGCGAACCGCCGGGTTGGGTGAAGGACGAGCTCAAGGACCCGATGTTCAGCACGGTGCTGGGCGTATTCCAATTCGGCCTGCGCGCCGCCCACGAGCACACCGTGCCGCGCCGCAAGACCGGACTGCTGAGCAACCTCACGAAAATCTTCGCCGCCTCCTGACCATGAGCCTCCCGCCGAACGAACTTCCCCTCGAGGCCCTGACCGACCGCAACGTCGGCATCAAGCTCATCGGCGTGGGCGGCGGCGGCTCCAACGCCATCGACCGGCTCAAGATGGAGAACCTCGACCGTCTCCAGCTCGCGGTCATCAACACCGACTTCAAGGCCATCAGCACCTCCCCGGTGCTGGACAAGATCCTCATCGGCACCTCGCTCACCCGCGGCCTGAGCGCGGGCGGCGACCCCGAGCTGGGGCGCAAGGCGGCGGAGGCCGACGCCGACAAGATCGCCGAGATCGTCAAGGGCACCGACCTGGTGTTTCTTGTCGCCGGCTTGGGCGGCGGCACCGGTTCCGGGGCCACCCCGGTCATCGCGGAGATCGCGGCCGAGGCGGGCGCGGTGGTCATCGCGTTCGTCACCCTCCCGTTCAGCTTCGAGGGCGGGCGCCGGCGCAAGCAGGCCGAGGAGGCCCTCGCCGAATTGCGGCGCGTGTGTGATGCCGTCATCCCGCTCGCCAACGATGTGCTTCTGCAGGAAGGCACGGAGCAGACCAGTGTGCTCGATTCCTTCGCCCGCGCCGACGAGTGGGTCGGGCGCGGGGTGAAATCAATCTGGGCGATGCTCTCGCGCACCGGCCTCATCAATGTGGATTTCACCGCATTGCGCCAGGTCTTCCAGCACCGCGGCGGCAAGACCCTCTTCGGGCTCGGGGTCGGCACCGGCGAGAATCCCGCGTCGGCCGCGCTCGCCGATCTCAGGCAATGTCCGCTGCTGCACACCCCGGAATACGCCCGCAAGGCCGACCGCCTGCTCGTCAACATCACCGGCGGGGCCGACTTGAGCCTGACCAAGGTCAAGGAGCTGATGTCCGCCCTGACCGACGAGTTTGGCCACGACGCTCACGTCGTCATGGGCGCCGCGATTGACGAGGCGCTGCAGGGCCGCGTCGAGATCTGCCTCATCGGCACGACCGACCTCGGCAGCCGCAACTTCACCCGCCGCCCGGCCCCCGCGCCGCTCCGCAAAACCTCCGAGCGCACCACCGGCCCGACCGCGACCTCCTCGGCGCCGGAAAGCAACCAGAACGTCAAGACCTCGGTCAGTCCCACGCCGTCGCGCGTCCCGGCGGCCACGCATACCGCCAAGCCCACGCAGGAGGAATTCGGTTTCCAAGGCGCGCCGGCCGAGAACCGCGGCACCTTTGACAAGTCCGACCGCAACCTTTTCGAGGGCCAGGATCTCGACGTGCCGACCTACCTCCGCAAGGGCATCAAGGTCACGGTCTGAGCAGCACTTGACATAGGAACTGTGTGGAGCACTGTGTGGCTGTGCCTACAAACCTTGAGATTGACGACCGGCTGCTGGCCAAGGCCCAGAAGGCAGGAGGACACCGGACCAAGAAGGCCACGGTGAACGAAGCGCTGGCCGAGTATATCCAGCATCGCCAGCAGCGCGAAGTGACCAAGCTGTTTGGCACGGTCGTTTTTGAACCGACCTTTGATTACAAAGCCGAGCGGGCCAAGCGATGAAAGTATTGGCGGATACGCCGGTGTGGTCGGCGGCTTTTCGCCGGGTCGAAGGACAAGCTTCGACTTTGCGGACGGAACTCGAATGGCTGGTCGCCAATGGCGCCGTGACCATCATGGGTCCGATCCGGCAGGAACTGCTTTCGGGCATTCGCGGGAAAGAGCCATACGAACAGGTGCGGGGTGCCTTGCGCAGCTTTCCCGACCTCACGCTTGAAACCGCCGATTTCGAGACGGCCGCCGAGTATTACAACATCTGCCGGAGCAAGGGAGTCCAGGGGTCGCTGACGGATTTCCTGATCTGTGCCGTCGCGGCCAGGCGGCAATTGGATATTTTTACCACCGACGGCGACTTTCAACATTACCGGAAGCATCTGCCGATTGCGCTTTACGCCAGCGCCCAAGCCTAGACTCATAGCCCGATGTTCATCGACGAGACCTCCATCAAGGCGCGCGCGGGCGACGGCGGCCGCGGCTGCTCCAGCTTCCGGCGCGAGAAATATGAGCCGTGGGGCGGGCCCAACGGCGGCGACGGCGGCAAGGGTGGCGACGTGATCCTGCGGGGTGACGACGACCAGAACAACCTCGTCGACTTCAAGTTCAAGCCGCATTGGAACGGAGAACGCGGCGAGCACGGGCAGGGTGCGGACTGCAACGGCCGGGAAGGCCGGCCCGCCATCCTCCGCGTGCCGCTCGGCACCGTGGTCTACCGGCGCGCTACCGGCGAAAAGGTGGTCGAGATCCTCGAGGACCATCAGGAATTCGTCCTGCTCAAGGGGGGCAAGGGCGGCTTCGGCAATACCCGCTTCAAGTCGTCCGTCACCCGGGCTCCGCGCAAGACCGGCCCGGGCGAGCCGGGTGAAACCGGTGAATTCCGGCTCGAGTTGAAGAGCATCGCCGATATCGGCCTCGTCGGTTTCCCCAACGCCGGCAAGTCATCGCTGACCAACCTCATCACCAACGCACGGCCGAAGACCGCGCCCTATCCCTTCACCACGCTGCACCCGCAGATCGGCGTCATCGAATACAAGGAGGACTACGAGCGCCTCGTCCTCGCCGACGTGCCCGGGCTCATCCCCGGGGCGGCCGAGGGCAGGGGACTCGGCCACCGCTTCCTCAAGCACATCGAGCGCTGCAAGCTGCTCCTGATCATCATCGACCTGGCGGGCACGGACAATCGCGACCCACGCGACGACTACAAGCAGCTCGTGAAGGAACTGGAGCTCTATGACAAGGCCCTGCTGGCCAAACCACGGCTGGTGGCGGCGAACAAAATGGACGAGCCGGCCGCAGTCGCCAACCTCGTGAAATTCCGGAAACGCCACCCGAAGGTGGAATTGGTCCCGATCTCCTGCCTGTCCGAGGAGGGGATCCCGAAGCTCCGGAAGGAGCTCCTGAGGCGGGTGCGCAAATTGCGGGCCAAGGAAAAGAAGTCGCCAAGCCGGTCCCGTTGAGTAGATTAACCGGCACATGATGACGGAATACCGCCCCCTGCTGATGCGCGCCAACCGGCTGCTCGGTTCGGCGCTCATCGAGCACAACCTCGTGAAATTCGAGGACCTGGAAGCCGCCAATGAGCGCCTCCTGGAGGTCGCGGCCACCGGCCAGGTGCGGCAGAGTTCGGTGCTCAACATCCTCGTCAATGAAAAGAAGGTCCTGCGCGAGGAGGACGTGCTGCACCATGTCTACGATGTGCCGGACGATGTGCGGAAGGAGACCGACCTTGACGCCTGCTGGGCGACCTGGAGCGTGCCCTTCGACCGCGAGGAGGATTTCCATTTCATCGCCACCGCCTACTACCTGAGTCCGGCCGTGCGCTCATATTGGGAAAAGAAGCTCGGCGGCCAGATCATCTGGCAGGCCACCACGATGGAGATCATCGCCGATTTTCTCGACCGGTTGCACGCCGAGCGCGGCGAGGGCAAGAAAAGTGGCGGCACCCGGGTCCCATTCCCCGTCGCCGGCCCCGGAGGCAGCTCATCCCCGGTTCCGGGCGCAGGTGGTTCGCGCCCCCCGATGGGCGGCAGCGTTTCCCCGTTTCCCGTGCCCGGCGGCAGCAAGTCACCGATCGCCAACTGACTGCAGTCGATTCCATGTCTCATTTCGCAAAAATTGTAGCGGCGGTCTACCTGTCATCCGTAGCCTTGGCGAAGGATGATGACCGCTACAGGCCAGCCAACTAAGCCATGCCCCTCGGCCGCACCCAGACGCAGATCATCGACAAGCTCGAGGAGATGGGGAAACTCACCGCCGAGGCCAAGGGCGTGCTCCTGGCCCGCCCCGACGAGCCGACCGGAGATCAGCTCGATTCGATCCTCCAGACGGACCACCACATCACGATGTTCCAGCTGCTGCTGGCCAAGTGCCGCGCGCTGGGGCTGGCCCCGTTCAACGTCGCCCGCTACAAGGTCCACACCAGCACCTTTGAGAAGATCGACCTGGAGTTCTGCCAGAAGAACATGATCTTGCCGGTCGGCCAGGTGGGGGACTTCCTGCTCGTGGCCTTTGCGAACCCCTTTGACACGACCGTCGCGACCAAGATCCAGGACAAGACCGGCCAGCGCGTCGTCCGCCTGCTCGGCCGCGAGGTCGACATCCGCGAGAAACTCAAGAAGGACCAGGTGCACGACGAGGTGCAGTTTTCCGACGTCGTGGACCAGCTCGGCGCCCAGTTCGACGACGACGATACCGAGATCAAGGACGAGGACCTGGAGAACGAGGACTCGGCCCCGATCATCCAGCTCGCCAACCGCATCATCGAGGACGCCTACTTCGCCGGCACCTCCGACATCCACGTCGAGCCCTGGGAGAAGGAGATCGTCGTCCGTTACCGCATCGACGGCCTCACCCAGGAAAAACTCCGGCTCCCCGCCAAGGTCGCCGGCGCGCTCGTCGCCCGCCTCAAGATCATGTGCAACCTGGACATCGCGGAACGCCGCCTGCCGCAGGACGGCCGCATCGTCTTCAAGCAGTATAACAAGAAGAACATCGACATCGATCTCCGCGTCTCCACCGCGCCGCTCAACCACGGCGAGGGCGTGGTCATGCGCATCCTCGACAAGCAGAAATCCACGCTGCCGCTGCCCGCGCTCGGTTTCACCGAGGCCAATCTCGCCAAATACCGCGAGTGCATCCGCCAGCCCTATGGCATGATCCTGCACTGCGGCCCGACCGGCTCCGGCAAGTCCATGACCCTTTACTCGGCGCTCAACGAGGTGAACACCCCCGACGTCGTCATCCGCACCGCCGAGGATCCGATCGAATACACGCTGCCCGGCATCAACCAGATGCAGATGCACCGGCACATCGGCCTCACCTTTGCCGCCGCGCTGCGCGCCTTCCTCCGGCAGGATCCCGACATCATCCTCGTGGGCGAAATCCGCGACAAGGAGACGGCGAACATCGCCGTCGAGGCTGCGCTCACCGGCCACATGCTCATCTCCACGCTCCACACCAACGACGCCCCCAGCACCGTCGCCCGCCTGACCGACATGGGCATCGAGCCGTTCATGATCTCGTCCTCGCTGGTCTGTGTCTGCGCCCAGCGCCTGATGCGCCGCGTGTGCAAGGTCTGTCGCGTGGCCTACGAGCCCGAGGGCCGGGAGAAGGATGTGCTGCTGCGCGGCATCGGGTGGAGCGGCCAGATCTACAAATCCAACCCCAAGGGTTGCTCGAAGTGCAACAGCACCGGCTTCAAGGGCCGCATCGGCATCCACGAACTGCTCGTCAACAACGAGGAGATCATCGCCGCCATCAACCAGGAGGCCGAGACCGCCGAGTTGAAACGCCTCGCGATGAAGAGCGGCATGAAGACCCTCCATCAGGACAGCCTCGTCAAGGTCAAGGACGGCCTCTCCACGCTCGCCGAAGCGCTCAGCACCGTCCCGCAGGATATGGAACTCCGCGAGGGTGCCATCGAGCGCTGAGCGGCCCGCCGCCCCGGGCTTGCCCCCGCGCGCCGACCGGGCCATCCGTCACCATGAAACCCAAGGCCCTGCGCAAGAAGATCGCGAAGCTGGAGGATGCGCTCGTCACTCAGAACGAGCACCTGGCGGCACTCAAACGCCGTCTGCCCCCGGAGGTTGTGAAGGATTATTTTCTCTCCGGTCCGGACGGCAAGGTCCGGCTCTCCGAGCTGTTCCGCGGCAAGCGCGACCTCGTGGTCATCCATAACATGGGCCGCTCCTGCCGCTACTGCACGATGTGGGCCGACGGCTTCAACGGTCTGCGCCACCACCTGGCGAACCGCGCGGGCTTCGCCGTGGTGTCACCCGATGCGGTGCGCACCCAGCAGCAGTTTGCCCAAAGCCGGGGCTGGGAGTTTCCGTTTTATTCGGGCAAGGGCAGCACCTTCATCAAGGACATGGGTTACCTGCCCAGGCCGGGCGAGCCGATGCCCGGTGTCTCCACCTTCCGGCGCAAGGGCGCGAAAATCTACCGCATCGCCACGGCGCCCTTCGGCCCGTTTGATCAATTCTGCGCGACATGGCCGCTCTTCGCCCTGCTCGACGGCGGGGTGGGCGATTGGGCGCCGAAATACCGTTACGTTAAATGAGCGGCGGATACTGGGCGGAGTTCCTGACCATTATGGTGGCCCATGCGCTGGCGGTGGCCAGTCCCGGCCCTGATTTCGCCCTCGTTCTCCGGCAAAGCCTCGCGCACGGCCGGCGCACCGCCATCTGGAGCAGCATCGGCATCGGGTGCGGGCTGTCGGTGCATATCACCTACTGCATCCTCGGACTCGGGCTGTTCCTGAAAAACTCCGCCGGGGCGCTCGCCACCGTCAAATACCTCGGCGCGGCTTATCTGCTCTATGTCGGAGTCCAGGCCCTGCGCGCCCGGCCGCGTCAGTCTGATGTGGATGTAGGTCGGGGTTTATCCCCGACACTCACGGAGCCTGTCGGGCATAAAGCCCGACCTACAAACCCAACGAACGGAGCTGCATGGACGACGGGCTTCCTGGTCAATGTCCTCAACCCGAAGGCCGCGCTCTTCTTCATTTCGCTCTTCCCGCTGGCCGTCAGCGTCACGACGCCGAAGCTCGTGCAGGCGGGCTATGGGGTGTGGATGACACTCTCAACGATGGCGTGGTTCAGCTTCGTGTCGGTGGTGTTCACGCGGGATGAGATCCGCCGCCGTTTCCTCCGCCACGGCCACTGGATCGACCGCGCGCTGGGTGTGGTGTTCATCGGCTTCGCCGTCAGCCTCGTGCTGGCGAAGCTGAAATAGACCAAGGCAAAAGTCTTGGGCTCGCTACGCGAAAACCGCGCCGCCGAGCAGTTGCTCGCCGTCGTAGAGCGCCAGAATCTGGCCGGAGGCGAGGACCGCTGGCTCAGGGCGTGTTGTCTGGTTCGGGACGGGCCAGGGATTTCAGGATTTTCTTGGCGAGCAGTTCGTTGATCTCGCGGTGCCGGGGAACCGGTTCGGTGCGGCCGGTCTGCGGATTGTGGTAAATGTCGTGCTTGGCTCCGTGCCGGAGCAGAACACTGCCGGCCTGCTCAAGCCGCGCCACCAGATCCCGGCGCTTCATGCCACCTCAAATTCCTCGACCCTTCGTATTCCGGGGATTTCGTCGGATCGGAAGAGCTGAAACAGGTCGCGCAGATGATCCTTCAGATCGTCCAGGCTTTCACCTTGGGTCCAATGGTCGGGATGCGAGTTCAAGTAACCGAGATACTTGCCGTCCGCTTCCTTCCAGTAGGTGAACTGTAGTTTCATGGCTGGAAAGATGCATAAATTTCTGTCTAACGCCAGCAGAGCTTCTGCCAGCTGGGGTCACGCGAACACCGCGCCGCCGAGCAGTTGCTCGCCGTCGTAGAGCGCCATGATCTGGCCGGAGGCGATAGCGCGCTGGGGCTGCTCGAATTTGATGTGGGCGGAAGGCAACGCGCTGGGGTCAGCGCGTTCCACCTCGGGATCAAACTCGATGAAGACGCGCGGGTCGCGGTAGCGGACTTTGCATTCGAGGCGGCGTTTTTCCGCAAGCGGATCGCCGATGAAGCTCAGGCTGTGCACGCGGCACTCGCCGGCCCACAGGCCCGGGGCGTCGGTGCCGTCGAAGGCGACCAGCAGCGCGTGGTCGCTCGCGCGTTTGCCGGTCACAACGTAGGCCTTGTCGTCGGTGTTGGAGGGGATGCGGATGCCGCGACGCTGGCCGATGGTGTAGTAATGCAGTCCGCGGTGCCCGCCCAAAACCTGGCCGTCGGTGGCGCGGACAATCGGGCCCGGGTGATCGGGCACGTAGGTTTTCAGGAAATCGGCCATCTTCACCTCGCCGATGAAACAGATGCCCTGGCTGTCCTGCTTCGCCGCGGTCGGCAGATGGGCGTCGGCGGCCAAGGCGCGCAACTCGGGTTTGGTCAGATGACCGATGGGAAAGCGGGCCAAGGCGAGTTGTTGCTGCGAGAGCAGCGCGAGGAAGTAGGACTGGTCTTTGTTTTTGTCGGAGCCTTCCAGGAGGGAATAGGTGGAACGCGTTGACCCCAACGCGTTGGCTTGGGCAAGCGCGCTGGGGTCAGCGCGCTCCACCTCCACCCGCCGCGCGTAGTGCCCGGTGGCGACAGCAGCGAATCCTTCGGCTTGGGCATACTTCGCGAACACGCCGAATTTCATCTCGCGGTTGCACATCACATCAGGGTTGGGCGTGAGTCCGCGCTGGTAGCCGTCGAGCAGGTAGTCCACCACGAGCCGGCGGTAGTCCGCCATCAGGTTGACGACGCGAAACTCGATGCCGATTTTATCCGCCACGGCGCGGGCGTCGTCGATATCCTGCATCCAGGGACAGTGGCCGATGACGTTGTCCTCGTTGATCCAGTTTTTCATGTAAGCGCCGACGACGTCGTGCCCCTGCTGTTTGAGCAGGAGGGCGGCGACACTGCTGTCGACGCCGCCGGACAGGGCGACGAGGATGCGCTCCAGGGGCATGGAGAGGAGAAAAAACCACTAATAAAAACTAAGGAACACTAATTTTCGGGCGGTGGGCCTGGTCGTTTGTGGGAGCGAGCTTGCTCGCGAGGATCGGAGTCGCGAGCAAGCTCGCTCCCACAGTCTTCCGCTGGCGAGCCTTCTTCGCATTGGTAGTGGGTCAGTTTGCTGTAGGTCGGGCTTTATGTCCGACAGTCAACCGCCACATGTCGGGGATAAACCCCGACCTACAAAAGCCTCGGCACCCAGATAGAATAAAACTGACCCACTACCTTCGCATTGTGGCGCTTTACAGGCCGGGTTCGCCGGCTAGGGTGGGGCGATGAGACGACTATTCGCATGCCTGTTGGCGATCAGCCTCGTGACCGGCAGCCGCGCCCAGTTCAGCGCGCCGGTGGTTAAGCCCGTGCCGCATCCCATCCCCGGCATCGAGCGGGTGCTGATCATTGCCATCGACGGGCTGCGGCCCGACCGGCTGCTCTTCGCCAATACGCCCGTGATCCGTGGGCTGATGAAACAGGGTTCCTATTCGATGTGGATGCAGACAACGGCCAGCGCGAACACGCTGCCGTCGATCACCAGCATGCTCACGGGCGTGGCGCCGACGAAGCACGGCATCACTTGGAACAAGCTGCTCAAGTTGCAGACCCCCGAATGGCCGGCGAGACCGACGCTGTTCGAGATGGCGCACCAAGGCGGCTACCAGACCGCCATGGTCGTCGGCAAATCCAAGCTCCGGCACTTAGAAAAGCCCGGCACGATTGACTTCGTCTCCGGCCCGGCCGAGGGCATAACCACCGACCAGCAGGTGGCGGATGAGGCGGTCCGGGTCATCACGGAGATGAAACCCGACGTGCTGTTCGTGCATTTTCCCGACGTGGACACCGCCGGCCACGCCAAGGGCTGGGGTTCACCCGAGCAACTGGTCGCGATCGAGGAGGCGGATGCCTGCGTGGGCCGGCTGCTGGCCGCGCTTGAGGCGGCGGGCACGCGATCGTCGACCCTGATCATGCTCTCAGCCGACCACGGCGGCGCGGGTCTGAACCACCATCCCGACGATCCGCGCAGCCGCACCATCCCGTGGATCGCTGTCGGACCCGGGGTGAAACGGGGTTACGACCTGACGCAGTCACGCGACCTGCTGATGCGGACGGAGGACACCTGCGCGACCGCCTGCTATGTGCTCGGCCTGCCGGTCATGCCCTATTTTGACGGCGCGCCCGTGACCCTGGTCTTCGAGAATCCGCCCGCCCCTTGAACACCCGCGCGCCCTTCACCGTTGAGCAAGCCCAGCGCATCGCCCGGGCGTGGCTGATCTCACCGTCATCGGGCGTCATCGAACTCGATGCGGACTGGACCGGGGCATCGCTGCCGCTGCTGGCGCCGGGCGACCAGGCCTTCGCCTTTGCCGATCTGCGGCCGGCGGCGCCCTCGCTCTATGCGGACGAAGCGGCGTATTACGTGGACGACGCGGGCCAGGTGGTCTTTGTGCTCGATCCGGCGGAGCACAGTTGGGTGGATTTCGGGGCGATGCCCGTCTATGTCGCGGGCGACTTCAACGGCTGGGAGCAGGCGGTCGGCCAGCCCGGATGGGCGCTGGAAGCCGGGGAGGTCAACGGCCGCGCCGTGTGGCTGCGGCGCAAACCCGGCGCGGAGTTGCTGACGGAGCCGCCGCAGCAGTTCAAATTCATCACCGGCGATCGCCGCTGGCTGGAGCTGCCCCGCGAGGCGACGAACCTCATGCCCGACGGCAAGGGGCATTTCAACCGCGGCCTCCTCAAACACCGGACCGGGCGCAACCTGTTTGAGTTCACCACCACGGAGCCGGCGCTGCTCAACCAGACCCACTCGGTCGTCCACGTGCGCGACGGGAAAGAGGCGCCGAAAACCCGGGTGCGGCTGGGCAAGTTCTTCCACGAACTGCGCAGCGATTTGCCGCTCGGCGCCCTCGTCCAACAGGACGAAACGACTTTCCGGCTGTTCGCGCCCCGCGCCAAGCATGTGCGGCTTTTCCTGTGCGAGAACCTGGAGGAGATGGACGAGGCCTTCGGCTACGAACTGGACCGGCGGGAGGAAGAGGGGGGCGGCTGGTGCGGCGTGTGGGAGGCGCAGATCGACCGCAACCTGCACGGCTGGTATTACTGGTATTCGCTCAGCGGGCCGCACGATGTGTTCGGGCATTTCCATCCGAATCACCGCGTGCTTGATCCCTACGCGCAGGCGGCGGTGGGGAGCGAAGGGCCGGGCATCGTGCTCGATCCCGGGTGGGTGGGGCGGGCAGACCGGAGTTTCGCGACCCCCGCGTGGCAGGATTTGATCATCGCCGAGGGCCATGTGCGCGACCTCGTGGCGCACGCGCCCACGGCCCTGAGCGCCGAGGAGCGGCTGGGCTTCAGCGGGCTCACCAAGTGGGTGCAAAGCCCGGATTTTTACCTGAAGCAGCTCGGCGTGAATTGCGTGGAGCTGCAGCCGGTGCACGAGTTCGACCACCTAAGCCGCGAGGAATACCAATGGGGCTACATGCCGGCGAGCTACTTCGCCCCGGCAAGCAGCTACGCCCTCGACGGCGCGCATGCCTCGCAGGTGAATGAACTGCAGGAACTGGTGGCGGCGTTCCACCGGCAGGGCCTGGCGGTGGTGCTCGACGTGGTTTACAATCACGTCGGCCTGCCGGCGCACCTGCTGTTCGTGGACAAGCTCTACTACTTCGAGCTCGACGACGAGGGCGCGCTCGAGAACTGGAGCGGCTGCGGCAACGACCTGCGCTGCCGCTCGGCCATGACCAGGCGGCTCATCATCGACAGCCTGATCCACTACATCGAGGTCTACGGCGTGGACGGCTTCCGCTTCGACCTGGCCGAACTGATCGGGGTGGATGCCTTGCGCGAGATCGAGGCCGCGGTGAAGCGCGTGAAACCCGACGTGATCCTCATCGCCGAACCGTGGAGTTTCCGCGGGCACATCGCCGCCGCGTTGCGCCCGACCGGCTACACCTCGTGGAATGACGGCTACCGGAATTTCCTGCGCGACTACGTGCAGGGCCGGGGCACGGCGGACCGGTTGGAATATTTTCTCAAGGGCTCGCCCTGGCACTTCGCCTACTGGCCGGCCCAGACGGTCAACTACACCGAGTCGCACGACGACCGCACGTGGCTCGATGTGATCACGGAGAACGGGGACCACAACGGCTTCCACCCGACCCAAAACGACCGGCAGCGCACGCACCTGATGGCGGCCATCCTGCTGGCGTCCGTCGGCATTCCGCTGCTGGCCGCCGGGCAGGACTTTCTGCGCTCCAAGCACGGGGTGAACAACACCTACCTGCGCGGCGATCTCAATGCCCTCGATTACCACCGACTCGCGCGCTTCCCGGCGACGCACGCGTATTTCGCCGGCTGGATCAGGTTCCGGCGCTCGTCGCGCGGGCAATTGCTGCGGCATTTCAGCCGGCCCGGCGAGGGATTTTTCCAGTGTTTCAGCCGGGCCGGTGCCCCGGCCTTGGTCGCGATCTACAACGCCGACGGCAGCCAGGGGCGGACGCGGCTGATGTTCGCGGTCAATCCGCACACGGAAGACACGACGGTGCCGATCGGTGAGTTCGGCCACCTGGATTGGGAGCTCATCGCCGACCACGAGTGTTTCTACCACGAAGGCCGGCACCCGCCAGGCGAAGTCGCGGAGCCCGACCTCTTCATTCCCGCGCTGGGCTGCAGCCTCTGGGTGCTTGAGGGGTGATTGTTGCAGCGGCGCCCTATGAGCGTCGGCGGCGGTCACAGACCGCCGCGACAGGTCGGATCCGCGCCGCTCGAATGGTGGAAGGCTCGCGTCTCTGCGAGCCGAGATTGCGCCGACGGCCCGCGGGGACGCGGGCCCTCCAAAGTTCCCGCCATGGTCATGGGGCTTTGAAACGCCCGGTCCGAGGCGGCCGCGCACTGTTTACTGCGCAAATATTGCCCACTGCCGGGCGGATTGCGGCACATTTCCCGCATCGCACTTGCCAAAGCCGGCTCCGGGCTCTTCATTGCCGTTTTTAACGTCCCCCAACCCACCACCACCATGGCAGTCAAAGTAGCAATCAATGGTTTCGGCCGCATCGGCCGCCTCGTTTTCCGCGCCCTCGTCGAACAGGGCCTCCTCGGCAAGGAGCTCGATGTTGTCGCCGTCGGCGACATCGTGCCGGCCGACAACCTGGCCTACCTGCTCAAGTATGATTCCACCCAGGGCCGCTTCAGCGGCACGGTCTCATCGAAGAAGTCTTCGCCCGACAAGGCCGAGGACGACGTGCTTGTGGTCAACGGCAAGGACATCTTTGTCGTCTCCGCCAAGTCTCCCGCCGAACTGCCCTGGGCCAAGCTGGGTGTCCAGCTCGTGATCGAGTCCACCGGCCTGTTCACCGAGGCCGAGAAGGCCCGGGGCCACATCACCGCCGGCGCCAAGAAGGTCATCATTTCCGCCCCGGCCAAGGGCGAGGACATCACCCTCGTGATGGGCGTGAACGACGACAAGCTGGACCTCAGCAAGCACACCATCATTTCCAACGCCTCCTGCACCACGAACTGCCTCGCCCCCATCGTGCATGTGCTCCTGAAGGAAGGCTTCGGCATCGAGGAAGGCCTCATGACCACCATCCATTCCTACACCGCCACGCAGAAAACCGTGGACGGCCCCTCCAAGAAGGACTGGAAAGGCGGCCGCACCGCCGCCCAGAACATCATCCCCGCCACGACCGGCGCCGCCAAGGCCACCGCGCTCGTCTGCCCCGAGGTCAAGGGCAAGCTCACCGGCATGTCCTTCCGCGTGCCGACTCCGACCGTCTCGGTCGTCGATCTCACGGTGAAGACCACGAAGGAAACCTCCTACAAGGACATCTGTGCCGCGATGAAGCGCGCCAGCGAGACCTACCTCAAGGGCATCCTGGAGTATACGGAGGACGAGGTCGTGTCGTCCGACTTCATCCATAGCCAGGCCTCGTCGATCTTCGACGCCGGCTCCGGCATCGAGCTCAACAGCAAGTTTTTCAAGCTCGTCAGCTGGTATGACAACGAGTGGGGCTACTCCAATCGCGTCGTCGATCTGACCAAGAAGATCGCCGCGCAACTTTGAGTCGCGCGCGACTCAAAGCGAAAGGCTGAAAGCCGGAAGGACTGAAAGGCTGAGATTCTCCGTTTCGATCTTCAACTTTCAGCCTCTTTCTTTTCAGCCCTTCAGCAATTCAGGCCTTCAGTCTTTATGAAATTCCGCTCCATCCGTGAGCTCAGCCTCGCCGGCAAACGCGTGCTCGTCCGCGTCGACTTCAACGTCCCGCAGGACAAGGCCACCGGCGCCATCACCAACAACCAGCGCATCGTCGCCGCGCTGCCCACCATCAAGCACGCCCTCGAGCAGGGAGCGTCCGTCATCCTGATGTCCCACCTCGGACGGCCCGACGGCCGGAAACTCGCCCAATTCTCGCTCCAGCCCGTCGCCATCGAGCTGGAGAAGCTCCTCGGCCGGCCGGTTAAGTTTCTTGATGACTGCGTCGGCCCGGCGGTCGAAGCCGCCTGCGCCAAGCTCGCGCCCGGCGCCGTCGTGCTGCTGGAGAATCTGCGTTTCCACCTCGAGGAGGAGGGCAAGGTCAAGCTGGAGGACGGCACCTCGAGGAAGGCTGACCCCGCCGCCGTCGCGGCCTTCCGCGCCTCGCTCACGCAGCTCGGCGACGTGTTCGTCAACGACGCCTTCGGCACGGCTCATCGCGCCCATTCGTCGATGGTCGGAGTGACACTCCCGCAAAAGGCCGCCGGCTTTCTGATGGAGGCGGAGCTTAAGGCCTTTGCCGCGGTGCTCGACCACCCGTCGCGCCCGCTGCTCGCCATCCTCGGCGGCGCGAAGATTGCCGACAAGATTCCGCTCATCAAGAACCTCATCGAGAAAGCCGATGAGATTATCATCGGCGGCGGCATGGCGTTCACCTTCAAAAAGGTCACCCAAGGCATGGCGATCGGCTCCAGTCTGTTCGACGCCGAAGGGGCCAAGCTCGTGCCCGAGCTTGTCGCGAAGGCCCGGGCTCGCGGCGTGAAGCTTATTTTGCCCGTGGACTATGTCTGCGCCGACAAGTTCGACGCCAACGCCAGCACCCAGGCCGCGACCGATGCCACCGGCATTCCCGCCGGCTGGATGGGACTCGACGGCGGTCCGGCATCCATCGAGCTGAACCGCGCCGCGATTCTCCGCGCGAAGACCATCATCTGGAACGGGCCGTCGGGCGTGTTCGAGTTCGAGAAATTCGCCGGTTCCACCAAGGCCATGGCCGCGGCGGTCGCCGAGGCGACGGCCAGAGGCGCGGTCACCGTCATCGGCGGTGGCGACACGGCCACGGCGGCGAAGAAATTCAAGATCGTGGACCAGGTCACGCACTGCTCCACCGGCGGCGGCGCGAGCCTGGAGTTCCTCGAGGGCAAGGTGCTGCCCGGCGTGGCGTTTTTGGAAACTAACTGAGCCAGGAAACAAGGAGTGAGGAGCGTGAATCGGGAATAACTTCGCCTGATTTTCTACTCGCTACCCGCTAGGCGCTTCTCACTACTTCTGGCCATGTTTCGCAAGAAAGTCATCGCCGGTAACTGGAAAATGAACAAGACGGCCGCCGAGGCCGTCACCCTCGCCAAGGACATCATCGAGGTGGTTGGCCGGGAGACATCGGTCGACATCGTGCTCTGCCCGCCCTACACGGCGCTGTTTGCCGTCGCCCAGGTGCTGGAGGGTCAGTCGGTCCGACTGGGTGCGCAGAACATGCATCCGGAGAAGAACGGCGCCTACACCGGCGAGGTTTCGGCCGAGATGCTGCGCACGCTTTACGTCACCCATGTCATTCTCGGCCACAGCGAGCGCCGCACCTATTGCGGCGAGACCGACGCCTTCATCAACCAGAAGGTGCTCGCCGCCTTGGTCAACGAGCTGAAACCCATCCTCTGCGTCGGGGAAACCCTCGCTGAGCGCGAGGCCGGGTCGACGCTGGCGGTCGTGCAGCGTCACGTCGAAGGCGGGCTGGCGGGCGTGAAGCCTGAGCAGATCACCACGGTCATTGTTGCCTACGAGCCGGTCTGGGCCATCGGCACCGGCAAGGTCGCCACCACGGCGCAGGCCCAGGAAGTGCATGCCTTCATCCGCGACCTGCTGACGAAGCTTTACGGTGCGCCGCTCGCGCAGAAGGTTCGCATCCTCTACGGCGGCTCGATGAAACCCGCCAACGCGGCCGAGCTGCTCGCCGAGAAGGACATCGACGGCGGTTTGATCGGCGGCGCTTCGTTGGAAGCCCGGTCCTTCATCGACCTCGTCAAGGCCGCCGGCGCGGCGAAGTAAGCCTGTAGCGGCGCTCTGTGAGCGCCGTTCCGAAGCCCGGCGGTCATAGACCGCCGCTACAGTTTCGTGATGGGGCATTTCCTCGTTGCCGCAGAGGAAGCTCCTCCGATTAGATGGCGCGCGTGCGGCGCATCACCGGCATTCTCTGCCTCTTCCTGCTCTGGGCCGGTGCGGCCCGGGCGGCAGACTACCCGTTTGCCCCGGCGGGCTGGGCGATTGAGGCGCGCCTGCCCATGGCGCCGGGCAATGACGTCGTGCTGACGGCCTCGCCGCAGGGCGACATCAAGGCCACCCGCTATTTCACGGAGCAGGGCGGCGAGCGGACCTTTCTGGTGCGCTTTACCTATCCGCTCGCCCTGCTGCCGGGAGCGGAGCCGGGGGTCTATACCAAGTCCTTTGGCGACATGCTGAAGTCGCGTCCTGGCGAGGTGAAATCACGCGACAAATTCTTCCTCGGGCCTTTCGGGGGTGAGCGCATGGTCATCGCCCAGCGCCGTGACCGCACCATCCGCGAGGTGCGGCTGCTGGTCATCGGCTCGACGCTTTACCTCTTCAGTGCCGAGTGGCCCGAGGCGGGCAAGGGGGCGGCGCGCGCCGCGCAGTTCTTCAGCAGCATCCAGTTGAAGCCCGACTACACCAACCTGCCCCTTGTGCAGGAGAAGGACCGCTGGCGCGAGCTGGTTGCGGGCAATTTCCGGCTGCGCTACGACGCCACGCGCTGGTATCGCGACCCGGCCGACACCGAGCCGGGTATTTTCAACCTGCTGCGGATCGACCAAAAGGTGGAGGCCCAGCTCATCGCCGAGGCGCTGCCGATCGAGGGCAGCATCGAGGCGGCCGTGATCAACACGGCCCGGGAGGGCGCGGAAAACGTCACCCTTCGCCGGCGCGGGTCGAAGCTCCGCGGCGCGACCCAGCTCACCGAACTGGAGTTCGCCGCGCGGGTCGACAACGTCACCTACGTGAACCACGGCTATTTCTACAGCGGGCCGGAAGGCGCGGTGCAATTGCGCGGCTGGGCCAAGGACATTGAATACGACGCCGTCAGCAGCGACATCACCGAGCTGCTCGACGGGCTGGCGGTTGGAGTTGCCCCGGTCAAATAGTCGGGGCGGCTAGGGTTCTTTTCTCACCTATCGGAGGTATGATGGTAGACGGCCACTCCAGGCAATGTAGCTAAAGAGCGCACTTACCGCGAAACTGCTGGCTGCAAATTTCCAGCTCGAACGAAGCACCGCCATTTCAAAAATGCTCGCCGCGAGAGAAATAATACCAATTACCCATTGCTTCTGGACTGTAGGGTCGGCGCTTGCGCCGCACCTTTTTCCTGCGAGGCGTGCCGCAAGCGGCAGCCCTACAAAGTCTGAAACCAAAGGGTAATTGGTATAACAGCAATCACAGCACAAACTCCGCGAATAAAAGCGGACCTCTTCGCTACTTCTTTTTTAGGTGTGCCAGTCGACTCAGTCATAGTGCTATTTTAACCAACAGAGTAATTCACCTTAGCTTGAGCGCTTGGCCATGTTCTCGACCAGCGTGGTGAGGAACGGAGCGCCACCGGGCAGACGGGCGAGGGTGGACTTGGCGGCGTCGGACTGCTCCCGGGCGTGTCGGCGCGAGGCGTCGAGGCCGTGGAGCTTCACGTAGGTGGTCTTGCCGGCCTTGGCGTCCTTGCCGGCGGTCTTGCCGAGTGTCGCCGTGTCGGCGGTGGCGTCGAGGATGTCGTCCACGATCTGGAACGCCAGGCCAAGGTGCCGGCCGGCATCGCGCAGGGTGGCGAGCTGAACCTCGGTCGCCCCGCTACAGAGTCCGCCGGTGACGAGCGAGGCGCTGAGCATGGCGGCGGTCTTGTTGAGGTGGATGAACTCGAGTTCGGCCGCAGTGGCGTCGGCCTTACGCTCGGCGAGCAGGTCCTCCATCTGGCCGCCGATGAGCCGTTCGCTGCCGGCGGCGTCGGCGATCTCGCGGGTGAGCGCGGTGCAGAGGGCGGGCGAACCGGCGTAGTGCCGGCCGATGAGCTGGAAGGCGAGGGTGAGCAGCGCGTCGCCGGCGAGCAGCGCGGTGGCCTCGTCGAACTGCTTGTGCGCCGTGGCCCGGCCGCGGCGGAGGTCGTCGTTGTCCATGCACGGCAGATCGTCGTGGATGAGAGAGTAGGTGTGCAGGCACTCCATGGCCACGGCGGCGGGCAAGGCATCAATTGCCCGCCCTGAGCCTGTCGAATGGGCGGGGAGGGCGTCGGCTTTGCCGCCGAGAAGATCGGCGGCGGCGAGCACGAGAACCGGGCGGAGGCGCTTGCCGCCGGCTGCCAAACTGTAGCGCATGGCCGCGTGGAGGCGCGGGGGGCGGGTGGTGGCGGATGGCACCAAGGCGTCGAGGCCGTGCTCAATCCGCTCACGATAGGCGTGCAACTGGGCGGTGAATTCCATGGGGGAACGGATTGACCTCAACGCGCTATGTGCCTTGGGGTCAAGCCGCTCCACCAAGTATTTGGCGCCGGAACGGGGCAAGAACAGTCTCGCCAAGCCTCGGGAGCCGAGGCATATCTTGCCGCACTTTTCCGAATGCCCACCTACGAATACCTCTGCGCCAAATGCGGTCACGAAATGGAAGCCTTCCAGTCGATGAACGACGCGGCGTTAAGGCAGTGCCCGGCCTGCAAAAAATCCACCCTCAAGCGCCAGGTCGGCGGTGGCGCAGGATTGATTTTCAAGGGCTCCGGCTTCTATATCACGGACTACAAAAAGAAGTCCGGCACGCCCGACGCCAAACCCGCTTCCAAGTCCCCCGAAACCAAGCCCGCGGTCGCCACGGCCGCCAAATAAACCCCTCCGCCCATGGCTGACAAAAAACTCGAAAAAGCCCTCTACGGTCCGAGCATGACGGAAGTCGCCCTCGGGGCGGTGCTCGGCCTTATCGCCGGCGTGCTGGTCGCCTGCGTTTACCTCGTGTTCAAACCGGTGGCGCAGGTGAAGGAGATGCCCGCCGAGGACAAGATCGTGAAAAGCATGGTCTATTTCATCCCGGGCAATGAGAGCACGGCCAAGAGCCGCGGCTGGCAGGCCAAACAAAAACAGATTCTCGCCGGCAATGCGCTCAGCCTCTCGCTGGTCGAGGACGAACTCAATGCGTGGGCCAACACCCTGGCCGGCCCCGCGCCGACGACTCCGGCCCCCAAACCGGGCGCAAAACCAGGGGCCAAACCGGAAGAAGCCCCCAAGCCCGCCGACGACGGTATTTTCAATCCCGGCAAACCCAATTTTCGCATCGTGGGGGACAAACTGCAGATCGGAGGCAAGTGCCTGCTCAATTGGTATGGCCTGACCTACGAGGTGACCTATCTGACCACCGGCACCTTCACCAAGTCGGGTGACTCGGTCGGTTTTTCGGCCGACAAGGTTTATCTCGGCTCCTGTCCCTTTCATCTGCTGCCCGCCGTCTCCGGACCGCTCGTGTCCCACCTGATTGCCCGGATGAAGGTGCCCGATGAAATCCGCGCCGGTTGGGCGAAGCTCGACAGCGTGACCATCGAGGGTGGCGCGCTGAAACTCGTCGCGCAGTGATTCTCGCGGCCCCGTCCCCGCCGCGGCCGTGTCGCAGAACCTGAAAAACATCAGCGTGGTCGCCACGGCGACCGTGCTGTCGCGTCTGCTCGGGCTGGTGCGGGAGATATTCATCGCCGCGGTGTTCGGCACCAGCGCGCTCAGCTCGGCCTTTGTGTCGGCCTTCACGCTGCCGAATCTTTTCCGGCGGCTGCTCGGCGAGGGGGCGCTGACCGCCGCCTTGGTCCCCACGCTGGCCCACGAACTGGAACACCGGCAGCGGGCCGCCGCCTTTGCCCTCCTCAGCAAGGTGGCCAGCTGGCTGCTGGTGGTCACGACCGGGCTCGTCGCCGTGGCGCTGCTGGTGATGCTCAACGCCGGACCGCTGTTGCGCGCGACGGACGGCCTGGGCATGGATGCCGCCACGGTGGGGCGTTTGCTGCTCGGAGCGGAGCTGGCGGTCATTTTGTTTCCCTACATGGTGTTTGTGTGTCTGGCGGCGGCGTTCAGCGCGGCGTGCCAGGTGCTGGGGCGTTTCACCGAGCCGGCCCTGTCCCCGGTCTGGCTGAACCTTGCCGTCCTCGGCGCACTCGGGCTCGGCGGGTGGTGGGCGTGGGGCGACAATGCGCGCATGCAGCTGCTGTGCGGCGGGGTGTTGGTGGGCGGTTTCCTGCAGATGGCCGTGCCGGCCGGCGTGCTGTGGACCGAGGGCTGGCGGCCGCGCCTGGACCTGCAGGCCGACGACCGTCTGCGCGAGATCGTCGGCTTGATGGCGCCGACCATCATCGGCTCGGCCATCTATCTCATCAACATTTCCGTTTCCCGATTCATCGGACTCTCGCTCAATGACAGCGCCGCGCAGGTGCTGAACCTCGCCACCCGCGTCATGGAGCTGCCCATCGGGGTGTTTGCCGCGGCCATCGCCACGGTGGTCTTTCCGCTCATCGCCCGGCACGCCGCGAAACAGGACTGGCCGGCGCTGGCGAATGACTACCACAAGGGGCTCCGGTTGGTGCTGATCGTCAATGTGCCGGCGGCGGTGGGTCTGGCGCTGCTGAGCGAGCCGATCACGCGGCTGCTGTTCCAGCGCGGGGCTTTCACGGCGGCCGACACCGCGCAGATGACGCCCATCCTCGCGGTTTACGCGCTCGGTCTGCCCTTCCTGTCGTTCACCACGGTGGCGCTGCGGGGGTTTTATGCCTTGAAGGACACCGCCACGCCGGTGCGGGCGGCCGGTTTGAGCTTTGTCGTCAATCTGGGGTTGAGCCTCGTCCTGATGAACTGGCTTTCCACCCTCGGCCTCGCGTTGGCCGGCAACCTGGCGGTGTTGGCGCAGGCGTGGTTCCTGCAGACGCGACTGAGACGGAAGATGGCCGGACTGAGCTTCGCGCCGCTGCTGCCCAATCTGGGCAAGATCACGGTCGCGAGCGCGCTGATGGGCTTCGTGGTGTGGGGCGGGGCGAAACTGGCCGCGTTAGCACCGCTGACCGGCAAGGCGCAGGATCTCATCGTCGTGGCCGGACTGATCCCGGCCGCCTGCGCCGTTTACGGCGGGTTGTTGTGGGTGCTGAAGATCGAGGGACGCGAGGAAATCAGCGCGTTGTGGGCGAAAGATGGAATCAGGGGTGCAAGTGATCCACCATGCCGCCGCGCATCGTTACGAGGCGGTGGTGGATGGCCACCTGTCGGTCTGTGAATACGAGCTGGCGGACGGGCGGATGATTTTCACCCACACGGTTGTGCCGCCGGAACTGCGCGGCCGGGGTATCGCTGAAAAACTTGTGCGGGCGGCGCTGACGGAGGCGCGTGCGGCCGGGCGGAAAGTGGTGCCGCAGTGCTCCTATGTCGCCAAGTTCATCGAGCGGAATAAGGAATTCGTGGCCTTGCTGGGGTGATCGGGTGGCTTTTTGACCACGGATTCACGGATCGGGACGGATGTTTCTCACGCCGGACGTGAGTATGATCCGTATCCATCCGGGATATCTGTGGTGAAAAACAGCTTCGCCCGTCGCCAGATGCTGTCGCGTTCATGGCCTACCAATAAAAAACCCGCAGCGGGTGTCAGACCTTCTGGACGAGGCCGGCCTTGATGGCCTTGACCGACACCCACATGCGCTTGGTGCCGCCGTTGGGCAGCTTGATCTTGATCCACTGCAGGTTCGGGCGGAACAAGCGGGTCGTCGTGCTGGTGACGTGCGTGCCGATGCCGCCGCTCTTCTTGGACTGACCCTTGCGGTTGATGATCTTGCCCTTGGTGGGGCGTTTGCCAGTGATAGCGCAAATTCGTGCCATGGTGTTTGTTGAGTTAAAGGGTCAGGAGTAAAGGTCGGCTCTTCGCCTTAGCAAGGGAATTTTGGGAAACTGTGCCCCAGCGCCTCACTTGCGCAAAGCATGGAGGGCCTGAAACTTCTGCCCCATGTTGGCGGGATGGAGCAATTGCATGACCATTCTCTTTCGCCGGCTGAAACTGCCGGCTTCAGCCTTCGTGATGGCCGCCAGCGCTTCAGCGGCTTGGTTCATGAAGAAGCTCTCCTGGGAGTCGACCCTGGCTTCGCCAAAGCCGGCGCGGGCCAGTCCGTCCTCGAGCCAGTCCCAGCAAATATGGCCGGTGATGTCCTGTTTGCCGGGGCGGTTGAGCAGATCGTTGCCCATTTTCTGGCGATGATAGGTGCGGATGGTGCCGGCCGGGGTGTGCTCGGCGAGCTCCGCCCAGGTTTTGCCGTAGTCGAAGGCCAGGAACAGGCCGGACCACCGAGGCCCGACCATGCGCTCCAAAATCGGCACCGTCCGGATCGGCAGGTCGATGTGATAGTTTTCCCCGGCGGTTTTGGGCAACCTCTCCGCGCAGGCCGCCAGTTCCGTTGAGAAATTCGGCATTTCCACCTCGCGCAGGTGCCGGCCGTGCAGGGCCACGCCGAGTTCGCGCCAGCGGCCTTCCCGCCAGACCACCCGGGTAAAGGGCTGGGCATCGAACAGTTCGTTGGAGAACACCACGCTTCGCGCCGGGAAAACGAAAGGCTGACCGAAGGAGATGGTCTGGTAGCGGGCAAAAGGGTGGGGCACATCCCGGAGGATGCCCGCGCCCGGTTCGGCGGCGACCTCGACAAACGTGAAATCAGCAGGCCGGGCGGGTGCGAGCAACTTGGTCGCCGCCGCGACAACCAGCTCACCGAACACCGGACTGAACGTCGTGGCCGTGAAAAAATCCGCCTTCTCATCCCGGCCGACGCGCTTGAAGTCCCGCGTGTAATACCCCGCCGTCGGGTGATACATCGCCAGTTCCATGTAGCGCGCAAACGGCACCCCGGTGGTGGCGTTCGGCTCAGTGGCGAAGATATCAAAAAAGTCGGACGAGGAAGCCATTTGCCAACTCAACCATTTGTGGCCACCTAAAGTCATGCTTAAACGCTTTCTGCTCATCGTTGCCGCCGTCGCGATTGGCTTCGGGCTCGCCCAGTTCGCGGCCCGCAGCGGCGCGCCGGGCTGGTGGCCGGATCGCGAACGGGACCGCAACGTGAAGTATTTCCGCGAAGTGCTGCAACTGGTGAAGGAGAATTACGTGGGCGACGCTCCGGCGGGCTACGACGATCTCACGCGCGCCGCGCTCGACGGTCTGCTCGGCCAGCTTGATCCCCATTCCCAGTTCCTGCGCGCCGACGACTACAAGCAAACCGAGGAGGAAATGACCAACGCCTTTGGCGGAGTCGGCATCCAGGTGGAGCTGCGGGATAACCAGATTGTGATCATCACGCCCATTGCCGGCACGCCGGCCGAGCGGGCCGGCCTCCGCCGGGGTGACCGGCTGGTGAAAATCGACGGCAAGCCCCTCGAGCACCCCACCATCGAGAAGACGGTGAAACTGGTGCGCGGCGAGCCGGACACCACGGTGGCGGTCACAATTTTCCGGCCCAGCTCGAAGCAGACCCTCGATTTTTCCCTCAAGCGGGCCCGCATCCGGCTGGAGAGCGTGCGCAACGCCACCCTGCGCCCCGACGGCATCGGTTACCTGCAGGTCACGCAATTCAGCGAACGCACGGGCAAGGAATTCCGGTCGGCGCTCGGCGGACTCGAAAAACAGGGCCTGCGCGGGCTCGTCATCGATCTGCGCAACAACCCGGGCGGCCTGCTCGATGCGGCGATCGATGTGTGCAACGAATTTTTCGACCGGGGCGAGCTCATCGTTTACACCCAGGGCCGCGCGCCGGAATCGCGCGAAAACTTCAACGCCGACGGCAGTCATGGGCCACGGGCCTACCCGGTGGCTATTTTGGTCAACGGAGGGACGGCCAGCGCGGCCGAGATCGTGTCGGGAGCCATGCGTGATACCAAGCGGGCCGTCATCGTTGGCGAGAAGACCTTCGGCAAGGGTTCGGTGCAGTCCGTCATTGAGCTGCAGAACGGCGAGGGACTGCGGCTGACGACCGCGCGCTACTACACCCCCAGTGGCGTCACCATCCACGAGAAAGGCATCCTGCCCCAGATCGAAATCGAGCTCTCGGCCGACGATGAAGCCAAGTTGCGGCTGCAGCAGTCGCGGGTTGATCTCACCGCCACGGCGGAGTTCAATGAACGTTTCGGGTTCCAGCGCATTGAGGACACCCAGCTGAATGCGGCGATGGAAGTGCTCACGGGGGTGCTGGCGGCCAAGGCCGCTGCAAAATGAATGATGCGATCTCCATTCGTCTGTGGGAGCGAGCTTGCTCGCGACATCTGCACTCTGTGTCGCGAGCAAGCTTGCTCCCACAAAATCACCCTTTCTGTCATTCTGAGACTAGACAGCAAGCCGCAGGGCTTACGTGGAACTCGCCCATGAACTTTCCAAAGCAGTGTCATTCTGAGCGGAGCGAAGAATCCAGAATGATGAGCGCCGGCGGTTGTGCTGCTGGATTCTTCACTGTGTTCAGAATGACACGCATCGTTTGTCTGGATTTGGCTGCATGATCCTCGCCTTGGAAAGTTCCTGCGATGAGACGGCGGTGGCCGCCTTCGACCCGGCGCACGGCCTGGTTGGCGAGTGGGTGCATAGCCAGATCGCCTTGCACGAGGCCTACGGCGGGGTCGTGCCCGACCTTGCCAGCCGCGAACACCTGGCCAATTTCGGCCCGTTGCTTGCCCGGGCGCTGGCCGCGGTGCCCGCGGATAAATTCTCGAAGATCGCCGTGACCAACGGGCCGGGGCTGGCCGCTTGTCTGGCCATTGGCTTGGAGCGTGCCCGTGGCCGGGGTCAACCACCTGCGGGCCCACGCTTTTTCGCCCTTCATCGCCCTTCATGCCGCCAACCCGGCGGCCTTCGACGCGGCGTTTGCCAAGTTGCTGCCGCATCTCGGCCTGCTCGTCTCGGGCGGCAACACGGCGCTGTTCAGCATCGACGAGTCGCGGCGCATCCGGCTGCTCGCCACGACGATGGACGATGCGGCGGGCGAGGCGCTCGACAAGGGGGCCAAGCTGCTCGGGCTGGGCTACCCCGGCGGACCGCAGGTGGAGAAACTGGCGGCAACCGGCAATGCGGCGGCCTTTGAATTTCCCAAGGCTGTCGCCCAGCGCTCGTCACTTGAGTTCAGTTTTTCCGGGCTGAAGACCAGCCTGCGTTACCAGTTGGAGAAAATGCCGCCGGTCGAGATCGAACGCCGCAAGGCCGACCTGTGCGCCAGCTACCAGGCGGCGGTGTTCAATGCCTTGGTGCGCAAGTCCAAGCTGGCGCTGGAGCGGGGTTTCGCAGGGCGGGGTCGCCTGACCCCGCCGTCCGAAAAGGCGGGATCAGCGATCCCGCCCTACAGTGCTGAGCCGATGGAAGTGAGCGCCTACCGCAGCTTCGGGCTGTCCGGCGGCGTGGCGAACAACAAGACTTTGCAGGCCGAGTTGGCGAAGGTTGCGCAGGCGCAAAACATCCCGTTCTACCGCGCCCAACCCCAGCACACCGGCGACAACGCCGGGATGATCGCGTTCGCGGCTTGGGCTGAGCGCGAGCCGGGTGGAATCAGCGAGGCCGGTCTCGGATTGCAGATCGCGCCGAGCCTGGCGCTGGCGGCAGGGTAGGATTGCTGGAGGGCGCGCGTCCCTGCGCGCCGCGAAGGTCAACTGCGGCCCGCAGGGGCGCGGACACTCCACTAAATGCAGGTTGGGCGCTCGCCGCAACGTGGCGTGCATCGGCCGTCGCCAAGCCTATGGCCCGACAAGAGCACGCCACCTACAGGTTCAGCAGTTCCGCCGTCGCTCCTGCGGAGCTATGGCGAGACAAGTGAGCTACAGTGGCGGCTTCGAAGAACCGGGTTCCTATGCCTTCAGTTTATCGCGCAAGTAAGGAGCGGTAGGACTATTTCTAATTCTGAGCAGCCCGGCGAGCGGGCCTTGGTAGAGAATCTCGCCGCCGCCGGGGCCGCCGTTGGGCCCGAGTTCGACGATGTAGTCGGCTTCGGCGAGCAGGTCGAGATGGTGTTCGATGACGACGACCGTGTGGCCTTGGTCGACGAGGTTGTGGAGGACCTTGATGAGTTTCTCGCAGTCGCTGAGGTGCAGGCCGATGGTCGGTTCCTCAAGCAGGTAGAGGTTTTTTATGGCGATGTTGTGGGAACGCTCCTTGTAAGTGGCCAGGCCCTTGGCCAATTCCGTGACAAGCTTGAGGCGCTGGGCTTCGCCGCCCGAGAGGGTTGGGCTGCTCTGGCCGAGCGTCAGGTAGCCGAGGCCGCAATCGACCATCAGCTGGCACACCTGCGAGAGCTGGGAGTGGAAAGCGAAGAATATAGCGGCCTCGTCGAAGGAGAGTCGCAGCACTTGGCCGATGGTCTTGCCCTTCCACGCGATATCGGCCAATTCTGATCCGTAGCGCGAACCGCCGCAGGCGTCGCAGGGCAGGTAGGAGTCGGGCATGAACGCCATCTCGAGTTTGATGCGGCCGGCGCCGGAACAGGTCTCGCAGCGGCCGCCCGCGACATTGAAGGAGAATCGTCCTGCGCCGTAGCCGCGCATCTTCGCCTCCGGCAAGGAGGCAAAGAACTGGCGGATCAGGTCGAAGATGCCGAGGTAGGTGGCGGGCGTGGAGCGGGGCGTCTTGCCGATGGGCGACTGGTCCACCTCGATCACGCCCTTGAAGTGCTGCGCGTTGCGCAGCTCTTCAAAGGGCATTTTGGATATTGGATTCCCGATTTTCGATTGCTCGGCATCGAACTTGGCGAGCTTCACGAAATCACGTCCGCTGAGTTTGACTTTCTTCTGCTTGAGCGCGCAGGTGACGGCGGGATGCAGGATGTCGCGGAAGAGCGTGGACTTGCCCGCGCCGCTCGGACCGCAGGCCATCGTGAGCCGGCCGAGCGGCAGGCGCAGGGTCTGGTTGCGGAGATTTCGGAAATTGATGCCGGTGAGCTCCAGCCAGTCGAGGTGGAGCGCGCTGACCCCCGCGCGCTTTGAACGTCCTGGGGTCAGGCCGTTCCACCTTGGCATCGGGCGGTAACTGCCGCGCAGCGGATGATTGATGCCCTTGGCGAGGAAGAGACCGGTCAGGGAGGAGGCGTTCAGCTTGATGCCGGCGGGGCTTTCATTGGCCAGCACGGTGCCGCCATGGATGCCGGCGCCGGGACCGAGGTCGATGATGCGGTCGGCGCGTTTCATGACGACATCGTCGTGCTCGACGACCAGCACGGTATTGCCCTTGTCGCGGAGAGTGAGGAGCGTCTCGACCAGCCGGTCGTTGTCGCGGGCGTGCAGACCGATGGAGGGCTCGTCGAGCACGTAGAGGACGCCGGAAAGATTGGAGCCAAGCTGGGCGGCCAACCGGATGCGCTGGGCCTCGCCTCCGGACAGGGTCTCGGTGGGGCGATCCAGCTGCAGGTAGTCGAGTCCGACCGAGCCGAGGAAGCGCAGACGCTCCTCGATCTGCGGGACGATGTCCCGGGTGATGAGCTTGCCGCGGGCGTCGAGCTGGAGGTTACGCAGCGTGGCGAGCAGATCGTCGGGCGTGAGCCGCAGGAGGTCCGAGAGTGAAATAGAATCGTCCGCCTTCGCTCCCTTGGAGCTACGGCGAGATACGGGCAGTTTCACTGCCCTTGCGATGCGGTTGAGGCGTTCGCCATGGCAGGTGGGGCAGGCCGTGGATTTTTGATTTTCGATTTCGGATTTTAGATTGGATTTCAAGTCGGCGAGTTCGGCCGGGAGCTGTTCGGCTTCATCGTCTTTCTCCTCCAGCATCCAGTCGTAGATGCGGCCGTGGCCGCGGCAGGTCGGACACCAACCCTTGGGCGAATTGAAGGAGAAATGCTTCGGGTCGAGCTCGGGGAAGGACTCACCGCTCTGGATGTCGGTGCGCGTCGTGGAGAACCAGCTCAGGATCTCTCCGGTGGGAGTCAAAAGGAAGCAGGAGCCTTTGCCGAGCTTGAGGGCGGTCTCCAGCGCGCGCGCTGGAGAGTCGAAGGACGAGCGTCGAGAGTCGAGGACCGGCAGTTGCTTTCGACCTTGGGCTTTCGGCTTTCGACTGGTGAGTTGCGATTTCAGGTCGCAAACCACCACCTCCACATCGTGCTCCTTGTAGCGGTCCAGCTTTTGGAAAGCGTCGACCCGCAGCACGCGACCGTCGACGCGCATGAGTTCGTAGCCCTGTTTTCCGATCCACTTGGCGATCGGCTCGTGGTGGCCCTTGCGGCCGCGGATGAGCGGGACGCAGAGGTAGAGGTGTCTGGTCTTTTTCGCCTTGGGGGTGGCGAGGATCTTATCCAGCAGCAGACGGAGCTGGCTGGGCGTGAGCGGCGTGACGGCCCGGCCCGTCTCGGGGTGGTGCTGGATGCCGAGCCGGGCGTAGAGCAGGCGGAGGTATTGGGCGACCTCGGTGATGGTGGCGACGGTGGACTTGCGCGAACCGCGGGTGACACGTTGCTCAATGGCCACCGTTGGCGGGATGCCGCTGAGCCGGTCGATGTCGGGCCGGGGCAGTTGCTCGACGAATTGCCGGGCGTAGGGCGACATCGATTCCATGAAGCGCCGCTGGCCCTCGGCAAAGATGATGTCGAAGGCCAGGGTGGACTTGCCCGAGCCGGACACGCCGGTGACGACCGAGAACTGCCGGTGCGGGATGGAGACGGAGATGTTCTTGAGGTTGTTCTCGCGGGCCCCGAGCACGGTCAGCTCGCCGGGGCTCATCGCGAGGGCAGTCTGATAAGGCGCGGCGTCCTCCGCAGCAGCGAGCGGCGAAGTGTAACGTATTATATTACACTCTTCCAGGGCGTGGCGCAGGAACGGCGAGGTGGCGGTATCGGCACGGGCGAGGGCCTCGGGCGGGCCTTCGGCGACGATGCGGCCGCCGTGGGCGCCGGCCTCGGGGCCGACCTCGAGGATCCAGTCGGCGGATTTAAGCACATCGAGATTGTGCTCAATGACGACGAGGCTGTGTCCGCGGTCCACGATGCGCTGGAGCACGGCCAGCAGGCGCTTCACATCGTGACGGTGCAGGCCGGTGGTGGGTTCGTCGAGGAGGAGCAGGGCGCGGGCCGGCTCTTTTGTAGGTCGGGGTTTATCCCCGACTTCGGGTGTTGGTGTCGGGCGTAAAGCCCGACCTACATCGGATTCATTTGTGAATTCTGACAGGTAGCGGACGAGCTTAAGTCTCTGCGATTCACCCCCACTCAATGTATTCAACGGCTGGCCGAGCGGAAGGTAGCCGAGGCCGACCTCGTCGAGGGCGGCAAGCCGGCGGTGGATCTCGGGATGCCCGGCGTCCCGTTGCGGCGTGCTCGCCGCCCGGGATGCGTCCGCAGAACTCGCGCGCCATTCGTCGCGATTCTGCGGCGCAAAGAGCACCAGCGCATCGGTGACATTCATCGCGAGCAGATCGGCGACGGAGTGGCCGTTCCACGTGATGGCGCGCACCTCGGGCTTGAAGCGTTGGCCCTCGCAGATGGGGCAGGGCACAAAGACATCGGAAAGGAACTGCATCTCGACCCGCTCACTGCCGAGGCCCTGGCAGTTGTCGCAGCGTCCGTCTCCGCTGTTGAAGGAAAAGCTTGAGGCGCTGAAACCGGCCGCCTGCGCGGCCGGCACCGTGGCATAGAGTTCGCGGATGAGTTCCCAGGCCTCGCAGTAGAGCGCAGGGTTGGAACGTGGCGTCCGGCTGAGCGGCGACTGGTCGACCAGCACGACCTCGGAGAAGACGAGGTCGGACTTCACGGCCTCGATTTCGGCCGGATCCCCGGTCATCAGGCTGCGTTGGGTGAGCAGGCCCTGGCAGATGATGTTGTCGAGCAGCGTGGATTTGCCGGAGCCGGAGACGCCCGACAGACACACGAAGCGCTGGAGCGGCAGGCGAAAGGAGAGATTTCGGACATTATGCTTGGAGGCGTTGGTGAAGGAGAGCCACTTGGTTTCCTCGCCTGTCATCCTGAGCGAAGCGAAGGATCCAGAATGACTTTTGCTGGCGGTCGTGTTGCTGGATTCTTCGCTGCGCTCAGAATGACAAGCCACGGGCCGTCTCACGGCCGGGGCGTCGATCCGCTGGCGGCCGGAGAAGTAGGCGCCGGTGATGCTCAGCGGCGCGGCCAGCATGCCGCCGACCGAGCCTTGATACACAATCTTGCCGCCGCGGGCGCCCGGCTCCGGACCGACTTCAATCACATGATCGGCGGCGCGGATCATCGCCTCGTCGTGCTCGACGACGACCACCGTGTTGCCCGCATCGGTGAGGGTGCGGATGATGCCGAGCAGCCGGTCGATATCGCGCGGGTGCAGGCCGACGGAAGGTTCGTCGAGCACGAAGAGCGTATCGACGAGCGAGGTGCCGAGGCAGGAGGTGAGGTTGACGCGCTGGACCTCGCCGCCGGAAAGCGTGCGCGAGGTGCGATCAAGGGTCAGGTAGCCCAGGCCGACCTGGGCGAGATAGCGCAGCCGGGTGACAATGGAGTCGTGGGCGAGGTCGCGTTGATGGGCGGAGGAAATGTCGCGACCATCAGCCGTCGCCCAAGGCCAGCAGTTCGCTGATGGGCAGTTGGTAGAGTTGGGACAGGGTGCGGCCACGCCATTTCCAACAGAGCGCCTCGGGCTGGAGCCGGGCGCCGTGGCAATCGGGGCAGGGGTTGTAGGCCCGGTAGCGCGAGAGGAAGACCCGCACATGCATCTTGTAGGTCGTCTTCTCCATCCAGCGGAAAAACCCCTTCAAGCCATACCAGTATTTCGGCCAGCGGTTGAGCTTGCCATCGTAACCCGGCGAGCCATCGAGCACGAACGCCTTCTGCTCCGGCGTGAGCGCGGCGAAGGGGACGTTGGTGGGCAGGCCGAGTTTTTTGGTGAAGCGGAGCAGGTCTTTTTTGGACTCACCGTAAATGACGCCCTCCCACGGCCGGATGGCGCCCTCGTCGATGGACACGGAGTGGTCGGGGATGGCGAGGCGGTAGTCGATGTCGATGACGCGGCCAAAGCCCCGGCATTTCGGGCACGCGCCGAGCGGGGAGTTGAAGGAGAACATCCCGGGCGAGGCGGGACGGAAGGTGCGACCGGTCTTCGGCGAGTGCAGGCCGCGCGAGTAATGGCCGGCGGGCGGGAATTGCGGATTGCGGAGTGCGGATTGCGGAGTGCCGAACAGAAACACTTCACCTTTGCCAAAATGGAGGGCGGTTTCGGTGGCCTCGAGGAAGCGGGACTTGTTGTCGGCGGTGATCAGCAGACGATCTTGGATGACGTAGAGAAATGACGAATGACGAAGGACGAAAGTCGAAGGTTTGGCGGCGAGCAGGTCATCAATCTTGTGCAATTCAACAGGTGCATCGTTGGGCGTTGAGCGTTGGGCGTTGGACGTTGAACGTTGCGCCGCAGGCGCGAGCACCCGCGTGTAGCCCTGGCCCTTGATGCTGGTGAGCACCTCCGTCCACTTCAGGTTGGCGGGCTTGGCGATGCGGAAGCAGAGCAGGAGGGTGGCGGCACCGTGCGCGGCGCGGGTTTTATGCCAGATGGTCTGCGGGGTGTCGTCCTCGACCTTATCGCCGGTGGCGGGGTCGTAGCACTCGGCGACGTGGCTGAACCAGACTTTGAAGAAGTCGGTCAGCTCGGTCATCGTGCCGACGGTGGAACGGGAGGTCTTGACCGTGTTGGACTGCTCGATGGCGATGGACGGCCGGATGTTCTCGATGGAGTCGACCTTGGGTTTGTCGAGGAGGTCGAGGAACTGCCGGGTATAGGCGCTGAAGGTCTCGACGTAGCGCCGCTGGCCCTCGGCGTGGAGGGTGTCGAACACCAGCGAGGACTTGCCCGCGCCGCTCAGGCCGGTGACGACGATGAATTTGCCCAGCGGCAGATCGAGGTCGAAGCCCTTGAGGTTGTTCTGGCGCACACCGCGCAGGCGAATGGACTCGGGGGCGGAGTTGGTCGGCACGACAGGCACTGAATGATGACGAATCAGCGGAACGCAAACCCAGGCAGGTTTCGACCCAAGCCTGCTGACATAACGCTGTCAGGAAGGGGGTGGAACGCGTTGACCCCAGCGCGTTCTAGTCGGTCGGCCAAGACAAGCGCATTGGGGTCAATGCGCTCCACCTCGGCCAAACCTTCAGGCCTTCGTCAGTTCGCGGAAGAGCGTCAGGTGCGCCTGCATCTGGCGTTCCGGCACGAAATTCGCCGCCGCGTGCTCGCGGCCATGCTGGGCGAAGCGCCGGCGATCCGCCGGCTGGCGGATGAGCCGGTCCAGGGCGGACACGAAGCCGGCCTGGTCGTGGTTGGCGATGAGGCAGCCCGAACGGTCGGGCACGAAGCACTCGCCGACGCCCACGATGTCGTAGGCCACGGCGGGCAGGCCGTGCAGCTGGGCCTCGATCAGGAAATTGGAAAGCGACTCGCTCTGCGAGGCGAGCAAGGCCAGGTCGGAGGCGTGATAAAGCGGGGTCGGATCGGGTTGGTAGCCGAGGAACTTGACGCGCGGGCCGAGGCCGAGGTCGTGCGCGAGTCGCTGACATTTCTGCCGCGTGGGGCCGTCACCCGCCAACCAGAGCTGCCAGTCGAGATAACCCGGCAGCTTGGCGCACAGCTCGATGAGCTCGCGCTGGTTCTTCTCCGCCCGGAACATGGCGACGTTGAGCAACACCACGGTCGTCGGGTTGGCCCCGTGATAGTGCCGGAGAGCATTGTTGCGGGGCGCGGCCACGGCGGTGAAACGAAGCACGGAATTGTGGATGACGGTGATCTTGTGTGACGGGATGTCGTGGACGTCGGTCAACACGCGCTTGGCGACATGACTGTTGGCGACGATATGCCGGCATAGTCGCAGGGAACGCACGAACAAGTAGGGGAGGAGTTTGCCCGTGCGCATGGTGCAGATGACCGCCGCCCGGGGCACCCGGCGCTGGATGAAGCCGGCGTAGCAGTTTGCCATGCGGCCCATGCAAAGCACGAGGTTGGGGGCGGCCTCCTCGGCGGCCTTGAGCAGGCCGGGAGCGAACCAGTCGAGGCGGGTGTCGAAAGGTTGCAGCGAGCGGAAGGCGAAGGGTTGCTGCTCGCCGTCCAGTTCCAGCACACCGCGCGGGCGGAAAGTGAGGAGGGTGACCTCGTGCCCGGCCTTGGCGAACGCCGTGGCCATGAACACGGAGTGGCGCTCGGTGCCGCCACTGCGGAGATAGTCCTGGACGATGAGAATTTTCATTGCTCCGCGAAATCCCGCGGCAAATGGTTCCCGCCATCATTCAATGAACCATCCGTTCGTCAATCTGCTGGTGCGGTGGCTGGTGCTGGCCCTCGGGGTCGCGCTCAGCACCAAGATCGTGCCCGGCATCAGCTACGATTCTGGCCTGACCCTGCTCACCGTGGTCCTGCTGCTCAGTTTTCTCAACGTCGTGGTGAAGCCCTTCCTGCTGCTCTTCTCGCTGCCCTTTATCATCCTGAGCCTGGGCATCGGCGTCTGGCTGATCAACGCTCTGCTGTTCTACTTCGTGGGCCGGTTGGTGGACGGTTTCCACGTCGCCGGCTTCGGGTCGGCGCTGTGGGGTGCGCTGATCGTCAGCCTGACCAACCTGATCCTGAACCGGCTGCTCGCCCCGCCGCGGTCCCCGCCCAAGCCGCCCGCCAAGCGCGACGACGTGATCGATATCTGAATTGTGCCCAGGTCGGGCGCTGTTTTTGGCCACAGATTGCACGGCTGAATACAGATTGGTCGGATTGAATCCGTGCAATCCGCAGCGGTATCCGCGTGCTCCGTGGTAAACCAGGATGTCCGCTGGAAGACAGACTTTCCGTTTGACGGGCATCGTCGGGGCAGTGACTTTGCCCGTTCACAAATTTCCCCCATGGCTGACGATATTTACGACTTGGTGATCATCGGTGGCGGTCCCGCCGGCTATGTCGGCGCGATCCGTGCCGGGCAGCTGGGCAAAAAGGTCGCCGTCGTCGAAATGGAGCGCGCGGGCGGCACCTGCCTCAACTGGGGCTGCATCCCGACCAAGGCCCTGCTCAAGAGCGCCGAGCTCTACCGCACCATCCAGAAGGCCGACAGCTACGGCCTGAGCGTCACGGGCGCGTCGTTCGATTTCGCCAAGGTGGTCGAGCGTTCGCGCGGCGTCGCGGCCCAGATGGCCAAAGGCGTCGAGTTCCTCTTCAAGAAAAACAAGGTGGACTACTTCGTGGGCAAGGGCTCCGTCACCATCCCCGGAATGGTCGAGATCACCGCGGGCGAGCATAAGGGGAAATTCTTCCGCACGAAAAACATCCTCCTCTGCACGGGACAGAAACCCCGCCCGCTGCCCGGCCTACCGATCGACGGCGTCCGCGTGATGACCTCCCGCGAGGCCCTCGCCGCCAAGACCGCGCCCAAGACGATGGCCATCATCGGCGCCGGCGCCATCGGCGTGGAATTCGCCTATTTCTTCAACGCCTTCGGCACGAAGGTCACGCTGATCGAGATGCTGCCCAACATCCTCCCGATCGAGGATGAGGAGGTCAGCAAGGCCCTCGAACGCAGCTTCACCAAGCAGGGCATCGCCCTCCACCCCGGCACCACGAGCGAAAACATCCGCGTCGGCGCCCACAGCGTGAAGCTCGACCTCGTGAAGGACGGCGCCAAGACCGAGTTGGAGGTTGAGACCGTGCTCGTCGCCATCGGCATCACCTCCGCGCTCGACGGCCTGACCTCGGCCAAGGTGAAGCTTGAGCTCGACCGCGGCTTCGTGAAGGTCGGCCCGGACTACCAGACCTCCACGCCCGGCATCTACGCCGCCGGCGACATCCAGGGTCCGCCGTGGCTGGCGCACGTGGCCTCTTTCCGCGCCATCCAGGCGGTGGAGGGCATGTTCGGTCACAGCAAGCCGAAGCAGGTTGGCATCTTCCCCGGCTGCACCTACTGCCAGCCGCAGGTCGCCAGCACGGGCCTGACCGAGAAGCAGGCCAAGGAGAAGAAGCTCGACTACAGGGTCGGCAAGTTCCCTTTCGCCGCGGTCGGCAAGGCTGTCGCCGCCGGCGACACCGAGGGTTTCGTCAAGGTCATCGCCGACGCCAAGACCGGCGAGATCTACGGCGTGCACATCATCGGCAACGAGGCCACGGAGCTCATCGCCGAATACGGGCTCGCGATGAACCTCGAGGCCACGGTCGATGAGATCCATCACACGATCCACGCGCACCCGACGCTGTCCGAGGCCCTCGGCGAGGCCGCCCTGGCCACGCTCGGCAAGGCGATACATAGTTAATCAGGCTAACTCTAGGGCGTGTTTGCAAAATACATCCGTGCTAAATCCTTGGTGATACCAATCATTTCCGCCACCGGTCATCCTGAGCCGTGCGAAGGATCCATCAGGATTCGCACCTGCCGATGGATTCTTCGCACGGCTCAGAATGACAATCAGCGTGTTTTGCAAACACGCCTTAGTGATAGCGGCTTAGCTTTTCTGCGACGAAGGTCCGGCGGTTCTGCCCGACAATCTTGGCCGTCCAGCGACGAACCTCACTCCAGCGAAAAGTCTTGGGCAGTGCTATTTCAGGCAGGCTGGTGAACAGGCGCGACCTGGTCGGACTGAGATAAATATGATCGAAGAGCGCCTTTTCGGGTGTGGCCAGTTTCAGGCCTTCGGCCGTGGTTTCATAACCGCCGAAGAGCCCGGGGGGCACCCGATGGAATGACACCGTGCCCAGCGGCGTGTCCCACCGGCGCGCGCGGCCAAGTGTGATGGCATAGAGCACAGCGGGCACCTGCTCGATCAGGCCATGCCGGAAAAGGGCCGATTGCAGTGAAATATAGGCCGGGTAGGGCGCGGCCAGTTGCTCCACCAGCAGCTCGCGCGTGCCCTCGGCCACCGTGGTCCATCGACCGCGGGCAACCCGGTGCAGGAACCCGCCACCGGCCAGCCGCCGGAGCAGGAGCGAGGCATTGGCCGGACTGACCCCGAGCAACGCGGCTATGTCCCGCGTCTCAAAACCGGGTGTTCCCAGGCTGTTGATTCGGCGCAAGGCTTCGATCTGATTCATGGGTTCCGCTCCTCCAGCGCCCGCACCACCTCGTCCTGCAGGGACTCCCAGATTTTGCGCGACCGGTAGTATACCTGATGCTCAGGGGGCAGATAAGCCCGCACCTGACCGGAAAACTCGTCGAAGCCAATGGTCAGGGTGTTGGCAATGGCGCGGGGGGATTCTTTCACCACACCAGCCGGCAGAGCTTGCCGGCCCGCGCCGGCATCGAGGAGAAGTTTCAGGTCGAAGATATCCCGAGCCTGGGTCTCGGTTCGACGGGCCAGCGCGATTATCTTTTGGTGAAACGCCGTCTCGGCCGAGTAGTGTGGGGCGAGGATCGGGTGCAGTTCATATCCCCGCACCAGTTCGGCATCCACCGGCCCGAGCTCACGTTCGGGATCGAGGCCGCGTCGGGAGAATTCCAACTTGGTGGGGATGGGCGGACCGCCGGACAGACGGATAGCCACCTTCCAGCGTTGGGTGGTGGCGGTCTGCTTGGCGGCGGTGATATGCCCGATCTCAATCTGCTTGGTCCGGAGCGACAGGCCCAAGGCCGGGGAAGAGAGGATGGTCTCCACATTGTTTTTCAGGGTGGTGGGCGCCATCGTGTGGATATCGAAATCAATATCCTCGGAATAGCGGATGCTGCGCAGGAAGAAGCGCAAGTTGCAGCCCCCTTTGAGGGCAAAAAGCGCCTTGTCCACCCGCCGGCCCAGATGGGCCATGAATAGCAGATGGAAAATCTCGATGGCCTGGCGCTCATTCCACATGCGCCCATGGATAGATATAAACAGCGCCTAATCAACACTAATGTTTATAGCACGTATTCTATAATGGCCGCTCCCGCCGCTCACCGATCACGCCTCGCAGCCCTCGGCGAAGCCGCCCTGGCCACGCTGGGCAAAGCGATCCACACCTGACCCGCCTTCGTCCCGCTTTGCGGGACTACGGCGAGGCAAGGCGCCTGAATCAATTTTCGCAAGAACACGAAGGCCGGCGATTCCGCCGGCCTTTATATTTCAGGGTGCGTCGGAGACCTCTTCGATCGGGATGCTCGATGAGCACAAGGGGCACTCGCCGGGTTTCCACATGCCGAAAGTCATGCGGGCGATGACTTCAAGTTTCAGGTTATTCTCGGCGGCAAAGGCGTCAGCCCGATCGCCGAAGATAATGAGCGCGCCGCAAACGACAGGCTTCGCGCCGCAGGCCAGCAGGTCGGCGTGGGTGCCTTTGATGGCGGAACCGGCGCTGATGGCGTCGTCCACGATGGCGACAATCTTGCCGCGCAGGCGTTCGCGGAGGGCGGCAGGAACGAGGTAGCGGACAGGGAAGAGGCTGGTGGCACCAGGAATCTCGTATCGCTCGGTGGGGTAGCTCGCGGTGCCGAGTTTGGCGCCGATCAGGTCGGCCAGCTTGGTGCCGCCGGTCATCGGACCGACCACGGCCTCGATGCGGTGCACCGCGAGCCGGCGGGAGAGTTCGTCGACGAAGGGTTGGAGTCTCGCGCGATCCTCGAACAGCTGGTCGAGGTTGAACCACCGTTCGCTGTGGTAGCCGGATTCCATCCGGAAGTGGCCGCGACGGCCGGCGAGGAGGGCAAGGAGGTCGGCCTGCATGGGGAAGGGCTGGAGAAGGGCTGGCTTGCCAGCCGTAGCCACTTGGGGAGCGAACGGAAGTGAAATGCCCTACTTCGCCAAGGCTTCGTAGGGCAGCTTCCGTCCTCGCTTTGCTCTGCGGAGGCTGGTGCGAGCGCCGGGAGTCGAACCCGGATCAATGGCTTCGGAGGCCACTACACTATCCATTGTGCTACGCTCGCAGAGAACAGGGTGCCAGCATTCCTCGGGTTCAGGTCTTTTCAAGCCGGTTTTATGCAATCCA
>LNEH01000122.1 GCA_001464505.1 Verrucomicrobia bacterium Ga0077533
ACACTATCCATTGTGCTACGCTCGCAGAGAACAGGGTGCCAGCATTCCTCGGGTTCAGGTCTTTTCAAGTGCAGAGTTGTAGCGGCGGTCTGTGACCGCCGGGCCCGGCAGACGGCGCTCATAGAGCGCCGCTACAGGAGAAGCCGCCCCAGCGCGTTCCACCAGATAGCGCGCCCGGAGGTCGCGCTCCACCTTAATGTGCGACGTGAACGGTCGCCGTCATCGGCTGGCCGATCTCCTTGAGGAGGTTCTGGAACCAGGGTTGGGTCGTGTCGAAGGCCTTGCCGCCCTTGATGCGGGGAAATTCGATGGCGCGGAGTTCGTTGCCCCGTTCCTCGTCGTGGCCGATGAGGCCGGTGACGCCGGCCCGGGCGCACTCGATGGCCTTGAGGACGCAGGTGTCGATGAGCTGGAAGTCCTCGGCGTTGGCCGGGGCGGAGCGGGCGAAATAGCCGCTCTTTTGCACGAGGGTCTTCTCGGCGCCGATGAGCTTGGCGAACTGCTCGGCGAACCATTTGCCGGGGTTGATGGTGTCGAGGCGCACGTGGCCGAAGGCATCGCGGGCGACTTCCTGGCCGCGATCGGTCAGTTCCTTGATGATGCTGTCGAGGCCGGCGCCCTCGCTGATGAACAGGTTGACGTTGCCCTGCCGGTCCATGAGGGCACGGAGGCGCTTGGCCTCGGCTTCGATGTCGAGGGCGAGTTCGGGAATGTAGATGGCGTGGACGCCATAGCGCTCCTTCGCGAGGCCGATGCCCGGCACCCAGGGCTTGCCGGCGAGGCCGGCCTGGTAGGCGCGGGCGGTGGCGGCGGTGAGCCAGCCGCAGTTGCGGCCCATGACCTCGTGGACGATGAGCATGCGGGCGCTGGCGCCGAGCTCGGTGACGACGTTGGTGAAGAAACGCGCGCCCTGCTCGGCGGCGGTGGCGGCGCCGAGACTCTGGCGTATCGGGATGATGTCGTTGTCGATCGTCTTGGGCAGGCCAATGACATTGAGCTTGTAATTGTTTTTCTGGAGATGGGCGGCGAGATCGGCGGCCGTGGTGTTGGTGTCGTCGCCGCCGACGGTGTGGAGGATGTCGACGCCGTCGCGTTGAAGCTGTTCGGCCGCCACGTTGAGGGGGAGCTGGCCCTCCTTCACGAGGCCGCGCTTCACGGCGTCCTTGACATTGGTGAGCTTGACCCGGCTGTTGCCGATGACGCTGCCGCCGTATTGCCGCAGCACGCCGGCCGAGGCGCGGATTTCGGGCGTGACCCTGATGCTGTCGCCGAGGAGCAGGCCCTTGTAGCCCGAGCGGTAGCAGATGATTTCCCAGTCGGGGCACTGCTTTGTGTAGTGCAAAATGAGCTGGCCGACAGCGGCGCTGAGGCAGGGGGCGTGTCCGCCCGCGGTGAGGATGGCGACTTTCTTCTTCGAGGTGCTCATGGGGGAGATCTGAGCCGAAAACCTGCCACGACGGGCCGGCCGGAGGCAACCGGGAATCCGTTTATGGCACGGAGATGGCAAAAAATGGCGAGGTGGCCGGGTTCATTGCGCTCTTCAGCCGTGGGGCCAATAGCGCTCCAATAATTCCTTTATCACTAGTCCGCCCCCGCCGAGCAGGACGCTAAAATAGATGATGGTCGCCAAATTGGCCACGTGACCGAACAGGACGGCCACGCCATCGCGCTGCAGCAGGCCCACGGCGAAGCAAAGCAGTGCCAAGCCCGGCAGGGTGTTGCTAAACGGGATGAAGCCGAATGGGGCCATCAGCAGCAGGGCGCCCAGGATGAAGGCGAGATTGTTGAACAGTTCGACCAGGCGTCCGTCTACCAGGCCTGCGAGCCGGTGGGGTTTGCTGATCTTGGCCAGTCTTTGCACCCACAGCATGCCGCCTTGGAGTGCATTGCGCAGGCGGTCTGACGGCAACGGACGGTCGCGCAATCTTGCCGGCAACCACAGCGGTCTGCCGGACAGACGGCTTATGCCGATCAGCAGAATCGCCGCGCCGAACACGGTGCTCACGCCGGGAATCGAGACCGGAATCATGAACACGAGGGTGAGCAACACCGTCAGAACCAGCAGACCCTGTTGACCGAAATGCTGCAGCATCGATCCGAGGCTGATGTCGCCTTCAGGCAGGGAGGCGATGGCCTTTTCGATCTGGACCCCCAGCGTATCGTGGTTGCCGGAGGTGGGGATGGAGGAACGCATCGTTCGGTGCGGGCAAAAAAAAAGGCAGGTCGGCGTTCGATCCTGCCCGAGGGGAAAAGTTGCGTTGGCTTAGATGTCAGCCTTGGTCTTGCGGAGACCCTGGACGCGGTCGCCGGCCTTCCATTGGCCGCGCTTTTTGAGCAGGGCCACGCGCTCGAAGCGCTTGAGGACATTGCGTTTGACGACGAGACCGCCGCCGGTGGCCTTGAGACTGGGATGTTGGGACATAAAAGTGCTTGGATTAAAGTGGTTTCGGGCTGTGGAAGGGTGCGGATGTAGAGTTCGCCATAGCCCATGACAAGTATTTTTCGCCCACGTTTTCGGCACTGACCTCGATCCACTGCGGCGTGGCAAAAGGATGGTGGTTGTGCACCCATCCGCTCAGGGCCGAGGCGTTGGCCGGCAGGTATTTAAACCACACCCGGAATTCCTCGGCCGACTCGAGCTTTCCCTCCCAATGATAATAGGAAGTCACGGGGCCGTCCACTTGGGCGCAGGCGGCGAGGCGCGCCTCGACCGCACCGCGGGCCAGCCGGTCGGCGTCAGCGCGTTGGGTGGTGGTGGTCCAGGCGACGAACATGCGGCGAGGTTAGCACGGATGATCGGTGCGGTCAAAGCCAGCCTAGGGGGTCTGCACCTGGCCGGCAGTGGGCTTGAGTTTGTGCGGGGAGGCAGCCGCAGAACGGGCCCCGCATCAATTCAGTGATCAGGATTCGATGATGATCTCGGGATCATCGACGACGGGTTCGCCGCCGCCGTTGGGTTCAACTCTCACGCCGTAGCTGAAAGAATCGTGGTCTTTGGGCTTTGCCCCGATGGTGGCGCCGCGGGCCGTGCCGCTCGCGCCATTGAGCGTGGAGATGGGATTGCCGTTTTCATCCACGAGCGGGGTGGCTCCATTCTTGAAAAACACGGTCCAGCGGCCGTCTGAGCAGATCCAGTTCAGCGTATCGCCGCGTTTTACCTTGGTCTTCAGCGGATTGGCCTGAGCAGGGTAAACGGAATAATTCCAGACTCCATCGGCGTAGGAGATGGTGATGGTGTGGGTTTTCTTTTCGTGGGGTTTGTCGGCCAAGGGTCGGGCGGTCAGGTCGGAGGCAGCCTGTGACCAAGCGGCGCTGGGCAGCGCCAGGGCCACGAGGGCGATGGCAGTTTTGAACAGAATGCGGCGTGAGACGGGATTATTCATAGGTGTGTTGTGCTTGTGCGGGGTGGGAAGAAAGGGGCTGGCTGGCCTGGTGGGGAGACATTGGAGGCAGAGCGGGCGCAGAGGCCACGCGAGACGCCGAATGTGTTTCGAGACAACAGGATGACCGGCTCCATGCAGCATGACTCGGGTGCAGGGGCCAAGTAAAATAATTTTCTCTGGTCCAATGCCATAACCCTGATCGGGCATGGCAAATGGCATGACGGATCGCGGAGTCCGGCCCACAACTTTCAGACGCTGGACGGAAACGGTCGGTCATTTTGCCTGATTGCCGGAGGCTCCGTCTAGCGACGCCGGAAAGCGCGGATCGGCCAACACATTCCTGAAATCAGGATTCTTTTCGATATCCGCACGGGCGTAACCTTCCTTCAGCGCGAGGCTAAGGCTCGCGAGCGCCTTTTCGCGTTGGCCGGCCCGTTCAAACACCAGCGCGGCGCTGACCATGATGGGCAGATTGGCCGGGGCGAGCAACCGGGCCAAATCGATCTCCTCGAGTGCCCGAGGCAGGTTGCCACTGAAAGCATAATACCGGGCCAGGCTCGAACGAACCGCGGGATCCCGGGAATTGACGAGCAGGGAGTCTTCCGCAAACCGGATGGCGCGTTCGTAAACAGACTTGGCCTCGACGGAACGGGCGGGAATGTAGCGCAGCGCATCGGCCAGATTTCCCATCAAAACATGATCTCGGGGCGCGAGGCCGCTGGCCTGCTCGAAAAGGGTCGCGGCTTCGGTGTAG
>LNEH01000123.1 GCA_001464505.1 Verrucomicrobia bacterium Ga0077533
CCAAAGAGGCCGCGGCTTTTTCCGTCCGCCCCGTCATGACGTAAAGCCCGCCCAGATTGCGGTGGACGATATAGTTGTCGGGATTCAGTTCGGCCACGCGCAGGAAATGTTTCTCCGCTTCCGCATTCCGGCCGGCGAGCCAGTAAAAGACCGCGAGGTCGCTGTTCGCGCGGCTGTTCTCCGGATTGCGTTCGAGCACGCGTTTGAAGGCCGCTTCGGCTTCCGTCGACCGATTCAACCGGGCGTAGGCCCTGGCCATCGTGCGCGTGGCGTCAACGTTGGCGGGGTCGAGCTGCAGCGCCTGCTGCGCTTCAACAACCGCCTGCTCGTATTGACCGGTCCCATTCAGGATCACGGCCAGGGTGACGTGGGGCGCGGCCAGCGATTCGCCGAATTCGAGGGCTGCGTTGCAACTGCGCTGGGCCTCTTCCACCCAGAGGCGCACTTTGGTCTCCATATATTTCTCCCAAAATGCCTCACCGAGGGCGGCGTGAGCCAAGGCATACTTGGGGTCTTTCACCAGGGCTTGCTGGAAGTGAACAATGGCGGCGTCGAGATTGCCCGCCAGATCACGGCGCGCAAATTCACCGCGCCCCTGCAAATAAAGCTCATAGGCCGAGGCGACTTGGGTCTGGCCGGCCGAAATCACCCGTTTGGCCTCCGGGGAAAGGCGCAGCCCGAGCCAGCTGGCCGCCTCGGCGGCCACCCGGTCCTGGAGGCGGTAAAACTCCGTGATCGAATTGTCGATCGTCGCACTGCGCAAGATGCGCAATGTCCGGGTGTCCACGAGACTGACCGTCACCCGCACCGTGTTCTCCGCGCGCTGCACACTGCCGGTGAGCGCGAGCGTGGCGCCGAAAACTTTCCGGGCTTCGCTTGCCGTCCCGATAGATTCCTTCCGCACTTCAGACATGGGGATCACCAGCAAGGTGTCCTGGAACTGCTGGAGCTGGGTTAGCTGGGAGGTGATCGTCTCGGACAGCCCGTCGCTCAGGGGCTGGGTGTTGGGCGCGTCGCCGATATTTTTGAAGGGGAGAACGGCCAGTTGTTTGGTCCCTGTCATGCCGCTGGCCTCGATCCAGCCTTGTTGCTGCGCGAACCAATAGGCCCCCACCGCCAGGATGGCGGCGGCGGTTGTCAGCAACAATGTCCTGGGCAAACGCGAGCGGGGCGGTGCCGGCGACAGCCACGGCACCTTCGAGCCCGCCGCGGCGGTGATCACCGGCTTTTGTTGCAGCGCGGCAATGAGTTCATGCACGCGGTGCAAAAAATCCGGAGATACCTCCCCGTTGGGCAAACGGGACCATTGCACACGGAGAAATTCCTCAGAAACAAGCGCCGACCCCTCTGCCGTGTCATCGATGACCACCGGCAGCAGGAACGGCCGGCCGGGCGCCATGTCGAGCAAGCGTTGGGCGGCCAGGTTCCACTCGCGCCGAAAATAGCCTTCGCCACGCTTCTGGGTGCAGGACGAGATTACGGGGATGAACAGCGCGCATTCACGGATCTGTTTTTTGATTTTGGCGTCCCACGTGTCCCCGCCGCGCAATTCCGACTGATCAAACCATACCTCGATCCCGGCGGCAATGAGGGCGTCCGCGATGCGCCGTGCCGCGTCCTTGTCCTCTCGGGCGTAGCTCAGGAATACGGCGGCCGACGCCGGAGATGATTGGGTGTTCATGGCTGGTGGACAAGGCAGAGTGCGAACTCGCTGGTGCACAGCAAGTCGGATATGTCCTTTCGGGTGGCGGCACACCTCAAATTGATGGCGATACCGCCAGCGTTCGCTTGGTGTCCCGCAGGGCAGGTCTTGGCCTGGTTTGGCGCGGCCCAGCTGAAGTAACCGGCCTAGCTTTTCCCCCGCATCCGGCGCGCCGCTCCGTAGGGAGGGCGCGCTTTTTCCGTTCAGCGACGCGCGTCGGTCACCGCGACACTCACGGAGTAGAGCGACCTGCGTGCGGTGATGAAGAGCGTCTTCCCGTCGTCGCCTCCGAAGCAGAGATTGGCGGGTGACTCGGGCACCACAATCTTTCCGATGCGCGAGCCGTCCGGGGAGAAGATGTGCACGCCATCGCCGGCACTCGACCACACGCGCCCGTCGCGATCGACGCGAATGCCGTCGGGTCTGCCCTTGTCGATGGTGCAGAATACGGCGCCGCCGCTGACTGTGCCGTCGACCGCGACGTCAAACGAGCGGATATGCCCCGGCGCGCCGGAGTCGGCGACGTAGAGTTTTTCCCCGTCGGGTGAAAACGCGATGCCGTTGGGTTGCACGAAATCCTTCATGACCGCCGTGGTTTTCCCGGTTTTGGGATCATGGCGGTAAACATAATTTCCGGCCTGC
>LNEH01000124.1 GCA_001464505.1 Verrucomicrobia bacterium Ga0077533
TCGGCACTCTTTCCGCCGAGGCCGACCCCGCCGTGCTCACCGCGGCGCAGCAGGAACTCGTCAAGCTCCAGACGGGTGATGCGGAGAACCTCGCCATCTGGAAAAAGATCAACGATGCCTCCCTCGCCGCCTTCCAGCTCATCTACGACCAGCTGGGCATCAAGTTCGACGCCACCCACGGCGAGTCCTTCTACAACGACAAGGTCGAGCGCGTCTACCGCGAGCTGACCGACTGCGGACTCGCGCAGGAAAGCCAGGGCGCGCTGGTCGTCTTCCACCCCGAGCATCCGCGCTTCAAGACCCAGCCGTTCATCATCCGCAAGAAGGACGGCGCCGCCAACTACGCCTCCAGCGACCTCGCGACCGCCCTCTACCGCGCCGAGCACTACAAGGTCGACGGCGCGGCCTACGTGATCGATTTCCGCCAGAGCGACCACATGGACCAGCTCTTCCTCACGACCGGGAAATGGTTTGAAAAGACCGGCCGCAAATTGCCACAACTCGAGCATGTCGATTTCGGCACCGTGCTGGGCGAGGACAACAAGCCGCTCAAGACCCGCCACGGCGAGAACATCCGCCTCAAGGACCTGCTCGCCGAGGCCCGCGAGCGCGCCTACCAGCTTGTCACCGGCAAGAGCCCCGACTTCCCCGAGGCCGAGCGCCGCGCCATCGCCGACCTCGTCGGGGTCGCCTCCGTGCAATACGCCGATCTCTCGCAGAACCGCTCCAGCGATTATGTGTTCGCCTGGGACAAGATGATCTCGCTCGAGGGCAACACCGCCGCCTACCTGCTCTACGCCGTCGCGCGCATCCGCTCGATCTTCCGCAAGGCCAACCTCGACATCACGGCGCCACCCGTCGCCGGGGCCACCGCGCCGGAGACGCCGCAGGAACTGGCCCTCGCGCGCAAGATCGTGAAGTTCTCCGATGCCGTGCAACTCGCCACCAACACCCTGCGGCCCCATTTTCTCTGCCTCCACCTCTACGAGCTTGCCGGCGAGTTCAGCACTTTTTACGCCGCCGACAAAGTCATCGTGGACGACCCGGCCATGCGCGCCCGGCGCCTGCTGCTCTGCCACCGCACCCTGACCGAACTCGAGGCCGGGTTGCACCTGCTGGGCCTGCGCACTGACCTGGAGCGGATGTAGAGCCTATCCGAAAACCATGAAATTTTTTCGTAGGCCAGCGTGCTTGCACGCGCCGCTCATTCCGAAGCGCGACTAAGGTCGCTGCCCACCACTGCGCGAAACCGGGTTTCCGGATAGCCTCTAATGTCCTGTAGCGGCGGTCTGTGACCGCCGGGCTACAGATCGGACCCCGCCGGCACTTCGCTCTTGCCGCGCCCGCCCCGGGCCGCAACATGGGCGCACTATGTCAGGCGGCTCATCCGAATCTTCCGGCCCGGAATACTACGTCCGCGGTGTCAACGATACCGAAGCGCGCGGCCCCTTCTCCATGGAGCAGCTGCGCTCGCTCACCGAAAGCAGCGACCCCGCCAAGGGCATCACCCCCGAGACCTATTTCTACGACACCGCCAGCGAGCAGTGGCTGCAACTCGGCTCGCACCCGCAGCTGAAAGCCACCCTCTGGCCCGAGAAAAAGAAGATGGGCTTCAAGCAAAAGGAATTCGTGGCCGTCAACGAGGAGAAATCCGCGAGCGCCCCGGCCATTACCGTGCAGGAATTCCTCGCCGCGGCCGAGGGGAAGACCGACGAGACCAAGGGCAAGATGGACAAATCCGAGACAATGATGAAGGCCGCCGCCTGGGGCACGCGGTCCGCCGCCATCATCTCGCTGCTCAGCGCCATCGCGCTCATCCTCCCGAGCATCGACCCGCTCATCGCCTTGGATTTTGCCAAGCTGGCCGACAAGCCGTTCGTTTACCTCGGGGTGGTCGACGCCGTCATCGGCCTCCTGCTCCTTCTCGGTGTCATCACCATTTATCCCTTTGTGCGTTTCCGCGCGGTATTCGGCCTGGGCTTTCTCGGCTTCCTGTTCATGACCCAGGACCAGCTCACGCCGATGATCGCGGTGGCGGCGGGTTCGATCGGGCTTTATTTCTGCACGATCTTCCTGAGTTACATCCCGCTCGCCGTGGCGGCCCTCGTGGGCCTCGGCGGGATGGCGATGCTTGCCACCCTGGCCTACTCCTGAGCGCGCCTGGGCGCTCCGGGTCCCGTCCATGCCGCTGCCCACGCTCCTGGCCCGACTCCGGCGGCTTTGGACGCACGATATCTGGGCGGCCGGACTGATCCGCGAAAGTTCACCCAAGAGCCGGCTCTACGCCCTGCTGCGGATTGTCTCGATCACGCTCTCAGGCCTGCATGAGATGCATGTGGCCATCCGCGCCGCCGCGCTCAGTTTCAGTTCGCTGCTGGCCTTGGGTCCGCTCGTGGCCATCGCCGTCCTCATCTCGGGCTTTGCCCTCGGCAACCAGGACCCCGCCTTCGCGGCCCAGGCGGTAAACCGTGTCATCAACTTCATCGCCCCGCAGATGGCACAATATGACCGGGCCGGACAGGAGGAGCACAAGACCGGCCCGGCTGCATCGGCCGCCACGCCGCAGATGGTCCAGCTCATCAACAATTTCATCACCAGTTCCCGCTCCGGCACCGCCGGTCTGATCGGCATCCTCACCCTCTTCGTCATCGTGATCGGCCTCTTCACGACGATTGAGAACACCTTCAATGACATCTGGGGCGTGCGCCGCGGCCGCAGCTGGATGGCGCGCATCGTCTACTATTGGAGCGTCATCACGCTCGGCGCCCTGCTCTTCTTCACCTCGCTCACGCTGCTCTCGGCCGGCGCGTTTATGAATGTCTTCTTTGAGAAAATCCCCCTCGGTCTCCAGCTCAAGAGTCTGTTCGTCTGGATGCTGCCGTCGGGTTCCGTTCTCCTGCTCGTGTTCATCCTGACGCTGTTCTACCGGCTCGTGCCGCACACCCGCGTGCGCTGGCCCGCCGCCATTCTGGGCGCCGTCATCGTCACCGCCCTGCTCTTTCTCAACAACTACCTCGCCTTCCTTTATTTCAAGCGCGTCGTCCTGTCGAAAAGCCTTTACGGCTCGGTCAGCATCTTCCCGATCCTGATGATCGGCCTCTACATCTTCTGGTTTTTCGTGCTGGTCGGCGGCCAGATCACCTACGCCGTGCAAAACGTGCGTTACCGGAGCAGCCAGACCGCCTGGCACAGTCTCAACCACGTCACCCGCGAGAGCATGTCGCTGGTCGTGCTCCTGCTGATCGCCCGCCGTTTCAAGGCCGCCGCCCCGGCCTACGCCGTCAGTGAGCTGGCCCAGCTCATCCGCGTGCCCTCGCAAATCCTCAACGAGAGCCTCAACCGCCTCTGCGACCTCAAGCTCATCACCGAGCTGCCCCCGGCGGACGCCGCCGACCCCAACGATTTCCGTTACCAGCCCGCCCGGCCGCTCGACCAGATCACGCTCGAGGAATTCCGCCATAAATTTGAGCACTACGGCGAAGCCCCTGCCGGCGCCCTGCTCGACAACGTGGATCCCGTCCTCGCCCTCTATCACCAGCGCCTCGCCCAAGCCCTGCCCGTCGCCCTCGGCGGCCAATCCCTCGACCAACTCATCGGCGAGTTGGAACCCAGCCAGACCTTCTCCCCCTTCCCGGCGAAGGAGCAGGGTTAGACGTTTTTTTGCCTGATGCAGGCAGGTCATGTCTGTATCAATAGCGCCGTTCCGGCCCTCGGCTACGAGTCAAGTTCGCCTGTTGACAGCGGCTCCTCCATTTCTACGTTGAGCCGCTTTCCCCCATGATTTCCTGGATCCAACGCTACTTTCAGAAGCACTTCCGCCTCGTGTTCGCCGTCATCCTGATCGCCGTGGCTGTGCCCATGGTCTTCATCTACAGCGCCTCGGGCGGCACCGGCGACGGCAAGCACGCGGGCAAACTCCTCGAACGCCCCTTCTTCGGCTACAACCTCGGCAATGCCGAGCAGACCCGCCGCATCGTCTCCGACGGCACCTGGAGCATCCGCCTTAAGGCCGGCTACGACGCCCTCCAAGGCGACCAAGTCCAGCAATACGCCCTGCAACGCATCGCCGGTCTGGCCCTCGCCGAAGAGCTCCACCTTCCTGTTCCCACCGCCGAGCAGGTCGCCAAGGCTGTCGCCACCCTCCGGGCCTTCCAGAACGAACAGGGTCAGTTCGACCAAGCCCGCTACACCCAGTTCGCCGACTCCCTTAAGACCCACAACGACCTCACGGGTGCCGACATCAACCGCATCCTGCGCGACGACGTGCGCCTGGAGGCGCTGGCCAAGCTCGTCGGTGGCCCGGGCTACGTCCTCCCCCACGACATCAAGCAGCAGCTCATCCTGGCCGACTCCATCTGGACCATCCAAGTCGCCACCCTCGACTACGCCGCCTTCAACCCCGCCCTCAACCCGACCGAGGACACGTTGAAAAAATTCCATGCGGACAACGCCTTCCGCTACGACGTGCCCGCCCGCCCGCGGCTGAGCCTCGTCGAGTTCAAGGGTGCCGACTACCTACCGCCCGTCGCCCCCACCGAGGCCGAGCTTCGCGCCTTCTACAATTCCAACCCCGCCCGCTTCCCGGTTTCCGCCCTGAGCTCGCCGAATGGGCCCGCCGAAACCGGCAAGAAGGACGACAAACCAGCAATCGCTCCCGCCACCACCGTGGACAATTTCCTCAAAGTCCGCGCACAGGTTGAAGCCACCTTGAGGGAGGCCGTCGGCGCCCGCGGCGCCGCCAAGGCCGCCAACGACCTCGCCACCGCCATCTTCGAGCGCAAGCTCGCCGCCAACTCGCCGGAGCTGACCGCCTTCCTCGCCGAACAGCGCCATCCCGCGAAAGCCGTCGCCCCCTTCGCCCCCGATCAGCCCCCGGCCGATATGCCATGGCTCGCCAGCTACACCGAGCAGATCTCGCGCCTCAGCAAGGAACGTCACTTCTCCGACCCGCTGCCCACCACCGACAGTTTCGTCATCCTGCTGTGGAACGAGAGCCTGCCGGGCTACCAACCCCTCTTCACCGAAGTGCGCGACCGCGTGCTCGCCGATTACAAAGACGGCGAGAAACGAAAACTCTTCATCGCCCGTGGCCAGACCCTGCGCACGCAGCTTGCCGCCGCCGCCAAGACGGCCGCCGCCAATTTCGCCGCCACCGCCGCCACCGAGAAACTTGAGGTCAAGAGTTATGCCGGCTTTACCTTCCGCCAGCCGCCGCAGGACATGCCTTACCAGGCCTTCGGCGCTCTCCAAGGCCTCGAGGCGGGTCAGGTCGCCGAGATGGTGGCTGACGCGGATAAAGGCTACCTCGTTTTTGCCCAGGAGAAAAAACAACCCGACCTCACGCCCGGCAACCCGCGCTACGCCGAGCTCCAGCAGCAGATGATGATCCGCACCGCCGCCAACAACGGCAGCACCTATCTCGGCGAACTCGTCGAGCGCGAACTCCGGAAATCCGAAGCGGCCGCCCCCGTCCGGCCCTGAAGCCGGCCGGACCGCCCGGCCGGGCCGCTCATCCTGCCATAAAGCCGCCCGCCCATTGCGCTCGTGCCACCGTCCTCGCGGTGGCATTTTCTTTCCTGAAACCACCCCAGCGACGCCACCGTCACAAAAAGCTTAAACTTTTGCCTGATTTCAGGTGTTCTAACCCCGTCATCCCTTTCATTTCTCCCATGACCATCATCACCCGCCGCCTTTGCGTCTTGTTGCTCGCTGCCGCCACGGCCCTGACCGCCGCCCGCGCCCAAGAAGCCCCGCCCCAGCTCACCCTCGAGGAGTGCATCACCCGCGCCATGAAGCGCAACCTCGACCTCGAAATCCAGCGCTACAACCCCGACATCGCCCGCAACGCCATCGACGCCGCCCGGGCGGAGTTCGACCCCACAGTCTCGCTCACTGCGACACGCTCCTTCACCCAACAGCCCGGCGCCCTCAGCGCACTCGATGGCTCCGCTTCCCCCACTTCGGAAAGCACGACCACCCGCCTGGCCCTCAACCAGCGCGTCGCCACCGGCGCCACCGTGGGCCTCAGCACCCAGCTCAACCGCTCGGCGAGCAACTCCAGCTTCACCACCCTCAACCCCGCCTACAACGCCGACTTCACGCTCAGCGTCAACCAGCCGCTGCTCCGCGGCTCCGGTCTCGCCATCAACCGGACTGCGATCCACCGCAATGAGATCGGCCTCGCCCGCGCCAACCTCGACTACAAGGTCGGCGCCCTCAACGTCATCCAGCGCACCGAGGACGCTTACTCCAATCTCGTCTTCGCCCGCGAACAAATTGAGGTCCGCAAGTTCTCCCTCGCGCTCGCCGAGAAACTCCACGACGAGGCCCGCACCCGCCGCGATACCGGCGTCGCCACCGACCTCGACGTCTTCCAGGCCGGCGTCGGCGTCGCCAACGCCCGCCGCGGCGTCATCCTCGCCCGGCAGTCCGTCCGCGACAGCGAGGAGGCCCTCCTCGCCCTCATCGGCCAGTTCGAGCTCGAGGGCCCGCTCGGCCCGGTGCGCTTCACGGAGTTCGGCGAAGCCCTGCCCGTCCTCGCTTCCTCCCTCAACCTGGCCAAGCAGAACCAGCCCGATTATCTCTCCACGCAAGCCGGCATTGAGCAGCTCCGGCTCGACCTGAACCTCGCCAAGGACGCCACCCTGCCCACGCTCGGTGTCGGCGGCGCCCTCGGTTACAACGGCCGGCAGGGCAACGCTGGCGACGCTTACCGTCAGATCCCCGACCGCGAAGGCTACACCTGGCAGGTCAACCTTTCCCTCAGCGTGCCGGTCGGCTTTCGCGGCGACAAGGCCCGCTACCGCCAGAGCCTTGCCACCCTCGGCCGCGAGCAGACCCGCCTCCGCCTTATCGAGCAGAACATCGAGGTGCAGGTGCGCGCCGCCGTCCGCGCCGTCGAGACCAACTTCGAAAGCGTGAAAATCTCCGCCCAGGCCCGCGAACTCAGCACCAAGCAATACGAGCTTGAGAAGGCCAGGTTCGACGCCGGCCTCTCCACCTCCCGCCGCGTGCTCGAAGCGCAGAACGACCTCGAAGCCGCCCGCATCAACGAATTGCAGGCCAAGGTCAGCCTCCGCACCTCCCTCGCCGCCCTGCACCGCATCGAGGGCAGCTCGCTGCAGCGTTATGCGGTTACGCTGCCTTATTGAGACTTACCCAAAGAAGAGACACACTCCGTCGCTGCGCGCCACCCCTCTTGATAGAGGGGCCCCAAACCCGCGCTGCTGAAATCCCCTCTATGAAGAGGGGTGCCCGTCAGGGCGGGGTGTGTCGGGCTCGGCTAGCGGCTCGCTGTGACCACCGTCACTTCTTTGCGTAATTTTCAATAAGCCACGCACATTCCCGCCGGTCTTCGCGTCAGCCGCGCCGAAGCCTTGGCGAAGGCGGGCAGCGCTACGCGGTGACGCTGCCGTAACGTGGTGTCGCTTGTAGGTCGGGCTTTACGCCCGACACTCCGGGCCCACCTGTCGGGGATAAACCCCGACCTACCGTTTGCCTCCGCACGCGTTTCATCCTTTCGGCCTGCAATTAAACCCTTGTCGCCCCATGGCGTCCGGGGTTTTTCTTTGGGCCCCACGCCGCCCATGCAGTTCCAGACCATCATCGAGCCCTTCCGGATCAAGACGGTTGAGCCCATCCGTTTCACCACCCGCGAGCAACGCGCCATCGCGCTGGAGACCGCCGCCTACAATCTGTTTCGCCTCAAGGCCGAGGACGTCATCATCGACCTGTTGACCGACTCCGGCACCGGCGCGATGTCCTCCGCCCAGTGGGCCGGCATGATGCAAGGCGACGAGTCCTACGCCGGCGCCCGCTCGTTCTTCCGGTTTGAGTCGGCGGTGCGCGATGTGACCGGCTACCGCCACATCATCCCGACCCACCAGGGCCGCGCCGCCGAGCGCATCCTGTTCACCAGTGCGTGCAAGGCCGGGGACCTCGTGCCGAGCAACACGCATTTCGACACCACGCGCGCCAACCTCGAGGCCGTCGGGGTCACCGCCCTCGACCTGCGCTGCGCCGAGGCCACCCAACCGGCGCTCCTCGCCCCCTTCAAGGGCAACATCGACCTGGTCGCGCTGGAGCGCTGCCTGACGGAGCACAAGGGCCGGGTGCCGTTCGCGATGATCACCATCACGAACAATTCCGGTGGCGGCCAGCCGGTCAGCCTCGCCAACATCCAAGCCACGTCGGCGCTGTGCAAGGCGCACCGCGTGCCACTCATCCTCGACGCCTGCCGCTTTGCCGAGAACGCCTGGTTCATCAAGCAGCGCGAACCCGGCCAGAGCAGCCGCACCCCCGCCGCCATCGCCCGCGAGGCGTTCGATTGCGCCGACGGCTGCACCATGTCGGCCAAGAAGGACGGCCTGGTGAACATCGGCGGTTTTCTCGCGCTCAATGACGACGCCCTCGCCGCCACGTGCCGCAACAATCTCATCCTCACCGAAGGCTTCCCCACTTACGGCGGCCTCGCGGGCTACGATCTGGAGGCGCTCGCCATCGGCATCAAGGAGGTGCTCGATGAGGACTACCTGCGTTACCGCATCCGCTCCGTCGCCTACCTCGGCGACAAGCTGACGGCCGCCGGCGTGCCCATCGTCCAGCCCCCGGGCGGCCACGCCATCTACATCGATGCCAAGGCCATGCTGCCGCACATCCCCCCGCACGAATTTCCTGCCTGGACTCTGTCGCTGGCGCTCTACCTCGAGGGCGGGGTGCGTTCGGTGGAGATCGGTTCGGTCATGTTCGGCCGCCAGCCCGATGGCACGGAGAAACCCGCGGCCATGGAACTTGTCCGCCTCGCGTTCCCGCGCCGCGTTTACACCCAGAGCCACGTGGACTACCTCGCCGAAGTGATTCTCCACGTCCACGGCCTGCGCGATCGTCTTCGCGGCGTGAAGCTGACCGAGGCCCCCGAACAGCTCCGCCATTTCACCGCCCGGTTCGCCCCCATCACTGGAACCGTGATTGCGGATTGATTTTTTCTGTAGCGGCGGTCTGTGACCGCCGTAAACATCCTCGCCGACGGTCACACCGGCGGCGGCACCGCACCTTTCCGCCGCATGAAACCAGAGTTGAAATACGGCCTTTTCAGCGGCGCCGCCGTCTGCCTCTGGATCGCGCTGGAGTATTGGTTTGGTTTCCACACCACGCGCCCGGAGATCGGGGCTTACACCGGCCTCCTCTCCAACCTGATTCCGCTGACCATGCTGTTCCTGCTGCTGCGGGCCAAGCGCGCCGTGATCTACGACGGCCGGCTCAGCCTCGGCGCCGGAATCGGTTCCGGCGTGCTCGCCTCGTTCATCGCCGCCCTGTTGGTTTACAGCTTCCTCGTCAGCTACAGTCGCTTTATCAACCCCACGTGGATCGACCAGGCGCTGGAACTTAAAGTCACCCAGTGGCGCGCGCAGCAATTGGCGGAAGCCGCGATCCAGGGAAAGATCACCCACTACCGCAATGCCTACTCCCCGGTCGGCCTGGTGGCCACCATCATTGTTGGCACGACACTCATGGGCGGGCTGTTTTCCCTCGGCCTCACGCTGCTGATCCGCCAGTTGCCCCATCGCCCCCTGGGCAAGCCGGCCAGCGCCGCCCTCCCCCGAGCCTAAGTCAACTATTAGTTGACATCAGCCGGAACACTCCCGGAGCCTTTCACGGGAAAAGTTCCGCCACATTGGCCGTGGCCGCCGCGAGTTGCCGATGCGCGGGCAGCTGGGTTTTGAACCAAGTGCGCTGCTTTTTCACCAAGGCCCGCGTGTTCTTCATGATGGTGGCCGCCAGCTCTGTCTCGGGCAACCGTCCTTCGATGAAATCAATCGTCTCGCGATAGCCAATGGCCTGCGCCGCGCTGGGATTATGCTTGAGACCCTGCGCCAGCAAACCCCGCACCTCGGCCACCAGTCCGGCGTCCAGCATCGCAGCCACCCGTTGGGCGATGCGGTTGTCCAGATCCGCCGGTTCGCGCACCAACTCGCAGAGTTTCACGGTGCAATCCGCAAACGGCGCCGGCTGCGCGTCGAAGTCCGCTTGCAGTGCCGCCAGCGTCCGCCCCGAGGCGCGACAGCGTTCCAACGCCCGCAGCACCCGCCGCGGGTTCTGCACGTCCAACGCGCCCAATCCCGCCGGGTTCAGTGGCCGCAATTCGGCCACCAGTGCGGCGAGACCTTCCACTGCCAACCGGTGCCTCAACCCTTCCCGCAGCTCAGCCGGCACCGCCACCTCGTCCGCCACCGGGGCAAAGAATGATTTCAGATAGAATCCGCTGCCGCCAACCACCAACACCCGCCGTCCGCGGCGCAGAATATCGTCTGTCACCGCGCGGGCTTTTGTAACGTAATACGTTACATCCATCCGGTCGGCGAGATCGCAGATGTCGATCAGGTGGTGCGGCACCCGGGCCAGTTCCGCCTTCGTCGGTTTGGCGGTGCCGAGGTCGGCCCCGCGGTAGAACAGCAGCGAGTCGCACGACACGATCTCCGCCCCGCTGGTCTCCGCCCAGCGCAGCGCCAGCTCGGTCTTGCCGACCGCCGTGCAACCGGTGAGAACATGAATGGCTCGCTCCATACGGAAACTCCACCATTGTCGCCCCCCAGCAACGCGCCAGCTTGAAAATCCGCTTCATCCTCAATCCCGCTTCCGGCCATGTGCGGCGCCGACCGCAACTGGCCGGACAGATCAGGGATTTCTACACGGCGCGGGGTCTGCCGGCCTCGCTCGCGTTGACGGAACGGCCCGGCCACGCCACGGAACTGGCCGCCGCCGCGGTGCGCGAGGGTTGCGATGTCATTGTCGCCGTCGGTGGTGACGGCACGATGAACGAGGTCGCCAGCGCGTTGGTCGGCACGCCGGCCGCCCTCGGCCTGGTGCCCTGCGGCTCGGGCAACGGGCTGGCCCTCCATTTCGGTATTCCGCTGCGGCCAGCGGCGGCGCTGGAGTGCCTGCTCCGGGCCCGCCCCCGGGCGATTGACAGCGGCGTGGTGAACGGCCTGCCCTTTTTCAACGCCATGGGCCTCGGCTACGAGGCGGAGATCGCCGCCGGATTTGCGAAGCTTCACTCGCGCGGGCTCGCCGGCTACCTGCGCGTGGGCTGGCCGCTGCTGTTCTCGCACCGGGAGGAAATCTGTCGGGTGACGCACGATGCCGGCACCACGGTGTTTGACCGGGTCTTCACCCTGGCCGTGCTGAACTCGGACCAATACGGCAACAAAGCCGTGCTCGCCCCCGGTGCCCGGACGGACGACGGCCGGTTCAACCTCGTCACCTTGCGCAAGGTCGGACTGGCGCGCGCAGCCGTCTTGCTCTGGCGCATGCGCTTTGGCGGCATCAGCCGGTCACCGGAACTCAGGTGGTGCCGCAGTTCACGGTTCCTCATCGAGCGCCAGGCCCCGGCGCCGTTTCACACGGATGGCGAGCCGCGGCCCCCGGCCGCGCGCCTGGAGATCACCCTGATGCCGCTGAGCCTGCGGATCATGGCGCCTGTTCTCGCCGACTAGTCCGCCATGGCTCGAAGAGTGACGGCGGAAGCCCCGGCGCAGGCGGACCCACCACTTAGCCGGACTTGAAGAACAACTCGGTGCCGTCGGCCGCCATCACGATGCGGTTGCGTCCGCCCTTTTTGGCCGCGTAGAGGGCCTTGTCGGCGGATTCCACCAGCTCAGCAGCGTTGCTCGCGCCGCCCATGCTGTCGGCCACGCCCGCGCTCAGGGTGACTTCGACGGTCAGATTCTTGCCCTCGACCATGCAGGGCAGATCGGCCAGAAGAACGCCGAGCCTTTTGATGTGTTCCGCCGCGTTTTTGCCGTCGGTCTCAATCATGACGAGGGCGAACTCCTCGCCGCCGTAGCGCGCCACGCGGTCCACCGTGCGCACCTGGCCGGCGAGCAGGCTGGCCACATGGCGCAGCACCTCGTCGCCCACCTGATGGCCGTGCGTGTCGTTGATCTTCTTGAAATGATCGATGTCCACCATCACGAGGGCGAACGGCCGCTTGAACCGCACGCTGCGCTCCCACTCCTCGCTGAGGATGCGCTGGAATTCGCGGCGATTGAGAAGGCGCGTGAGTTCGTCGCGCTGGGCGAGCTGGCGCAACTGGGCGAGGGTCACTTCGAGTTTGAGGGCATAGCGGATGGCGCGCTCAAGCAGGCGGGTGTTGAGCGCGGCTTTGACCAGGTAGTCCACTGCGCCGGCTTCCATGGCGGCGATGTCCACCTCATCGCTGTCGTCGGCGGTGAGGATCAGTATGGGGGTGTCGCACCCGCTGATCCGCGATTCCCGCAGCAACTCCAGCCCGTTCCGCTCGCCCAAGTGGTAGTCGAGCAGGCATACGGCATAGTTGCCGCTCAACAATTTTTTTAGCCCGGCCTCGTAAGTCGGCGCATACTCCAGGGCAAATTGTTCCCGGCGGAACTTGGCCAGCTGCAATGTCAGCAGGTGCTCCTGCCGTTCGTCATCGTCGATCAGCAGGATTTTCCGGACTTTGCTCGGGGGCGTGTCGGACATGGTTTAGGCGGCACCCGCGACCAATCCGGCCGCCGCGATGCGCAACCTTGCCGGCAAACCGGCGCGGTTGTCGAGATTCTCCTTGATGACGTTCACCAGCGCGCTGCCCACGACCACGCCGTCGGCGACGCGCGCCACCTGCTTCACCTGTTCCGGGGTGGAAAGGCCAAACCCGACCGCCACGGGCAGCGTGGTGTGCTGGCGGATGCGGGCGACGGCCTCGGGAATGTTGGCCGCCACCTGGTCGCGCACACCGGTCACACCCTCGCGCGACACGTAGTAGATGAAGCCGGTCGCGGCGGCCCCGATGCGCGGCAGGCGGCTGGCGGGGGTGGTGGGCGCCACGAGGAAAACCGTCTTGAGATCGTGTTTCGCGCAGGCGGCGAGAAGTTCATCGGCCTCCTCGGGCGGCAGATCGAGCGTGAGCATGCCGTCCACGCCGGCTTCCTTGGCGGCGCGCACGTAGTTTTCCACGCCGGGCGAAAAAACCAGGTTGTAATAAGTGTAGAAGACAATCGGCGCCTGGCTCTTTTCGCGCAGACGACGGACCAGTTCCAAGACCCGGGCCGCCGTCATGCCGCCCTCGAGCGCGCGCTGGGCGGCGAGTTGGTTGGTGAGCCCGTCGGCGAGCGGGTCGGAAAACGGCACGCCCAGCTCCAGCACGTCGGCCCCCGCGTCCAGCACGGCACGGCAGGCGGCCAGCGACGTGTCGAAATCCGGATCGCCGGCGCAGAGGTAGGCCACAAACGCGGCGCGCTTTTCGCGACGCGTGCGGGCAAAGGTTTGGGCGAGGCGGTCCATGAAAAGCCAAGCGTCCAAACTCCGACGCCGAGGGTCGAGCGAATATTACAGGACCGGGCGGTCAGCCCGCTGCGAATATCGGTCCATCCTGTAGCGGCGGTCTATGACCGCCGGGCGAGTGTCACTTGTAGTTCGACGGCGGTCATGGGGCCGCCTACACCAGGTCGAACTCCACCAGCACCGGCCGGTGATCGGACAGATAGCAGCGGACCACCTCGGCGTGGACCGGGTGGCACTCCTGCGGGAGCAGCACGAAATCGAGCAACCGGGCGGGCAGCGCCGCGGGGAAGGTGCGCCCGGTCTTCGGCAGCAGCGTGTAGTTGTTGGTCTCCTCACAATAACCCAGCAGCATCGCGGTGGCGTCGGGCGTGTGCGGCGGATTGTTGAAGTCGCCGCACAGGATCGGCGGCGCCACCCAGTGCGCGGCGCGCTGTTTGTGGCGCTCGGTCATGAATTTCATCAGAATTTCCGCCTGCAACAGCCGCTGTTTCCGCGAGACGTGGTGCAGGTGCAGGTTGATCAACGGCAGCCGCCGGCCGGCCGCCACCTCGGTTTCGATGAAGAGGAAGCCCTTGTCCCCGAGCTGACTCCGGCCAAAGGTCGCGGTCTCGGCGTGCAGGATGGGCCAGCGCGAGAGCACCCCGTTGCCGTAATTGCGGGGGTAGCGTCCGCCGCGCTCGTTGGTCAGGCCGATGGCGGTGAACGGCAGACCGCAATGCTCGCTGAGAAAGGTCAGGTGGTTGTAGCTCCCGTTCCAGCGCGAGTTCTCGTCGATCTCCTGCACGGCCACAATGTCGGCCTTCAGTCTTTTGATCAGCGCGGCGATCTTGAGCAGATTGCTGCGGATCTTTACCATCGAACGCAGGCTCTGATGCACGGGCAGCGGACCCCGGCCGTGGGCGACGTTAAAGGTCAGGAGACGGAGTTTCGCCATCAGGAAATCAAAGAATTAGGTTCGAAAACCATGGTGAAATGGGGCGGCCAACGGGATTCGAACCCGCGACCCCAAGAATCACAATCTTGTGCTCTAACCAGCTGAGCTATGGCCGCCGTAAAAGGGCTCAGAAAGTTTATGACCAAATCACCCGTGTCAACCCCTAGCTTGCGGCGACTGCACCCCGCCAGCGCTCGAGCGGGGGCAACCGGGAACCAACGGTGTCTTACCCGGCCGGCAGCTTGATGAAGAAAGTGGTGCCGCGCCCCTCGGCGCTTTCCACCCGCACGTCTCCGCCGTGCGCCTGCACGAGGTTCTTCACGATCGCCAAGCCCAGACCCGTGCCGCCGCCCTGCGGCCGCGCGCGCGACTTGTCGGCGCGGAAGAACCTTTCGAACACCCGCCCGCGCGCCTCCTCGGGAATTCCCGGCCCCTCGTCGCGCACCCAGAATTGCAACCAGCCCGCCGCCAGCGGCGCCCCGCCCACCTCGACCGTGCCCTTGCCCCCGTGCTTGATCGCGTTGTCGATCAGGTTGGAGAGAACCTGCCGCAACCGGCCGGCGTCACCCCGCGCCCGTAATGTGGCCGGCAGGCTGTTGCTCAGAACGATGTCGCGCCCGCCGGCCGCCGGGCGGAAATCCCCCATCGTTTCCTCCACCAGATCGCGCAAGTCCACCGGCTCTGACCGCAGTGCAATCCGGCCCGAATCGATGGCCGAAAGGAGCAGCAGATCCTCGATCAGCAGATTCAGCCGGCTCGCATGCCGGTCGATGATCCCGAGGAATCTCAGCCGTGCCTCCGGATCCTGGTGGCCACCGTCCAGCAGGGTTTCCGCGGCGCCCTTGATCAGGGAGAGTGGCGTGCGCAGCTCGTGGCTCACGTTGGCCACAAATTCCTCCCGCATGCCCTCGAGTTTCCGCAGGGCCGTGAGATCATGCACCACGAAGAGAACCCCCGCGGGCCGGGCGCTGGCATCGAGCAGGCGCACGGCGTTCACGTTCAACGTGCGCGTCACCGCCCCTTCGTGGCGCAATTCGTGGTCCCTCACCTCGGGCTCATGCTCCAGCCGCGCCAGCAACGCGGCAAACTCGTGGTGCCGCACCACTTCCAGCAGGGGCCGGCCCGCCCCGGGCGGTTGAAAACCGAAGAGCCGGGCGGCAGCCCGGTTGGCCAGCTGGATGCGCCCGGCCGGGTCCACGACGATCAGCGCCTCCAGCATCTGCGCCAGGACGGCCGCGAGCCGCTCCTGCTGCTCGCCCAACGCGATGGCATGTTGCCGTTGCAGGGCCGCCCGTTCCCTTGCGTCCGACGCGCGGGCCTCCGTCAATTGCCCGCGCAGCCGCCAGATCCACACTGCGGCAACGGCCAGGGCGGCCAGGAGAATTAAGCCATATCCGATCATCCTTTCGAACCAAAGCGATAGCCGACGCCCCGGATTGTCTCCAGATATTCCGCCGCCGGGCCGAGTTTTTCGCGCAGCCGGCGCATGTGGGTGTCCACCGTGCGGGTGTCGATCGGATTGTCGTAGCCCCACACGTCCTGCAGCAGCCGGTCGCGTGTCTGCACCCGGCCGCGGCGCTGGGCCAGCAGTTCCAACAGCTTGAATTCCGTGGCGGTGAGTGTGACGGGCTGGCCCTTGACCTGCACGGCGTGGCGGCCGACGTCGATATCGAGGGTTCCGATGCGCAGGTGGGTGGCCGGCTCGTCCGCCTGCTGGGTCCGGGTGAGCGTCTTTTTGATGCGCAGCACCAGTTCGCGCGGGCTGAAGGGCTTGGTCATATAATCATCGGCCCCCAGTTCCAGGCCGACGATCCGGTCCATCTCGGCGGCGCGGGCGGTGAGCATGATGATGGGGATGCCGGCGGTGGCCGGGTCGCGGCGCAGGAGCTTGCACACCTCCAGGCCGTCGAGTTTGGGCAGCATCAGGTCGAGCACGACGAGGGCGGGCCGCTCGTCGCGCACGAGCTCCACCGCGCGCACACCGTCGCCCGCGGTCAGAGCGACGTAGCCGGCCTCCTTCAGCTTGAAGGCGATGACCTCGAGGGCATCAGGCTCGTCATCAACGACCAGGATCTTTGGCTTCATGCGGCTGGCCTTTGGAGTGGCGGATGTCCCGCGCTTCGTAAAGATAAACCACCTCCTCGGCGATGTTGGTGGCGTGATCCGCCACGCGTTCCAGCGAACGCGAGATCGCCATGAGGGAGAGACAGCGCGAGATGTTGGCGGGAGACTCGACCATGAAGCTGGAGAGCTCGCGGTGCAGCTGCCGGTTGAGCCGGTCCACCTCGGCGTCGCTGGGGATGATGGCGCGGGCTTCCTCCGGCTGGCGCTGCACGAAGGCGTCGATCGTGCCGTGCAGCATCTTCAGGGACATCTGCGCCATGCGGGGCAGGTCCACGTAGGGCTTGAGCTGGGGCTCGGCGTTGAGGTCGGTCGCGCGGCGGGCGATCTTGACGGCCTCGTCGCCCACCCGCTCGAGGTTCTGCGAGATCTTCATCGCCACCGTGATGAGCCGGAGGGTCGACGCCACCGGGGCCATCGAGAGCAGGTGGATGGCAATGTCGTCGATTTCGATTTCATAGCGGTCGAGGATGTTGTCGTCCTGCTGCACCTGTCGGGCGAGCGCGTCGTCGCGCTCGGTCAGGGCCCGGATGGCGCGGGAGACGGCGCTCTCGGCGTGGCTGGCCATCGCGAGGAGCTTGTCCTTCAGCAGCTGGAGTTCTTCGTCAAAGTTGGTCATGGGCGGGGCGGATCAACCGAAGCGGCCCGAGACATAGGCCTCGGTCTGCGGGTTGGCGGGGTTCATGAAGATGGTGCGGGTATCGGCGTATTCGATGAGCTTGCCGAGATAAAAGAAGGCCGTGCGGTCGGAGCAGCGGGCGGCCTGCTGCATGTTGTGGGTCACGATGACGATGGTGAACTGCTTTTTCAGCCCGTGGATCAGCTCCTCCACCTTGGCGGTGGCGATGGGATCGAGCGCCGAGCAGGGTTCGTCCATCAGAATGATCTCGGGCTCGACGGCAATGGCGCGGGCGATACAAACGCGCTGTTGCTGGCCCCCCGACAGACCCAGGGCGCTCTCATGCAGCCGGTCCTTCACCTCGTCCCACAGCGCCGCGCCGCGCAGGCTGTGCTCGACGACCTCATCGAGCCTGGCCTTGGTTTTCTGTCCCTGGATGCGGAGTCCATAGGTGATGTTTTCGTAGATGGACTTGGGGAAGGGATTGGATTTCTGGAACACCATGCCGACCCGCTTGCGCAGCTCGATGACGTCCACGCGCGGGTCAAAGATATTGACCCCGTCGATGCGGATGCGGCCGGCGGACACGCGGGCGCCGTCGATCAAGTCGTTCATGCGGTTGAGGCAGCGGAGCAAGGTGCTCTTGCCGCAACCCGAAGGCCCGATGAAGGCGGTCACCTGCCGCTCCGGGATGTTGAGTGTGATGTCGTGGAGTGCCTTGCTGGCGCCATAGTGGAAATCGACGTCGTCGATTTCGATGGCCGCGCGGGCGGCGGGACTGGCGGCGGCCACGGGGGCCACGGCCAGCGGGCGCGGCGCGGCGGAGGGAGCAACGGATTCGGTCATGGGGGCAAGACTGGTTACCATTGGTATTTTTTGCGGAGCCGCTGGCGCAGGATGACCGCGGTCATCGCGATGGCCGCCACGGTGAAGAGGAACACGAACGCCGTGCCGTATTGCACGTCGCGCGTGTATTCGTTCTGCGGAATCTTGGAAGCGACCACGTAGATGTGATACGGCAGCGCCATGACGCCCTGAAAGATGAAGTCGGTCCATTTTTGCACCTGCCAGGGCAGCTCATCGCGCATCACAAAGGCGGCGGTGAACATGATGGGCGCCGTCTCTCCCGCCACGCGCGCGATGGCCAGCACCGACGAGGTCAGGATGCCCGGCAGGGCATAGGGCAGGACGTTGGTCAGGATGGTCTGGAACTTGGTGGCGCCGAGCGCCAACGAGCCCTCGCGGTAGCCCTGGGGCACAGCCTTCAGGGCCTCCTCTGACGCCGTGATGATGATGGGCAGGACCATGAAGGCCATGGTCAGCCAGCCGGCCAGGAGCGAGACGCCAAAATCCAGCGCGATGACAAACATGCCGAAGCCGAAAAGACCGAACACGATGGAGGGCACCCCCGCGAGGTTGACGATGGAGAGGCGGAGAAAACGGATGAACGGACCCTCGGTGGCGTATTCGCTGAGGTAGATGGCGCTCAGCACGCCCAGCACGAGCGCGATGAGGATGGAGCCGAGCACCAGCAGCACCGTGCCGGCGATGTTGGGGAAAATGCCGCCGGCCGAATAAACGTAGGTCTCCACGGCCACGCCTTTCATCTCCGCCGCATGTTCCGCCTTGAACTGCCGGAAGGCCCGGTCGCCCATCGTCTGCTCCCGGCCGTCACGCACAAAGACGTTCAGGGTCTCGGGCGACTCGGTCAGGAACGGCACGTTGATGAAGGGGGCCGAGGATTGGAAAACCACCGCCCCGCCCTTGCTGCCGATGTCCCAGAAGATGAAGGCGGCGCAGAGCAGCACGAAATAGGTGCAGAGTCGCAGCAGCCAGAACACGCCTGTTTCCACCCGCTTGGCGGGCGTGGGCCGGCCAAAGATGGCCGCGAAAGCGGAGGGCGCGGGCTTCATCCGATGGAGATGCGGTAGCGACGGACGATTTTCTGGGCGAGCCAGTTGACCAGCAGTGAAATCAGGAAGAGCACCGCGCCGACCATGAAGAGCGCCCGGTAGTGGATGCTGTTGCGCACCACCTCGCCCATTTCCTGGGCGATGATGCCGGTCATGGTATGCACGGGCTGGAAGATGACCCCCAGCCCCGCGCTGAGGTCCGGCGTCTGGATGCGGTTGCCGGCGCACAGCAGCACCACCATCGTCTCGCCGACCACGCGGCCGAAGCCGAGCAGCATGGCGGCCATGATGCCCGACAGCGCCGCCGGCACAATGATGTGGATGATCGTCTGCAGCCGCGTGGCGCCCAGCGCGAACGAGGCCTCCTTGAAGGAGCGGGGCACGTTGTTGATGGCGTCCTCCGCCAGCGAGAAAATCGTCGGAATGGCCATGAGCGCGAGCAGGCAGGCGGCCGTGGTCGCGTTCAGTCGTTCCGCCATCGGGAAGCCCGGCACCCAGTCGAGCGCGGGCAGTTGGGAGAGGCGGCGCAGGGTCTCGCCGAGCATCGCGATGCCAAAAAACCCGAGCACCACGCTGGGGATGGCCGCGATGAACTCGATGTAGGGCTTGAGGATCTTCTGCTCCATCGGCCGGGCCACCTGGTTGACATAGATCGCGGCCGCGACGCCCAAAGGGAGGGCGAGCAGGAGGGCGAGAAAGGCGATGAGCAGCGAGCCCGTGAGCAGCGGGATGATGCCATACCAGTCCTGCCAAAAGCTGGCCGTGATCCACTTCCGGCCAAAGGCAAAGGCGTTGAAGGCTTCCAGCCGGCCGACGGGCTTGGTTTGATCCCACGCCGCCATTTTCTCCGCGACGACCGCCGCTTCGTTGAAATAGCCCTGCACGAATCCTTGGAATTTCTCCATGCGCCGGTTCAGTTCGGCGTCGGCGAATTTCGGCGCCTGGCCCAGGATTTCCTTCATCGCCGTCATCTGGCTCGCATTGGTCGCGGCGATCTCCGGGCGGAGCGCGAGCAGGGGCTTGATTTCGGCCTGGTAATCGATCACCTCGATCTGGATCGCGTCCGCCTGCTGTTGCAGCTCGACCGCCCGCTCGGGGGTGGCACCTGACATGGCGCCGAGCAGGTTCTTTTTCGCCACCGCCAGGTCCTGGGCCACGGTCTGTCGCTCCTTCACCGCGGTGACCAAGTCGGTCATGGTGCCGAGGAGGGTCTCCTGCTCGTTGATGGTGTCGGCGAAGCTGTTAGCAAAGCCGTCGTATGCCGCGAGCCGCGCCATGGCGGCAGCAGGAGCCAGGCCTTCCTTCTGCATCAGGATGTCCAGCTGCCGGGCGCGGATGCCGGCCAGATAGCGCGACATCGTGCTGTGCGCGGTCACCTGCTCGCGGTAGAGATCGACATATTCCAGGCCGGCCAGCCGGTAGACGGCGAGGTTGGCGTGGTTCATCGGGATGAACCCGACGGCGTCCTTGAAGATCGTGAAGGTGATCAGGCCCAGCACTATAATCGAAACCGCGGCGTTGCCCTGGAAGACGTATTTGACGAACTGGTCGCCGGTCATCCCGAAGAACCATCCGCGCCGCTTGCGCAGCAGCACCTCGCGGGTGGCCAAGCGGGCTAACGAAGGAGTTTCAGTGGTAGCGGACATGCGGAATAGCAAGGTCAGCATCGGGTCGACCTCAGAGGCCGGTCAACCGGGGCAGGTTACGGTTGGGTTACAAAAGCGGCCGCCCGCAGTCCGGGCCTGGGCGGCGGGTGGCCGGAGACACACTGTAATACCAATTACGGGATAATTTGAGACTTTAGCGCAGCAGCGCGGTAGGGCGCACCGGCCCGGTGCGCCGCCCACGGCGGAGCGGGCCGCTCCGCCCTCGTCAATTCAGCGCGCGGACGGGCACGAAGCCGACCTTGCGGACGACTCTCTGGCCCTCGTCGCTGAGGGTGAACTCGACAAACTTGGCGGCTTCGCCGGTCGGCTCGCCGTTCGTGTAGTAGAACGTCGGCCGGGCGTAGGGATACTGCTTCGCGATCACGGACTCCTCGCTCGGGGACGAACCGTCGATGGCGACGGTCTTGATGCCTTCGGCATGCAGATAAGCCAGACCGACGTAGCCGATGCCGTTGGGATTCTTGGCCACCTCGGCCGCGATCTGCTCGTTGCCGGCCATCTTCTGCGAAGAGGAGGCGTAGTCGCGCTTCTTCATGGCGAGCTCCTTGAAATCGGCGTAGGTGCCGGAGGAGGTGTTGCGGGTGTAGATCGAGATCTTGCCGGGCGAGCCGCCGACCTGCGACCAGTCGGTGATATCCCCGGTAAAGATCTGCTCGATCTGCCGCTGCGTCATGGCGGAGAGCGGATTGCCGGTATTCACGATCACGCCGATACCGTCATAGGCGACGACAATGGGCTTGAGCGTGACACCCTTCGCCGCACCGGCGGACATCTCGGTCGCCTTGGCCCGGCGGCTGGACATGCCAATCTGCGCCGTGCTGTCGATGATGGCCGAGATGCCGGTGGTCGAGCCCTCGGCGGCGATCTCAAAGGTCACGCCGGAATGGCGGGCCTTGTAGTCTTCGGCGAGCATGGGCACGAGCTTGGCGCCCAGGGTGTCGGAACCCTTGATGACGAGCTTTTGGGCGGACAGCGAGACGGCCATCGTGAGGATCGAGGCGAGGTAGATAAATTTTTTCATGGGAGGAATGAGTAGAGCTGAGTTTTCTGGTTTTGCTGATTAGAAGTTGATCTGAAACTGCGAGCGCAGGCCGCTCGTCTCGGCCTCGGCGGGGGCCCCGGCAATGGTGTCTTCGCTCTTGCCGTAGACATAACCGAACTGCCACTTCAGGTCGTTGCCCTGGATGTAGTAATTGGCGCCGACGAAGAATTCATCGAGTTTGTCCATGGTGCCGCCGCCCGGGGCGGAGCGCACGCTGTCGGAGAGGTTCACCCCGCGGCCGTCGGTATCAAGCGAGCTGTAGCGCACCACGCCCTCCAGCTTCGGCGTGATCTTGTAGGAGGCCAGCACCCAGTAGCCGGACGGCGACGCATCGACGGTGGCCGAGGCCCCGCGGTCCACATCCGCCGTGAGATACTCCGCGGAAAGTTGGAAATTTCCGGCCGTGATATCGCCATAGAGCGACCAGATCGTCAGGTCGTTGCCGGCTCCGAGAGTCTTGCCGCCTTGGTCGGGCAACAGACCCACGGCCGCACCGACCGTGAAGGCACCTTCCGCCAGCTTGCCCTTGAAACCACCGTGCGCCCAGTAAGCCTGGTTGTTGTTGGTGGCATTGCCGTTGTCGGTCGAGGAGCCCACGCGCTCAGGATTCGTGACGGCCGCACCGTAGAAGAAATTGCCGACGCTGCCGTCCGTAAACAGACCGATGCGGTAACCGGAGGCACCGAGCCGGCGGCCGTTGTTCGGCTCGATGAAATAACGGGTGACGCCGGAACGCTCGATCGCCTTGAGGCTGCCGGAGGAGGTGAGCTCCTCGAAACCGAGCGGAGCCTTCCGCAGCCCGATGTCCACCGTGTTCGATCCATTCTTGTATTGCACGACAGCGGCGTCGAACAGCGACTCCGCGGCGTCATAGGTGATGTTCATCGACCAGTTGCTGCCAAAGCTGGCCTTGGTCACGAGGTAAACGCGGCGCAGGAAAAAGTGGTTCGTGTCGGCGGGGTCCGCCGCATTGGCGATATCGGTGCTGAGCCCCGCATACTGGATCTGGAGGCGGGCGCCCAGCGCCAGTTTGGTGACGGGCTTGGCTCCGGGGACGGCCATCACCGGCGTGGCCGCCGCCACGTCCTGCAGCAGTTCGGCCCTGAGTTCTTCCGCCTCCTGACCGGTTAAGATACCCTTACGGACGAGGGCCTCGACGAGCGGGCCGCTGTCCTGGGCGATTGCAAAGGAGCTTCCGAGAAGGAAGGCCGCCGTGGCGAACAGTTTGGATTTGAGGTTTAACATGTGGAACGGACTTGGGTTGTGCCTAGTGTGGAAAAACGTCCCGGTGATTGGGCCGAAACGTGGGCAGAGAGTAAGGGGCTAATGTTACAGTTCCGTGTCACCCAGGTGACAAACACGGCAAATGCCCGGCCCGGTCAAATTGCGGGAGCGAGCTTGCTCGCGACGCTTTAATCCTGTGTCGCGAGCAAGCTCGCTCCCGCGGACTATCCGCCCTCGCCCGCCCTTCAGCCCCGGGCCTTGGCGGTGTAGAGGGCGACCAGCGCGGCCCCGATCGCCTGTGAAAGCTCCCCGAGCGAAGCCGGCACCACCTTGAGCTTCGCCCGCTGCTGCGGCCAGAGATAGGGCAGCGCCGATTCCCGGATGATGCGCAGGTAGCGCTCGCGAAACTCGGGCGTGGTGGACTCGGGGTCGATCAATCCGCCGCCAATCACCACATATTCGGCATCCACGGCCAACAACAGCGAGGCCAGGTGCAGGCCGAGCGCCCGGGCTTGGAAATTGAATATGTCCATCGCGAGCGGGTCGCCCTGCTGTGCCAGCGCGCGGAGTGACAGCGCCTTTTCCTTGAGCGGGGCGGCCGAGGTGTGGAAGGGATGCGTGGGGTGCTTGGGCAGGAACTCCTCCAGCAACTGGGGCAGGCCGGAAATGGTGGTGTAGGGTTCGATGCAACCCCAGTCGCGACCGCAACCACACCGCAGCGGCTTCATGCCGCCGAGCAGCTGCAGGATCGCCGGCATGTGGCCGCCTTCCATGCCGTTCAGGGTGTCGCCCTCCAGCGGCAGGCCGTTGGCGTCCACATAGGCGACGCCAAGCCCGGATCCGGGCGCGAGCATGAGCACGGTGGTTCGGTTCGTTCCGCGCACCCGCTGGGCCTCGCCGACTCCGCCGTAGTTGCCGTCGTTGCCGGCCACCAGCGGCACCGGGCGGCCGGCGGCGGTCGCCAGCGCGGCGCTGTAGTCCGCGTGAAAATTCCAGCCCGCGAAGCTCGCCGGCAGATTCGGCGACCGGCCGAGCACCCCATAGCGGTCATACGGACCGGGCAGGGCCAGGCCGACGCCCTGCACCTGAGCCCAGCTCAACCGGTTGTCGGCGAGAAAGCCCGCGACGCCATCCAGCCAACCCCGCACCACGGCGGCGGTTCCGGCCACGGCATTGGTCGAGCTTTGCCGGAGCTTGGTCGAGATGATGCTGCCGTCCGCCCAGACGCCGCCCGTTTTGGAGGTGGTCGCGCCGCTGTCCGTGCCGAGGTAAACGCCCTGCTTGATGGTGCTCATCGATGAGCTCATCAGAAATGCCTTTTCCCCCGCCGGGTCAAACCCGCAGCTCAGGCCGGCGTTACCTCCCGCTGTGCGGGCGGCCTTCGCGCCTCAGCCCGTCCGCGCCGCCGCCAGGTGGCCCGGCACGCCCCGCCCCTCCAGCAACGCCAGCAGCAGGTCGTTCTTCACCAAAATCCCGTTCAACCGGCCGGTGTCCGGCTCAACCACCGGCAGGGTCTGACCGGCGTGCTGGGCAAAGACCCGCAAGGCCTCGGCCAGCGGCGCCAGCATCGACACCGGGGGCACATCGTCCTGCAGCAAATCCCCGGCGATGACATGCGCCGCGACCGCCGGATCGCTCAGGTAGGGCTTGATGTCGTGCAGCGAAATCGCGCCGGCATAATTGCCCTCGGGCGTGGTCACATAGATTTCCTCATGCCGGGATTGCAGGAACAGCCGCGCGATCTCCTCGAAGCGGGCGGTCAGCTGCACCGGCGCGGCCTGTGGCTTCACGAGGTCGGCCACCACTCCGGGCAGGCGCACCGTCTCCGGCGCCTCCGCGGCCTTCTTCTGCAACGCCTCGCTGTAGAGCGATTGGCTCTCGATGCCGCGCGCCGTGTAATAGGCGATCACGCTGCACAGCATCAGCGGCATGATGATGTCGTAGCTCAGGGTCATCTCGAAGAGCATGATGATCGCCATGACCGGCGCATGACTCGCCGCCGCCAGCAACGCGCCCATGCCGACCAGCGCGAAGGCCCGCGGATCCTCGGCTCCGGCCGGCCAGACCGCATTGACCGCGAAACCATACAGATACCCGATGCTTGCCCCCATGAACAGCGTCGGCGTGAACACCCCGCCCGGCGCGCCCGAGCCGAACGACGCCGCCGTCGCCGCCCACTTGCACACCAGCACGAGCACGAGCGTCGTCCACACCAGCTGGCCGTTGAGAGTTGAGACCACCACGCTGTCTCCATTGCCGCAGACCTCGGGCACCCACACCGCCAGCGCGCCCACGATGAGGCCGCCGAGAGCGAGACGCGCCGGCACCGGCAGGTTGGTGCGGGCAAACCAGCCCTCCACCGTCCGCAGCGACCGGAGGAAAAACGGCGCCACCGTGCCGGCCAGCACGCCCAGCACCACAAACGGCCCGATCTCCCACAGTGAATGCAGCGTGAAGGTCGGCACGGCATAGAGGGTATGCGCGTCGGACAGCGCGCGCATCGTCAGCGTCGCCGCGACCGCCGACACCGCCAGTGGTCCGAGGCTTTCCATGGCGATGGTGCCCAGGATGATTTCGGCCACGAAAAACGAACCCGCGATCGGGGCGTTGTAGGCCGAGGCGATGCCCGCCGCCGCCCCGCACGCGACCAGCAGGCGCAGTTGCGGCGCCGACATGTTGCGCCAGCGCCCCAGCCACGAGGCCGCGACCGCCGCGAGCTGCACCATGGGCCCTTCGCGCCCGATCGAGCCGCCGGACGCGATGGAGAACATCGCCGCCGTGCTCTTCACCAGGCTGGCCCGCACCGGCAGCTGGCCGCTGCCGATCAAGATCGCCTCCATGTAATCGGTCGAGCTCTGGCCTTGATGCAGCCGCTTGCCGAACAGCAGCACCAGTCCCGCCATCAGTCCGCCCACCGCCGGAATGCTGAGCCGCTGCCACCACGCCAGTTCGCGGAATGAATCCACCATTCCGCCGGTCGTCCCGGTCAGCAGGCTGTGGACCAGATCCACTCCGCCCCGGAACACCAGCGCCGCCAGCGCGCCCAACACGCCCGCCACCGCCGCCCAGCACAACGTCTCCTGCCACGGCGACGGCCGCAGTTTCTCGATGAACCACAACCGCCAGCGCAACACGCGCAGCAGGCGCTCATAGATTTGCGGCACCATCTCCTTCATGCCTCCAACCTGCCACGCCGCGCGCGGCTGACAAGGTTTGTTCGCGGGTGTAGCGGCGCTCTATGAGCGCCGTTCCCCTGTCGGCGGTCGCAGACCGCCGCTACAGTTTCTTGGCCGCTGGCGGCGCGGGCGAAACCGCCACCGCCGCATTCAGCATCTCCGCCTCGCCGGTCTCCACCGCGCTGAGCTGGATGAGGCTGTTCAGCGAACTGAAGTGCTTGGTCCACTCGAAATCGCCGGAGTGGCCGCCGACCACCAGATTGAAGAGCTGCTTCTTCTCGGACTTCAGCGCCTGGATGCGCTCCTCGATCGTGCCGGCCGTGACCATGCGGTAAACGAACACCGTGTTCGTCTGGCCGATGCGGTGCACCCGGTCGATCGCCTGGTCCTCCACCGCCGGGTTCCACCACGGGTCGAGCAGGAACACGTAATCCGCCGCGTGCAGCGTGATGCCCGTGCCGGCGGCCTTCAGGCTGACCAGCATCGCCGCCGCGCCCACCGCCGATTGGAAATCCTTCACCGGCTTCTGCCGGTCCACGGTCATGCCGGTGATCTCATAGCGCGGCAGCTCCGGGTAATGCTCGTCGAGCGCCGTGCGCACGCGGTTGAGCAGCGTCACGAACTGGGAAAAGATGACCACCTTGTGGCCGCTCGCGACCACCTCCTCCAGTTTCTCGACGAGCAACTGCAGCTTGCCGCTGTCCGTCAGCGGGGAATTCATCCACGGCAGCAGGTCGGGGTCGCAGCAGACCTGCCGCAGGCGCGTGAGCAAGGCGAGGAAGCCGAAGGATTTTTCGCGCAGTGCGAGCCCGATGTCCTCGCCGAGGCGCGCCAGGCCTTCGGTGCAGATGCGGGCGTATTCGGCGCGCTGCACATCGGTGAGCGGGCAGAGCATGTCCATCTCGACCTTGGGCGGCAGTTCGGTCGCCACTTCGTTCTTGGTGCGGCGCAGGATGAACGGCGCCACCTGCTGGCGCAGCCGGTGCATCGTGCGCTCGCGGTCCTGGACCAGCGCGGTTTCGAAACCCGCGCGTGAGCCGAGCAGACCGGGCAGCAGGTAGCGGAAGATGGACCAGAGATCGAGCTGCCGGTTCTCCAACGGCGTGCCGGTCAGCACCAGCCGGTGCTGCGTCCGGATGGCGAAGCAGGCCTGCGTGACCTTGGCGTCGGGGTTCTTGATGAACTGCCCCTCGTCGAGCACGGCGTAGCCGAACTCGGTCGTCTCGAGCAGCGCGCGGTGCTTGCGGAGCTGCGTGTAACTGGCGAGCCAGATGCACGGCGCCTTGTTGGTCTTGAAATCATTGCCCGACTTCAGGACGTCGATCTTCGCCTCCGGGTAGAACCGCGCCAGCTCCTCGCGCCACACCGGCACGACGCTGGCGGGGCAGACAACGACGTGCCGGTGCTTTGGCAGCGGCCGCGTGCGCAGCAAGGCGATGACCTGGGCGGTCTTGCCCAGGCCCATTTCGTCGGCGAGCAGGCCGTGGCACTCGGTCTCGCAGAGATGGTGCATCCACTCGACGCCGCGGCGCTGGTAGTTGCGCAGAAATTCCGGCAGCTCCGGCGGCGCGGCGGGCGGCGTCAGCACCTTCTGGCGCCAGGCCTCGATCTCGGCGCCGAGCGTGACCTTGATGCGGTGGTCGTTGAACAGGGAGAAAATCAGGTAGGGCGGGATCTCGCCGGCGGCGGAGGTGTCGGCCAGGTTGCGGCGCCACTGGTTGTAGCCTTCCAGTTTCTCCGGCGTGAGCGTGACGATGCCAAGGTCGGGCAGCAGCATCGGCGTGCGGCCGTGCTTGAGCAGCGCGGCGGCCTGTTCGTCGGTGAGCAGTTTCTCCCCGGCCCGGAAAATCCAGCGGAGGTTCAGGCCTGAATCTCCCCGCCGGTCGGCCACGGCCTCGATCTCGATGGCGCGCGAGCCCTGCTTGATGATGTTCACCTTCACATCCAGCTCGATGGCGAACTGCTTTTTCCAATGCGGCAGCAGGTCGCGCAGGAAGCCCGGGATGTCGGCCAGCGCGTCGAGCGCGTAGGCGTGCGTGGTCTGGTTGTAGCGGAAGTGGGCCTTGCGGGCGTAGGTGGCCAGCGCGATGAGCTTGGCGCGCTCGGTGGCGGTCGGGTGATTGACGGTGTTGCCGAGGGCCGGGATGCGGCTGCGGCCGTTTTTCCAGTAGGCGAGGAAAACCAGGCCGTCATTGTTGGTCGTGAAGCTCAGCAGCAGGTCGCGCGGCGGGGCGTCGATTTTGGGGGTGCCGTTGCCGTTGCCCGCCTCTTGCTGGCCATTGCCGTTGCCGGTGGTGGGTTGGCCATTGCCGGCCTGGCTGGATTTCGTCGAGGTGCCGGGCAACAGCGCGGCCATCTCGTCCACCAGCAGCTCCTCAATCTCGTGCAAACCCGCCACGGCGATGGCGTGGGCCAGCAGGACATCGGTGGAGGAGGAGCGGACCTTGAGGCGGTCGCCCTCCCACTCGATCACGGCGTATTCCTCCTTTTTCTCCACCTTGCGGTGGATGATGGCATCCTGGGCTCCCAAGGCGACTTCGCGGATCTCCCCGTCGCGATACATGTCGTGGCCGCGCTCCACCTGGGCCGCGTCAAACTGCTCCTCCCATTCGACCTCCAGGCGGCCGAACCAGAATTCGAGGGATTGCGGAGTATAGATGCGCTTGGGCCCGTGGGTTTGCATCAAGCTAAAAGACCAACGTTAGAAACTTCCGCTTGGGCCGCGCAACCACTAATTCACCTCATTTGCCACCCCACCCCGCTAATACCAACGTCCCCTTGAATTTAGACTGTCATTGCGAGGAGCGCAGCGACGAAGCAATCCATCTTGGATCGCCACGGCGCGCTTCGCACACCTCGCGATGGCAAAAGTCTAAAAGCTTAGGGACGTTGGTATAACTCCGCCCGCATCATCGCCGCCCAGTTGTTGGCATCAGTAAATTCGGTTCCTCGCTACTTTCGGTGGGTTGCCGTCAAGCCCATCCCCCTGCAGTTTTTGGAACCACTAATCGGTTTCGCCAACGGGCGAAACTCTGCTTCACCCCTCCGACTGATCGTCTCCGGAGTTGTTTTTGGGGTCTGCTGATCGCAGACTTGGAAAATCAGCCGGCGATAAGCCGGCCCCCGAAACCCAGTGGCGGAGACGATCAGTCGAAGCCGATCCTTGAAGGATTCATCCGTTGATGAATCCATTTTAGTGGTCAAACTCCTCCAAGCGGGGACGAATCCAGCCCACTTACCCACCGGAAACAGCGAGGAACCGTAAATTCCCTATCGGCCGTCGCCGCGCAGGCCTGAAAGACACTTGCCCTGAACTTCAGGCCGGCCTACTGTGCGCCCATGAGAGACTTCACCGCCGTCGTTGAAAAAGACCCCGTGACCGGCCTGTTGGTCGGCTATATCCCGGGCTTCGCCGGGGCGCACTCCCAGGCGGCGAACCTCGATGAATTGCAGGCTAATCTGCAAGAGGTGGTGGCCATGCTGCTGGAAGATGGCGACCCGAAGCTTGAGGCGGAGTTTGTCGGCACCCAAACCATCAGGGTCGCCTGACCGTGGGCACGGTTCCCGTCCTGAAGCCGACCGAGGTCTGCCGAATACTGGAACGGCGGGGGTTTGTCGTCGTGCGGCAGCGCGGCTCCCATGTGCAATACCGTCACCCCGACGGCCGGGGCACCACCGTGCCGATGCACAAGGGCCGCGACATCGCCCCGCCACTGCTCCGCCAGATCGCCAAGGACATCGGCCTCACCATCGGGGAATTCCTGGAACATCGGTAGCCATCCGCACTCTGGCGAGTGGACCTCCACCGCCTCGCCCGACCGCAACGGTGCCAGCCACCGAGTAACGTTTGAGATGATTGATTCCGGCTTGTCCCGCCGTAGCAGCATGGCGCAGGCGGATGTAGAACATGGTAGCGGCAGTGGTGACTGGTTTTGAGACTCGCGCAACCCACCGCCTTTCATGTTATCTGTTCGGCAAAACATCTGTGACTATGCAAACCAAAGGTCAACTAGCAGCGAAGGCCGCGATAAAGCAATTTATCAAAGAGATTATATCCATGATGTCAGAGCAAGGCTTCAACGGACAGAACTACTATTGGTTGCGTTCCATGAATGAAATCGAAAATAAGTTTGAGGAGTGCCGCACAAAAGCGCGGCAATTGGCGGTCGATCATGGTTTAGCTATGAGCGAAGTAGACGCATTCGAGAAGACTGTCCGTGAGAAAATCTACGTCTCCGCAGCAAGGCGCAATGAGTTTGAATGGCAGGCAGCGTTTGTGAAGAGGCATGGATTCTAGACCCCGCATGGATGTGAGGGAAGATCCGAACCAGTCATCCACAGCGCAACGCCCTTGATCTCACCTAAATCGCCGATGATGCTTCCGTTCAACATGGCCCACTCATTCCATCCGCCTTCGCCAAGGCTACGGCGGACAAGAAGAGACGTCTTGCCCGCCCGTCGGGCGTGGCTGATCTGAAACGTTAGGCAAAAAAGAAGATGAAAACCTTCCCTGCTTTGCTCTGCGCCATAGGGGTTGGTTTGACCGCCGGCTGCTATTCCGTCGAGCAATCGAACGTCGAGAGAGGTTATCGATGGATTCGCCGCGGGGAGACGGACAAGGCAATTTCTACTTTCAGCCACACCGTCCGTAAATACCCCGAAAGCGTGCTGGGCTACACAGGACTGGGTGACGCGTTGTTCGAAGCCCAAAGAGATCGAGACGCCATCGACGCATACAGTCGTGCCATAGCTCTGCTCGAAATTGCCAAGCCGGAATCTGTGAGGCGAGACCCTGCCGAGATTGTCGGCGGTCGCCTTCTTTCCTATCAAAATCAAGGGCTGAGATTCCCGTTCGGACTAGAGCCCTATCTTTATTTACGGCGAGGCAAAGCTTATGACGCCTTGGCAAAGGCCGTCCCAGGCTTCGATGCCGTGAGCTTCCGCAGCGCTGTCGCAGATTATAATCGAGCACTCAAGCTGTCCCCCGACTATGCCGCGGCGAGAGACGCCCGAAATCGCCTGCTGAAAGAAGGCAAAGAGCCGAACCAGTAGGAATGAGAAGGCGCAGAGCGCCTCGTGTGTGAGCGCGAGGTGATCACTCTCACGGCGGGCGTGGCTGATCTGATTCATTCGGCCGAAAGAAAAGAGGCTGGCTGAGGGCCACCTGCCTTCGCCTCGTTGGGCTTCCGACTTCGCCCAAGCTTCGACCGACAAGACGGCAAGCAAGTCGGGCCGAATAAGCGCGTAACCTACTGAGGCTCGAGAAATACAGTGACGTTGGCCGCCACCTTTGTAGGTCGGGCTTTACGCCCGACATACTGGGCAATCCGTCGGGGATAAACCCCGACCTACAGTCAAATCGCATCACCCTATTATGCGAAACTCAGTAAATTGACGTCAACTGCGCGCGGATGACGGCGAGGGTGCGCTCGGTCGCGCCGCGGTTTGCCTCGCTCCACTCTCGCGCGGCGGCCGCGAGTTTCCCGCGCTGCGCGGCGTCCTGCAGCAGTTCCACCGCGGCCGCGATGAGCTCGCTGTGCGTCTCCACCCTCCGCACCGCGCCGGCCTCGGTGAGCGAGCGGATGATATCGCGGAAATTCGTCATGCGCGGGCCGTGCAGCACCGGCTTGCCCAGCACCGCCGCCTCGACCGGCGTCTGGCCGCCGTCGTGCGGGGCCAGGCTCTTGCCGGTGAACACCAGGTCGGCGAGTTGTGTGAACTTCCGCAACTCCCCGGTCGTGTCGCCAACCGCGACGTCAACGGTGCCGGCCGCCGCGCCCGTGGACCGGAAGTGAAAACTCAAGCCCGATTTTTCCAGCAGGCCGCGCAATTCCTCGCGCCGCTCGGCATGACGCGGCACCAGCAACAGCGAAACCTTGAGCCCGCGCTCGCGCGCCACCTTCAAGGCCGTCATCAGCGCAGTTTCCTCGCCGGCCCAAGTCGAGGAGCCGAGCAGCACCAGCCCGGCGCCAAGGCCGAGTTCACGGCGCAGGCTCGTCCGCTCATTTTCCGCCAGCAGCGGAATGGTGACATCGAGCTTGAGGTTGCCCGTGGTCTGCAGCCGCCCGGGCGGGAAACCCAGAGCCTTGAAGCGCTGCTCGTCGCGTTTGGACGCGCACAGCACCTGCGTGAGGCCGGCCGCCAACGAGCGCAGCACCCACTGGAAACGCAGCGAGCGCCGAAAACTGCGGTCGGACAGGCGGGCGTTGACGCTGATCACCGGCACGTGTCGGGCCTGCGCCTGCGCCACGTGCTCCGGCCAGCGTTCGCCTTCCATCAGGATGGCCAGATCCGGCGCCACCTGCCGCCAGGCCCGGGCGCTAAACGCCCAGAAATCCAAGGGAAAATAGCCCAGGCCGACCGTCAGCGCCGCATATTTTTCTTTCGCCAGCTGGTAGCCGGTGCTGGTGGTGGTGGTCAGGTAAACCTCGGTGTGTCCCTCGCGCCGGAACGCCTCGAGCAGCGGCGCGATGGCCAGCACCTCGCCGACGCTGACGGCCTGCAGCCAGATGCGGCGGGCGCCCGGGGCCTTGGCCGGCAGCGGCGGCACCTCGCCGAACCGGTGCCAGAAACCCTCCGCGTAACCCCCGCGCCGCCGCATCCGCCACAGGTAATAGGGCGAGGCGAGCAGCAACGCCGGCAGGAAGAGAAGGCGGTAAAGAAAGATCATGAGCCGGCGTCACGCGGAGCGCGGAGGGCAGAACGCTGAGCGCCAGAAGCTGTTGGACTCAGTTTGCGATAGAGGCCGGAAGCCTTGGACACCACGGTTTCGACCGCGGTGAGCAACTGGTCTCGTTCAGCTTCGCTGATGTAGCCTTCATCAAAGGCCAGATAGGCATCCGATGCGACCTCGGCCGCGGAACCGTAGGCAATCTCCACAAACTGGGCGAAATCCTTGTCCGAATTGCGCCCGCTGCCCTCCGCAATGTTCGCGCAAACCGAGCGGGCCGACCGGCGCATTTGCGAGGTCAGGCCGAACATTTCTTCGCGGGGAAATTTCCGCACCAAGCCGGATACCAGGCGATACAACTTCCGCCCCTCCTGCCAGACCTCCAGACGCAAAAATCGGAATCGTTTGGTTTCCTCGGGCATTGGCGCAGTTTCAGGCATTCCGCATTCAGCACTCCGCGTTCCGCACCGCTACTGCCCCAGCACCCAGGCGAAGATCAGCGGGGCCACGATGGTCGCGTCGCTCTCGATGATGAACTTCGGCGTGCTGGCCCCGAGCTTGCCCCAGGTGATCTTCTCGTTGGGCACGGCGCCGGAGTAGCTGCCGTAGCTCGTGGTCGAGTCGCTGATCTGGGCGAAGTAGCCCCAGAGCGGCACGCCGGTGCGGCCCAGGTCCTGATGCAGCATCGGCACGACGCAGATCGGAAAATCGCCCGCGATGCCGCCGCCGATCTGGAAGAACCCGAT
>LNEH01000125.1 GCA_001464505.1 Verrucomicrobia bacterium Ga0077533
GCAGCGCGGGAAAAACCCTGCACACTGGCGGCACTCCCATGCAAAAATTCCTCCGACTCGAATTCATCGCCCAGAGTCCCGACCTTGGCCTGCTCGTGCTCCGGCTCTGGCTGGGCGGCTCGATGCTGTGGCTGCACGGCTGGGGCAAGTTGATGAACCTCTTTGCCGGCAAGACCTCCTTTGCCGATCCGCTGGGCATCGGTGAATTGCCGAGCTTTCTGCTGACCATCCTGGCCGAGGTTGGCTGTTCGTTGTTGTTGATGCTCGGTCTGGGCACGCGCCTGGCTGCGCTGGCCTTGGGCTTCACCATGGGCGTGGCGTTTTTCGTCGTGCATGGCGCCAAGTTCAGCGGCCTCGGCAACGGCGAGCTGGCCTGGATCTACCTCGTCGGCTACGTGGTGCTGTTTATCGCCGGGGCGGGCAAGTTCAGCCTATAACGTCGGAAATAGCCCGCGCCGGCCTAGGTTTTGGCGCTGTTGTCGCTGTTGATGTGGGCGCGGCGGCGCATGGCGGTGTAGTTGCGCATCTGGGCGGCGAAATTCCTGTTTTTGATCAGCGCGGCGTTGGCGGGGGTGCCGGCGGCCTGGTTCTCCTCGGTGGCGGCGGCGGTGGCGAGCAGCACGAGCAGCTCCGCCTTTTCCGGCAGGCGCCGGGCCGGGAAGCCGGTGTGCGCGGCCAGCCAGCGCAGGGTCTGTTGAAAGGGAGCTTGGGCGGAGGCAGTCACGGGCGGAGAGTGCGGGGAGGCGGGTGAAGGAGTCAAACCGCCATGCTGATTTTTAACACAGAGGCCGCAGAGTGCGCAGAGAAACACCGTTTGGGAACCTCTGTGCTCTCCGTGAACTCTGTGTTTAAGATGGGGTTGGTCGGTTTTGCCTAAATCCCCGAGCTTTGGATTGCACCGGCGTGCTGGCCGCCTACGTTCGCCCGTTCCCATGGCCTCTTTGCTCAACCTGCTCGACGTCAACCTCCACTTCGGGGGCCCGGCGATCCTGGAAAAAATTAACTTCCAGATCGAAACCGGCGAGCGGGTCTGCCTGCTCGGGCGCAATGGCGCGGGCAAGTCCACCCTGATGAAGGTCATCGTCGGCGAGATGCAGCCGGACACGGGTGATGTTTTCCGACCGGCGGGGGCAATTTACCGCCGCTTGAACCAGGAGGTGCCGGCCGATCTCCACGGCAACGTGCATGACATCGTCGCCGCCGGCCTGCGGCCCAACGACGACCACCACGAGGAGGAGTGGCAGCGCGATGTCCGGGTCGAGGATCTCATCACTGCCGTCGGGTTGAAACCGGCGCAGGAGTTCTCCGCGCTCTCCGGCGGGCTCAAGCGCCGCACGCTGCTGGCCCGCGCGCTCGCCGCCCAGCCCGACCTGCTGCTGCTTGACGAGCCGACCAACCACCTCGATCTTGAGTCGATCCTGTGGCTGGAGGAATTTCTGCTGGAGAAGAAACCCACGCTGCTCTTCATCACCCACGACCGCGCCTTCCTGCGGAAGATCGCCACGCGCATCGTCGAGCTCGACCGCGGCCGGCTGGCCGGCTGGTCCTGCGACTACGACACCTACCTCGTGCGCAAACAGGACGTGCTGGAGGCCGAGGAGCGGCAGCGCGCGCTCTTTGACAAGAAGCTGGCGCAGGAGGAAGAGTGGATCCGCCGGGGCGTAAAAGCCCAGCGTTCCCGCGCCACGGCGCGGATCCACGCGCTCGAGGCCATGCGCGCCGCGGCCCGCGCCCGCCGCGCCCGCACCGGCACCGCCACTATCAAGGTCACCGAGGCCGAGCGCACCGGCATGAAGGTCATCGAGGCGGAGAACGTCGGCTTCGCGTGGCCGGACGGAAAGGTTGTGCTCCGCGACTTCTCGACCGTCATCCAGCGCGGCGAGAAAATCGGTATCCTCGGCCCCAACGGCGCGGGCAAGACAACCCTGATCAAGCTCCTCCTCGGACAATTGCAACCAACCACCGGCTCGCTCCGGCATGGCACAAATCTCGAGGTCGTCTACTTCGACCAACTGCGCGCGCAGATCGACGACAACAAGACCGTCGCCGACAACATCGCCAACGGCAACCCGACCGTGACCATCGAGGGCCACACGCGAAACGTCATCAGCTACCTGCAGGATTTCCTTTTCGAGCCCGCCCGCGCCCGCACGCCGGCGCGAGTGCTCTCCGGCGGCGAGCGCAACCGCCTGTTGCTCGCGCGGCTCTTCACCCAGCCCGCCAACGTGCTCGTGCTCGACGAGCCCACCAACGATCTCGACGCCGAGACGCTTGACCTGCTGGAGGATTTGCTCGTGGAATTCCAGGGCACGCTGTTGCTGGTGAGCCATGACCGCGAATTCCTCGACGAAGTCGTGACGAGCACACTGGTGTTCGAGGGCGACGGGCAGCTCGGCGATTATGTCGGCGGTTACACCGACTGGCAGAACGAGGTGAAGAAAATGGCGGCGGCCACTGCGGCGAGGTGGAACGCGTTGACCCCAACGCGTTCAGAGCGTCTTGAGGGCAAGCCGCTCCACCCCAAGGCAAAAAAACTTTCCGGCAAGGAGCAGAAGGAGCTGGAGACGCTGCCCGCGAAGATCGAAGCGTTGGAGCAGGAGCAGACCGGGCTCACGGCGAAGCTCGCCGATCCGGCGTTCTACAAGAAAGAGGCCGCGAAATTCGCCGAAGTGAAGAAACGGCTTGAGACCGTGGAGCAAGAGCACGCGGTCGCTTTCGCGCGCTGGGAAGAGCTGGAAGCGGCGCGCTCCGCGACCTCGTGAGCCAAGGTTGCAAATCTGCGGGACGTTTCATTTATGCCGGTCCGGGCTGGACTGCCCGGGCGCGCTGCGCTTTGCTGCCGGCCAGCACAATTGGCAGTCGCCCGCCCGGGCAAAACCTCAATACCGCACACCCATGGCTCTGATCCTTTTATTTACGGTCCTCGCGATTGTCGCGCTGGGCGCCTCGTTTGTCCTTGCGCTGCCCTCCGCCGCACGCGGCGCGCTGATCGTCCTCGCGTTCTCGCTGTTTGGGTTCGGCCTCGTCGTGGGCTCGTCCGTGGTGATTGACCAGGACGAGGTCGGCATCGTCCACAAGCAGTTTTTCGGCAAACCGCTGCCGACCGGCCAGATCATCGCCCGTGACGGCGAGATGGGGCCGCAGGCCGAGATCCTCGGCCCCGGCTGGCACTTCGGCTATTATCCCTTCGTCTATCAGGTGCGCATTGACCGCGTGATCTCGGTGCCGTCGGGCCAGGTCGGTTTCGTGACGGCGCGCGACGGCCTGCCGCTGCCGGAAAACGAGATGTTCGCGCCGGTGTGGACCAGCGCGCAGGACATGCTCAACCCCGTGACCTTCCTCGCCAAGGGCGGCCGCCGCGGCCCGCAGACGACGGTCCTCACCCCCGGCACCTACCGCTACAACACGGCGCTGCACGAGGTGGTCGCCATCCCCGCCCTGCAGGTCGCGGCCGGAACCGTGGTCGTGATCAAGAGCAACTCCGGCCTGCGCTCTTCCCCGACCGACGCCAAGGGCGACGTGGTCAACGGCGTGCCGCTGGTCCGGCGTGACCACATCGGTGTCTGGGCCGAACCGCTGACACCCGGCGGCTACTATCTTAACAGTAATGCCTATGTGCCGACCGTGGTGAAGACCACGCAGCGCACCTACACCTACCAATGGGCAACATGACCGTCTCCAACGCCGCACGGGCCGGCGGCAAGGCAGCACCCGGCGGCGGCGGCAATGAAGACTGGTCCGTCTCCGTGCGCTCGAAGGACGGCTTCTCCTTCCCGGTGGACGTGCGCGTCGCCTGCGCCGTCGAGGCCAAGAACGCGCCTTACCTTGTGGCCCTGCTCGGCAACCCCGACAGTGTCCTGCAGGACGAGCAGGAGAACGAAAAACTCGAGGTGCTCGAGGCGCGCATCATCCTGCCCGCCGTGCGGGCCATCTTCCGCAACGTCGCCGAGACAATGAACGCCCTCGAATTCGTCAACCGCCGCAGCGAGATCGAGGCCATCGCCACCCAGCGCATCACCGCCGAGCTGGCCCGCTACCGCGTGACCTGCGACGGCGTCTATGTCGGCAACGTCCATCTCGACGCCAGCGAGGCCGGCAAAAAACTCATCATGACGCAGACCGACCGCGAGGTCGCCGTGAACCAGCAGAAACTCTACGACCAGCAGAAGCAGGCCGAGGAATCCCGCGCCAGGTTCGTCCGCGCCCAGGAAGAGGCCGAGCAACAGCGGCAGCTCGCCGCCGCGGAATACAAGGTCCGTGTCGAGGGCGAGAACGCCAAGTCCCAGGTCGCCCGCGCCAAGGGTGAGGCCGAGTCCCAGATCATCATCGGCGAGGGGCGCGCCAAGGCCTACAAGCTGCTCGTCGAGACGCTCGGCCAGCAGCAGGTCGCGCAGCTGGAGCTCCTCAAGCTCGTCGTCGAGGGCAAGGTGCAGATCACTCCGCAGGTCATGGTCACCGGCGCCTCGGGCAACGGCACCACTGACGCCCTCATGGGCACCATCCTCCGGCAGGCCGTTCCGGCCGCGCCCGCCACCACCAAATAATTTCCCAAGGAGAATCCACCATGCGTCTGCTCATGTTTGTTTCCGCCCTCGGCATCCTGCTCAGCATTGCCGTGCTCATCATCGTCATCATGAAAGCCAAGAAGGACGAGACCCCGCCGAAGATGAAACCGCCCAGGCCCGAGGACAACTGAACGGCGGCGCTTCAGGATGTGCATCCGCTCCCGCCATATCCGGCGGACGTTGCTGATCTGGCTCAGCCTGCTCTCGGTCCTCGCCGGGTTTGCCGCCGAAACCCCGGTCACAATCAATCCGGAGCTCAAGGGCGCGTGGGTCGTGCCCGACGGCGCATGGGACGGGCGCACCGTGCTGCTGCTGCACGGCTTCGCCTCCGACATGAACGATGCCGGCGACCTGCTCAAGCGGCTGGCGCACGGACTGGCGGCGCAGGGCATCGCCAGCCTGCGCATCAATTTTCGCGGCGAGGGGGACGCGGCCCGCACGCAGATTGAGTCCACCTTCACGACCCGGCTGGAGGACACGGCGGCGGCGCGGGAGTTTGCCGCGTCGCAGCCCGGCGTCGCCGCCGGGCGGATCGGGGTGCTGGGTTTCAGCCTGGGGGGCTCCACCGCGATCGTGACGGGCGGGCGGCAGCCGGCGTGGTTCCGGTCGATCTGCGTCTGGTCAAGCCCGGCCGGCGACCAATACGCCGCGATGTCGGCGGATGTTTTTGGCGGCGCTTTCGCCCAGGCCATGCGGGCGGGGATCGGTTCGGTGGAGTTCAACGGCTGGAAGACCGTGACGCTCCGCCGGGAGTTCTTCGAAAGCTTCCGCGGCATTGATCTCGACAAATCGCTCGCGAAATATCCCGGCGCGTTCCTGTCGGTGCGCGGGTCGGAGGATTTCCTGCCGCCGCGCGACGCCGAGTTCATGAAGATCGCCAAAGGTTCACCCGCCGAGGCGGTGCTCATCGGGGGCGCCGACCACATCTTTCACGTCTTCCAACCCGAACTCGGCCACGCCGCCCGCGCGCTGGAGGTGACGGTGGCGTGGTTCGTCCGGACGTTGTAGGCAGCGGGCGCGACTATCCGCGCCGGCGGCGTGCCGGTTTCATCGTGGTGTGGAAGCCCATGGATTTTTCTGGCACGGGCGGAGCGGGCGCGGGCTCCAGCAAGGTCATGATACGGCGCAGGACATCGACGATGGCGGTCTCATGGACATCAAGCCGGGCGGTCAGTTTCGCATCGAGCTTCCTGAGTTCCGCCGCGAGCTCGCGCGAGCCGGACAACAGCTCGCGCATGCGAACGAAGGCGCGGACTACGAACACGCTCATGCGCACGGCCTGCGGACTGTTGAGGACATTGGCCGCCATCACCGCGCCGTTCTCGGTGAAGGCGTAGGGGAGGACCGGAGAAAATATGGTTCCTCGCTGTTTCCAGTGGGTAAAGGCCTGAGTATCTCCCGTCACGGATGAGTTGACCACTAATGGATTCATCAAGGGATGAATCCTTCAAGGTGTGCTCCGACTGATCGTCTCCGCCACTGGGTTTCGGGGGCCGGTTAATCGCCGGCCAATTTTCCCGGTCTGCGATCAGCAGACCCCCATCATGGACTGGAGCCGATTAGGCGGAGGGCTCATCGCAAGTTTCGCCCATTGGCGAAACTGATTAGTGGTTCCCTAAACTTCAGGGTGTTGGGTTTAACCCGGATATTTCACACGCTCTCTAGCAAGCCCACACACCCCGGCGCAGTGCGCCACCCCTCTTCAGAGAGGGGATTCCAATCTCCGCAGCCGAAGTCCCCTCTCTGAAGAGGGGCTTGGCGGGCCGTAGCGCCTGGGCGTAGGCTGCTGCCCGACAGGGCGGGGTGTGTTGGGTTGGATCCGGGTGTGAAATTTGCGGGTTAAGGGCAACCCACTGAAAGTAGCGAGGAATCCTAAATAAGGAAGATCACTTCCCCGCGTGGGCCCGCTTCAGGGCCTGCGCCACGTTTTTCGGGACAAACTTAGAAACGTCACCCCCGAGCTTGGCGATCTGCTTGACGAGCGAGGAGCTGGTGTAGCTGTAGGCCTCGGCGGGCATGACGAAAATGGTTTCCACGTTCGGATCGAGGTGGCGGTTCATCAGCGCCATGTTGAACTCGAACTCGAAGTCGGAGAGGGCGCGCAGGCCGCGAATAATCGCCACGGCCTTCTGCTGCCGGGCGAACTCAACCAGCAGGCCGTCGAAACTGACGACGTCGACATTGGGCAGACCGCGCAAGTTGGCCCGGATCATCTCGACCCGCCGCTCGGGCGTGAACAAAGCCTTTTTGGTCGAATCGATGGCGACGGCGACCCGGACGTGGCCAAAGAGCTTGGCGGCGCGCTGCAGCACGTCGAGGTGGCCGTTGGTGAACGGATCAAAGGTTCCGGGGTAGAGGCAGAGTTTCATGCGGCTTCGGTCTGACAGTGCGAGGAGCGCAGCGACGAAACAATCCCTGAGGGATTGCCACGGCCCGCCGGGCGGACCTCGCGACGGCAGATCAAGGCACGGAGCCTGAGGATGGCGAGGAAGTTTTGCGCAAAGATCCTCGGGGCAAGCCCCGAGGCATTTCAACAATTCCGCCATTGACTGGTTCCTGTGGGAGCGACCTCGGGCGCGACAGTCGCGTGCAAGCACGCTCCCACAGGCTCCAGCCAAGCCGGAGCAAGCTTTTGGGGCAAAAGGGAGCAGTAAAACCCCGGAGTCGGCAAGCAAGGGATTGCCAAGGGCCGGCCGGAGGTCTCGACTGGCCGGGTGAAGTTTACCCTGCCGAACGTGCTCACCCTTTCCCGCGTGCCGATGATGTTCGTCGTCGTGGCCCTGATGTATTCCGACTGGCAGTGGGCGGCGACCTGGGCGTTCTGGCTGTTCATCGCGTCGGCGTTGACCGACTGGTTCGACGGCATGCTGGCGCGCCGCGCCAACCAGGTCTCGGCCTTCGGCCGTTTCATGGACGCCGTCATCGACAAGGTGATGGTCATCGGCCTGATGATCGCCTTGGTCAACGGCGGCTATTTCGAAGGATTCCGCATCACGGCGATGCTGCTGCTGCTGCTGATCATCGCGCGGGAGTTTGCCATTTCGGGTCTCCGCATGGCGGCGGCCACCAAGGGTCTGGTGGTGGAAGCCGACGCGGGTGGCAAGGTGAAGACCTTTGTGCAATTGAACGCCATCGGGTGGCTGCTGGGGGCGCGCATGTTTCAGAAGGACTTCGCCCATCTGTTCGGCGGCCAGGAGGACACCGCGGTGCGGGTGGTGCATTGGGGCGGTCTCGGCTTATATGTCCTGGCCGCCGTGCTGACTGTTACCTCTGGGATCGCCTATATCCGGCGGCATGGGCACGTGGTGCAGGACTGAAAATGGAACTGCCTGAGCCACGCTGGCCGCGGATTTTCTCCACCCGGTTTGTGTGCGCCGTGGCCACATTGGGGCCAGTAGGCCGGCGACTCCCGGCGCCGGGGACTTGGGGATCGCTGGCCGGGCTGCTTTATTTCTTCCTGTGCTTCCGTCACGCGCGCTGGGAGGTGAGTTTTGCGTGGACGGTGTTGCTCGGCTATTTGGCGGTGGCGTTTTGTGGCGATGCGGCCCGTCGACTCGGCAAGAGCGATCCGGGCGAGGTGATTCTCGACGAGTTTGCCGTGATGCCGCTGGTGTTCCTGGGTTGGCGCGCGGGCTATGCGGCGGGCTTGCCGGAGTGGGCCGCGCTGTCGGCGGGCTTCGCACTCTTCCGCTTCTACGACATCCTCAAACCGCTCGGCATCGGCCGGCTGCAACGCTGGCCGGGCGGGTGGGGGATTGTGGCGGATGATTTCGCCGCCGCGCTGGCGGCGTGCGGCACGCTGCATCTGGGGGCCGCGCTGTGGGCGTGGTCACGCTGAGGCTCAGGGCGCGCGTTTTGGCCGCACGCGTTCGCGGACGTCGGCCATGACCTGCCGGAAGGTGATCTCGGCCCGCACGCGTGTGCTGGTGCCGAAATCGTAACCGTCCGGGCCCCACGTCGAGCGCAGACCGAGACCGACAATCCACTGGGTCTTGGAATTGAAGGAATATCTTTTTGGCAGATACCACAGAACACTGGGCCGCAGATAGAAAAAATGCTCGGTCACATCGCCCAGAAGGGCCGTTGAGGCGAAGGTGCCCGCGAGCGTCCATTTGATTTGTCCTAGGTCATACACCGCGCCGACGGTCACAGAGAAAGAGTCGTCGTGGGGTTCGTTTGGCCGAAGGGTGCCGGCCGTGGAACTTGCCGAGAGGAGGTCAAGCCCCACGGCGGTGAAGGTGGTGAGCTTGGGGTTGCGCGCGGAATGGCGTTGGAGAGTAAGGCCGGGCTGGTAGTGGTTGTGCCCGTCGGTCAAATCCAACGGAGCCGTGCCGGTGGGGCGCTCGACGTTGAAGGTCACACTGGTCTCATACTTCGGGTGCAGCCATTCCTTCAAGAGGTATTTGACGCCCAGTCGC
>LNEH01000126.1 GCA_001464505.1 Verrucomicrobia bacterium Ga0077533
CCTCGCGCTCAACAAACTTGGCGGCAAGCACGGCATCGGCAGCGTGGACCTGGTGGAAAACCGGTTTGTCGGCATGAAGTCACGCGGCGTTTACGAGACGCCCGGTGGCACCATCCTCATGCAGGCGCACCGGCAGGTCGAGTCGCTCACCCTGGACCGGGAGGTCATGCATCTGCGCGACTCGCTCATCCCGAAATACGCGGAGCTGATTTACTACGGGTTCTGGTTTGCGCCCGAGCGGGAGGCGCTGCAGGCGCTGGTGGACGAGTCGCAGAAGCACGTCACGGGCACCGTCCGGCTCAAGCTCTACAAGGGCAACGTCATCACCTGCGGTCGCAAGTCGAAGTATTCGCTCTACGACATGAACATCGCGTCGATGGAGGGCGTGAAGAGCTGGTATAACCAAAGCGACTCCACCGGCTTCATCCGGCTCAACGGCCTGCGGCTCCGGGCCCGTTATTACGCCCAGGGTGGCCCCAAGGGCTAAAGGACTGGGTCCAACTCCGACGGCACGGCGCGCCAGCACTGGGAGCAGTCCGCCGCCGGCGGCCAGACGTGGGCGAGCGCCTTCGACGGACTCTACAAGCGCAAGTAATCCCAATTTGCGCTGGAGTCAGGGCACTAGCCGAGCAGCCGGCCGATCATCGCACCGATGGACAAATCGTCCTCGGGCCCGAAGCCGTGGTGCCGCAGCCGGCCTTCGCGGTCGATCAATACCAGACTCGGCGTGCCGCGAAATCCGTAGAGTCGCATGGTCCGGGGAATTCCGCCGGACACCTCTGAGGGCTGGTCCACGCCGACCGGGAAGGCGATTCGGTATTCGTGCAGGAACGCCTTCAGTGCGACCGGGGTCATCGCCTCGTGATGCTCGAAGACGGTGTGCAGGCCGATGACAGCGAGTTCCTTTTCGTCAAACAGTTGGTGGAGGCGCTGGGCTTGGGGCAGCCCGTGCGAGACGCAACCGGGGCAAAGTATTTGAAACGTATGCAACGCGACAACCTTGCCCCGCAGGCCGGCCAGCGTCAGCGACTGCGGGGTGTTGAACCATTGCGACACTTGCCATTCCGGCGCGAGGGGCGGGGTCCTGGCCATGAGAACACTTTACGTGGCTAAGACGGCGGGCGCAACGGCTAAGCTGCCAACTACTTCAAGGCTGAGAGCGGGGCGCCGAAATTGATATGGAATGGCCGTCCGCCAAGCACGAGGGCCGGCACGGACTTGACGCCAAACTTTTCGGCTTCGGTGACGCGGTTCTTGGCCGTGCCGAGATGCACAATCTCGACCGCATAGCGGCTGGAGTCGAGCGACGTGGCGAATTGTTGCTCGGCTTCGACGCAAACGGGGCAGCCGGCGTGATAGAAGATGGCTTTGACTTTCATAGGGGAGGAAGAGGTTGTGTTGTGCGCTTGGCAAACAGGCCGAGCGCAGCGAGAGTATCGCCGATCCCCCGGGATTGCGCCAGCAGGCACAAAACAGTGGGGTGGGCACTTTCCGGTGCTAAATGCCGAACATGAACCCAAAGAAAAATACACCCCGAATCCAACCGGACGGCCTCGGTTCGATGGTGGAGTCCATCATCGGCTGCAAATGGTCCATGATTGTGCTCCAAATGCTGCGCGAGGGTGTGAACCGCCCTGGGGCGATGAAACGGGCGGTGCCGGGGCTGACCGCAAAAGTGCTGAACGAGCGGCTGCGCAAACTGGTGCGCTTCGGCATCGCAGAACGGAAGGTCTTTCCCGTCGTGCCGCCGCACGTTGAATATCGCCTGACCACGTTTGGCCGGAAGTTCATCTCCGCCCTGCGCGGGCTGGAGAAGCTTCAGGCGGAGCTAGGTTGACCGGGGACGCTGGCTCGCAGGTAACGGTTGCACTTGGTGGCCGGCGGTTTCAAGTGCGTGGAGCGCGGTGTCGAGTTGGTTGGCTTTGACGAGAAGGTAGTCGGTGTCGAAGGTCGCGGTGGCGAGCACGCCGATCTTGGCGGCGGCCAGTGGCGCGAGCACGGACGCGAGGATGCCGGTCTCGGTGAAGGCGAAGGGGCCGGCGAATTTCAGCAGCCGCCAGCCGGCTTCATGTTTAACGTCTGCGGGCACTTGGTTAGCCGGACAGATGACCGACAGTTCATCCGCCGTGCGCGTGACCGAGCTGAATACGGTGGAGCCGGCCCACGGGGGAACAGCCGTCGCCAAGGCTATGGCTGTCGCGGCCGGCTCGGTAGCGGGCAGGCGGCAGACGGCGAATTCGCCGGGGATGAGTTGGAGGGTGAGGGACATGTATTCTGTCATTGCGAGGAGTCCCGCTGTGCGGGACGACGAAGCAATCCAGATGGATCGCCACGGGCGGTTTCACCGCCCTCGCGATGACAAACCGGCATCAGAACAATCTCCCGGCCACGACGCCGACCGCAGTGATGGGGCCGGAATCCTCGAGGCCTTCGAGGGCCCGGTCGGCCTTCTTCATCGTGGATTGCACGCCAAGGTAGAGGCTGTCGTCGGAGATGAGCTTGCCGAGGGTGCCCTGGCCGCTGTTGAGCTTGGCGGAGACTTCGCGCAGGTTGTTCAGGGAGACTTTCAGGCTGCTGGCGGTGGGTTCGTCGTAGAGGAGCAGGCCGAGCGTGCCTTTGCCGGCCTTGACGTCGGCGACGATGCCCTTGGTGTCGCTCATGAACACGCGGGCGTCGGTCGCGGCGGCCTTGATCTCGGTGACGGAGGCGAGCAGGTCGTCGTGCAGCTTGGGATCGTTGACCAGTTTGCCGAGCGTGCCTTCGCCGGCTTTGATTTTGGCCGAGAGATCCTGCAGGTTGCTGATGGTTTCGGTAAGCTTGGGGCCGTTGTCGGTGACCAGCTTGTCGATGCGCTGGAAGATGCCGCCGCCTTCGCCGCCGGTGCCCATCGACTTGCCGATCTCGCCGATGACCTGCTCAAGCTTCGAGCCGAGGGTGCCGAGCTGGCTGATGACCTCGCTCATGTCCACGGTGGCCTTGGTGCTGATCTCGTCGCCGTCCTTGAGCAGCTCGATGCCGGGCGTGCCGAAGGTGACGCCGAGATAGTTGCTGCCGAGCAGGCTGGACTGTTCGACGCTGGCGATGGCGTCGGCGGGGATCTTGACGCCGGGCTCGATGGCGAGGAGGGCCTCGACGCGGTGGCCGGCGAGGCGGGTGAGCTCGATGGCGCCGACCTTGACGCCGGCCATGCGGACCTCGTCACCGGTCTTGAGGCCCTTGAGGTTGGCGAAGCCGGCCACGAGGGTGTAGCCCGCCCGCTTGAAGAGCCGCCCGCCGTTGAGCGACTCGAACGTGATCCAGGCGAGCGCCAGGCCGAGCAGAAAAAACAGGCCGACGCGGATGTTTTGTGACATGTTATTCATGGTGGTTCTCCAGTTGTTTGAAGCGGGGATTCTTGAGGTCGATGACCGGGTTGAGGAAGTTGGCGATGACGGGGTCGGCGGGGGACTTGAAGTCGGCGGGCAGGCCAAGGCCGCGGATGCGGCCGTCCATCACGAAGGCGAGGCGGTCGGCAATGTTGAACGCGAGGTCGCGGTCGTGCGTCACCACAATGCTGGTGACGGCAGTCTGTTCGCGGAGGGTGGCGATGATCTCGGTCAGGGTGGCCGACATCACGGGATCGAGCTCGGAGGTCGGCTCGTCGTAGAGCAGCAGCTGGGGCTCCATGACGAGGGCCCGGGCGATGGCCACGCGCTTTTTCATGCCGCCGGAGAGGTCGGAAGGAAACTTGTGGACCGCTTTCTCCAGGGAAAGGATGGAGAGGGCGTGCATGACCCGCTCGCGGATGCCGGCCTCGTTGCCCTGGCGGTGTTCGCGCGGATAGAGCGCGAGATTGTCGTAGACGGACAACGAGCTGAAGAGAGCGCCGGCCTGGAAGACGAGGGCCAGATGGATTTTGTTGCGGGTTTCAGGGTCGGCGGCGTCAAACTCCCCGATGCGCACCTCGCCGCTGGTGGCGGTCTCGAGGCCGGCGATGTGTTTCAGCAGGACGCTCTTGCCGGAACCGCTGGGGCCCATGATGCAGAAAATCTCGCCGGGTTTCACGTCGAGGTTGATGTCCGTCAACACGGTGGCCCGGCCAAAACTCTTGTGCAGCCGGCTGACGGTGACCCCGAACGTCTTGCCGACAAAGGGTGAGGCGGTGAAAGCGGAGTTCATGTGAAGAGCAGGGCCTTGGTGACGAAGTAATCGAGCACCAGGATGAGGATGAGCGAGGTGACCACGGCCTTGGTGACGGAGGCGCCGATCTCACGCGGGCCGCCGCGGGTGTTGAGCCCGATGTAGCAGCAGACGAGCATGATCACGAAGCCGAAGAACTCGGCCTTGATCAGGCCGTCCACGATGTCGCGCGGCTTCATGTAGAGCTTGAGGGCTGAGAAGTAGGCCTCGGAGTCGACGGAGATGAAGTGGGTGTATTGGCAGACGAGGGCGCCGCCATACCAGCCGCAGAGGTTGGCGATGATGGCGAGCACCGGCATCATCACGAGCACGGCGGCAAGCCGGGGCAGCACGAGCATGCGCTCGGGCGGAATGTTCATCGTCACGAGGGCGTCGATTTCCTGGTAGACCTTCATGGAGGCCAGCTCGGCGGTGACGGCCGAGCCGACCCGGCCGGTGATCAGGATGGCCACCATGACCGGGCCGAGTTCCCGCGCCATGGTGAGACCGACGAGCGTGCCGATAAACTGCTTGGCGCCGAAGTTTTCCATGCTGTAGCCGCTTTGCAGGGCGAGCACGCTGCCGATGAAGAAGCTCAGGATGGTGACGATGGGCAGCGAGGTATAGCCGATGAGATAACAGTGCTCCATGAAGCGCGGGAACTGGCGCGGCAGCGTGGGCAGGTATTTCAGCGTGCGCACCAACAGGAGCAAGGTGCCCCCGATGTGGCTGAGGATGGCGGTCGGCAAATTCATGGCAGCGGAGTCGGGGCTGATTTGTTAGCTGTTTTCCGTGGGAAATCGAACAGGAAGAGCCGCCAGACGCGCTCGCCCGGCCGGCGTTTCAGGCCGAGCAGGCCGTGGCCGAGGGCAATGCGTTGACGATCGGGGTCGGTCTGAACGCTGAAGAGCGGGCCGAGGTGAAATTCCTTCGCGACGGCGGTGCGGCGCCAGGTGACGGCATTCCACAGCAACGAGTGGCGGGAGGCGGTGGCACCCTGCCGGTCGTAGCGGTAAAGCGCGAAGAGCGGCGTGTAGAGCTGGCGGACGATCTCGTTGGTCGGAAAGAAGACCTCGAGCGGGCTGAGCACCTGCACCTGGCGGCGGCCGGCGCCGTTGTCCCAGGAGCTGAGCAGCGGCCAAAAATGGGTTTTGTGCGCGGGCGCAGCGGCGGGATTGGTCAGGCTGCGCTGGGTCTGGGACCAATACAAAAAGTAAAGGAGCTGATTTTTTTCCTGGGCGAGACCCGCGTCCTGCCATTCGGCGTGGCGGAAGAGCGGCCAGAGCAACCAAGTCTTGTCGTAGCCCTTGATGGTGGAATGGGTGTAGATGGGGGCCCAACGGTTGACGCGGCGTTGGTCGCCACGCCCCTGGACAAGGAAAGGCCACAGGTAGCGCTGTTCGTCGTAACGATAGGGTGTGGTGCGATGGGTGTAGCCGAAGAGCGGCCAGGCGTAAGTCTCGCTGATATAGCCTGGCGCCGTATCGCGGGCATAGAAGGGCAGAACCCCCAATTTGACCGTGGGCTCAGGCGTGGAGAGGCCGTGCGCAGATTTGTAGAAGAGCGGCCACAGGTAGAATTGGTCGGCGTAGTCGCCCTCCCGGCCGCGGTGGCCAAACAGCGGCCAGAACTCGAAGCCATGGTGGCCGGCGCCGTCGATGAAACGCAAAAAGGGCCAGGGCGCAGAGGTGATCTCCCGCCCGGCCTTCTCGCTGCGCAGATAGAGCGGGAACGCATACCACGACAACTCGTCCCGGCCGAAACGGTGCTTGATCGTGCCGGCGAAGGGGAAAAAGGCGTGATAGCTGGTCGAAGGGTCGCCGGTTTCCCTGGAGAAATAAAACGGCCATACATCGAGGCCGCTGACGGCCGGTTCTCCCGCTTCGCTCCTCTGGCTTTGGTCGATCAGCCGGAAGAAACTGAAACGGTTGAAGCCGGGCTGCTTTTGCCACGTAAACAGCGGATAGAGGAAAGCGGTGGTTTCCCGGTCACCCGCCTGGATCTGCAGCCAGAGCGGCCGGAAACCCTGCACCCGGTCGGTGTCCTGCCGGGAAAACAGCAGCGGTCCGAGATATTGGACTGATTCGGGCGCCCCGTCGGTCGACGTTTGACGCACGACCAAGGGCCAGCCGTTCTGCTCCGCGCCGCGGAGGGCGGGGGCGGTTGGCAGGGCAGCGCAGAGCGACCAGACTAGGAGTCGGAAAAACATGCTTGGTGGACTGGGTAAGGCATTGCCTTTGCACGCTCCGGAAGGCAGTTAGGTGGCTGACTTCACGAGGGCGCAGGCAGACGTAAATCGCCTCCCGGCCACGTGCAAACGCTATGTTGATACAACCGCAGGCAGCCATAAGTGTTCCCTTGTTCCTGCGTGATGAGCGCAGGACCAGGACGGGTCTAACCGGAGCAGGCGCATGCGTATAACCGGCGGCCGGGCGCGCGGCATCCCTTTGTTGCTGCCCAGGGGCGACTTGGTCCGCCCGGCGACCGACGCCATGCGGCAGGCGGTGTTCTCCAGCCTGGCGCACTGCGTGGCCGGCGCGCGGTTTCTGGATTTGTTTGCCGGCAGTGGCGCCTACGGCCTCGAGGCGCTCAGTCGCGGCGCGGTGGGCGGGGTGTTTGTGGAAAAAAACGCGCGGGCGGCGGACTTCATCCGGCAGAACATCAGCGCGGTGTGCAAGAGCCTCGGGCGTGACACCGCCGGCCTGCAGGTCGTAACGGCGGATGCCACTCTCGTGTTCCCGGGTGATGCCCCGGACCTTATCTTCATCGATCCGCCGTATGAGCGGATCCCTGCGTTGGCGTCTAAGCTTTTTGCCCGACTGGACAGCTGGCTCACGGAAAAACCGGATGCACTCATTGTCTTCGAGATGCCGGGCGAGTTGGAACTGTCGCCGGTGGGCTGGACCTGCGTGAAGCGGCTTGGCAAGGGCGCGCGTCAGCCCACGGCGGGGATCTTCAGATCCAGCCGAGCTTCGCCTTGAGCAGCGTGATGGCGGCGATGCATGCCGTCTCGGTGCGCAGCACGCGTTCGCCCAAGTGGACCAAGGTGAAGCCGTTTTGGCGCAATAATTGTCGTTCCGCCGCCGCCCAGCCCCGCTCGGCCCCGAGCGCCAGCACCGCCGATTTGTAACCCAATAGGTTACAAGTGGTGAGCGCGGCCTGCGCTTCGTAATTGTCGAGGGCGAAACGCGCGGCCCCGGCCGGCAGGGACTCGATCGTTTCGAGCAGCGAGCGCCCGTGCGTGACCTCCGGCAATCGCGTGCAGCCGGCCTGGGCGGCACCGCTGATGAGGTAGGCTTCCCATAAGCCCGAACGCCAGAGGGTGCTGTTGGCGTAGCCGGCCTCTCCCCTTTCAGTGCGGATGAAATGCATGGCGGCCACGCCGAGCGCGGTGGCTTCGCGTAGGATGTCACGGACCGTCTGTGGTCTGGGCAGGCCGATCAGCAGGACCAGCGGGCATAGTGGCGGTGGTGGTTCACCCCAGGCAAAGGCAAGGGAGAGCTGCCCTTGTTCAACGGAAACCAGCGTGCCCTTACCCCGTGGACCGTTGATCAGGCCGGCATCGAAACTATCGCCCGGTCTACGGCGGAGCACTTTGAGGATATGCTGCGCGCGAGGATCTCGCCGGGGCAGGGGGTGATCGGTTTCAGCCGGGCGAAACAGGATTATATTCACGGGTGTTGGCTGTTTCGATTGGCAGTTGGAGCGGCTAGTCGGAATCGAACCGACGACACCTGCTTGGAAGGCAGAGGTTTTACCATTAAACTATAGCCGCGTTTTCGACTGACGAGAGTGTCCCCGGGCGCCGCTCCTTCAAGCTTTTGTTCGTCCTGGCTCCGACGCCGGGCGCCGACCAGAAAATAGATTGCCGCCGCTGTGGTTATAGCCCTAACCTGCGGCCACTATGGCGACTCAAGCAGCTGCGAAACCCAAGCAATCAGGCGTCCAGGCGGCCCAAGCATTGGCCAAACAAAAGGCCCTCGAGAAAAAGGCCAAGACCTACAATCTCGGCCTCGGCGAGCTTTCGATCTTTACCGGTCAACTCGCTTCCCTCCTGCAGGCCGGTTTGCCGCTCGTCTCCTGCCTGGAGGCGTTGCAGGACCAGACGGAAGACCAGGTTTTCCGCATTGTGATCCGCGATGTGCGGAATGACATCTCGACCGGCACCTCGTTCTCCGCGGCCGTTAAGAAGTTTCCCTCGTCGTTCCCCAACCTTTTCATCTCCATGGTGGAGGCCGGTGAAGCATCCGGCGGTTTGGCCGAAATTCTTGGCAAGGTGGCCGGCTACTTCGAATCGACGGTCAAGCTGACCAAGAAGGTCAAGTCGGCCATGACCTACCCGGTCGCCGTCATCGGCCTCGCCGTCGCCCTGGTCAACGTGCTGCTGATCTTCGTCATCCCGGTGTTCGCCGCCATGTTTGCGGACTTCGGCGCCAAGCTGCCGGCGCCCACCCAGTTTCTAATCGATCTCAGCAACTTCATGAAAGCTTGGTGGTGGGCCCTCGGGCTCGGCGCTTATGGCGTTTATTTTGTGACCAACAAATACATCGCGACGCCCAACGGCCGCCGCCAGAAGGACAAGTTCCTCGTGAATGCGCCGATCTTCGGCAACTTGGTGCATAAGATCGCCCTGTCCCGCTTCTGCCGCACCTACGCCACCCTGATGCGTTCCGGTGTGCCCATCCTGCGCACCCTCGAAATCGTGTCCTCCGCCAGCGGCAAATGTCAGATCGAGGACGCGTGTTCCGAAATCGCCAAGCATGTCAGCCAGGGCGGGCAGGTGTCCGAAGTCATGGCCGTGAACACCTTCTTCCCGCCGATGATGAAGCACATGGTCAAGGCCGGTGAAACCACCGGCAATGTGGATGGCATGATGAACAAGATCGCCGACTTCTACGACACGGAGATTGATGCCACGGTGTCCGCGCTCACTTCGCTGATCGAGCCGTTGCTCATCGTTTTTCTAGGCGTCGTCGTGGGTGGCATTGTCATGGCCATGTTCCTGCCGATCTTCCAGCTCGGTGCAGTGGCCGGCGGCTTGCAATAAACCCGGCGTTGTTGCCCAAAGCGACCCTGCCTGGCCCGCAGCTGCGCGGGCCGGGTCTCCTGTCCACTCTCCCATGCCCTCCCTCCTCATTGTCGACGACCTCATCTCCATCCACGAGATGCTCGAAGCCGTAATCCAGCCCACCGGCTACACGACGGCATTCGCCACGGATGGAGAAAAAGGGTTGGCCCGCTACAAGGCGGAAAAATACGATCTTGTGCTGGCCGACATCGACATGAAGCCGATGGACGGCATCACCCTGCTCAAGCAGCTGAAGGCCTACGATCCCAGCGTCGTTGTCATTATCATGACCGCTTACGCCAGCACGGAGAGCGCCATCCAGGCGTTGAAATTCGGCGCGTTCGACTATCTCCAGAAGCCGTTCAAGGTGGACGAGCTCATGCAGGCGCTGACGCGCGGCCTGGAATTCCGGCGCCTGGTCGTCGAGCGCGAATCCCTCGGCCCTTCACCCGCCGTCCAAGCGGGCGATTTCGAGGCCCGGCTTGTGGGGATCAGCCCGAAGATCAAGCGGCTCATCACCCAGCTCAAAAAGCTGGCCACCGCGCGCACCCCGGTGCTCATCTCGGGTGAAACCGGCGCCGGCCACGAGATCGTCGCCGAGTTGCTCCATGCCGCGGGGACGCCCGCCGGCGGCAGCCCGATGGTGCCGATCGATTGCCGGTTGAGTTCGTTGCAGAGCCTCCGTTCCGGCCTGCTCGGGCAAAACGGCTCTGGTGGCACCTGGGTGCAAAGGGCGAAGGGCGGCACGCTTTTTCTGCAGCACCTGCAGAGCCTGCCCAAGGAGGTGCAGGTCGAGCTGATTTCCGTGCTGCGCAACAATGCCAATAATTTCCGTCTGGTTTGCGCCACGGAGGTGGATCTCGAAAAACTGGCGGAGGAGGGCGGTTTCAACGAGGAACTCTTTTACCGCGTCGCCTCATTGCCGGTTCAGCTGCCGCCGTTGCGCGAGCGGGTGGAGGACATCCCCGCCCTGCTTAAGGAAGTCGCCGGGAAAATCTCCAACCCGCAGTTCGATGCCCGGCAGGTGGAATTCACGGAGGATGCCCTGGGCACGCTCCGAGCCTATGGCTGGCCGGGCAATCTGGCCGAGTTTACGCAGGTGATCTCACAGATCATAGCCACCACGGAGGCCCGGGTCATTACCTCGGCCCAACTGCCGTTGCGCATCCACGAAGTGAGGAACTGGCCGGTGCTGGCTGACTACCTCGCCGGACAGGAAAGGCAGTATGTCGCCCGCGTGCTGAACGCGTGTCAGGGCGACAAAGCCCGGGCCGCCGCCGCACTCGGCATCGACGTCAGCCGCCTCGGCTGAGAGTTTGAGCCGCCGGGGCGCAGCCAGACCGCGCCGGTCCAGAGCCCCGCCGGGTCAGCCGGGGCGCATAACACCGGAATGGCTCAATTCCCTCTTGCGCCACCTTTGCGGCGACTCAAGCCTCGGCGAAATCTGCGCTCATGCCCAAACGCTCTGACCTTCAGTCCATCCTGATCATCGGCGCCGGCCCCATTATCATCGGTCAGGCGTGTGAGTTTGACTATTCCGGCACCCAGGCGTGCAAGGCGCTGCGCGAAGAGGGCTACAAGGTCATCTTGGTAAACTCCAACCCGGCCACCATCATGACCGACCCGGAATTCGCCGATGTCACCTACATCGAACCCCTGACGGTCGAGATCCTGGAAAAGATCATTGCCAAGGAGCGTCCTTCCGCGTTGCTGCCCACGCTGGGTGGCCAGACCGCGCTCAACCTCTCGATGGCCCTGCACCAGGCCGGCA
>LNEH01000127.1 GCA_001464505.1 Verrucomicrobia bacterium Ga0077533
GCCACGCAACCACCCAGCCACACCAATCCCTTTACCCAGATCGGAACACCGTTGCAGCGCGTGGCATATGTCGGGCTCAAGCCGGGCGAGGTGGCGGAAAACATCGCGCTGCTTTCCATCTACGACCTCGATCCGGATATCGGCGTCGGGGTCACGGTGCGCAATGGACAGCGGCAGTTTGTTCACCCCGACACCTTGGAAAATCTCAAAACCGCCACCTACCGGGGCTTTGCGGCGAAGGTGGTGGAAGCTTGGATGAAATCACCGGGTCACCATGCGAACCTGGTCAATCCGAACTTGCTCTACCTGGGTTGCAGCGTGCAGCCGACCCTGAGCATCATGCACGTGGACCAATTGTTTTGCGTGCAGGTGTTCTTCACCCCGCTGGATTAGGAGCTTATTTCAAAATCTGTCGTTGCGAGGAGGCCCGCCAGGGCCGACGAAGCAATCCATCTGACTGGATCGCCACGCCCGGTCGCACCGGGCTCGCGATGACATGACAGGTTTTGAAATGAGCTCTAGGATCCGATGTCGCGGTAGGCCGCGATCACCGGCAGATCGGCGGGCGCGAGGTCGTAGGCCGCAAATCCAGCGGGTTTGACCCAGGCCAGCGCGATGTGCTCGTGGGGGTGGGGTGCGGCCGAGCCTTCAGCCAGGGCGCAGACAAAAGGTATCATTTCAATGAGCACGGTTTTGTAGTCGTGCAGGAAGTGTGGCAACATGCGCACCACGGTAATCTCACACCCAAGCTCCTCGCGGATTTCGCGGACGATGGCGGTGGCGGGATCCTCCCCGGATTCGACCTTGCCGCCGGGAAATTCCCACTTGAGCGGCAGGTGCTTGTGGGCGGGACGTTGGGCCAGGAGCAGAAGCCCATCGTGCTCGATCACGGCGCAGACAACGGGGAGGGGAGTGGGGGCGGGCACGTGATCTTGTTGAACAAGGAGTTGCTGCGGACTGCAACTTTTCGCGGCGTGGGGTGTTTTCAAGCTATGAAAACTTTCGTCAAAGTCCTGCTCCTGGCCGCCCTGCTCATCGTGGCCATCAAATTCAGCCCGGTGCTCTTCCTCGGGGCCATCGCCGGTCTCATCGTGGCGGTCGTGCTGGGCGCGGTCGGCATTTCGCTCATCGCGGCGCTGTTGGCGGTCGTCCTGGCTCTCGCCGTTGCGCTGTCACCCGTCTGGATCCCGGTCTTGCTGGTGCTGGGTCTGATCAGCCTGTTCCGGAAGAGCGAGCGCACGCCGCCGCCGGTGGTCACGGCCTGAACGGGCGGCCAGAGCGGCTGTAGCGGCGGTCTATGACCGCCGTTGATACGATCATGGCGCGCGTTCGGCGGTCATAGACCGCCGCTACAGGACAGATCCTCGGGCTCCGCCGGAAACTTGCTTCGGATACTTACGTCTGCCTCACTCCGCCGATGCCCGCCGCGGCCAATCAGCCCAACCCGTTCATCTCCCGGATCAGCCTCGTGGGTCGCAATTCCGGACGGGTGAAGAACCTGGCCGGTTTTAGGAAGCAACATCACACGGTGCCGGACGCGGTCAACGCCGCGACCACGGCCTTTCTGGGCAAATTGTGCGCCGGCGAACTGGCGGCGGAAGCGGAAAAGTTTTTCCAACGGAGCAAAGCGGCCTTGGCTTACAAGCGCACGGATCTGACCCTGGAGGTGACCAGTCCGGTGGCGGTGTTGACCGCCAGGGACTTCACGCTCGAGTTGACATATGCGCTGGAGAGGAACGATCCGGCCAGCTATGAGATCAAACGCACCTTGCATAGCCTGAGGGAAGGCGGGTTGGTGGAGCGGCCGGAGTTCAATCAACTTTTCGCCGCGAGTTTCACCGGGATGGTTTTCAGCCTGGCCCGGGGCTTGAAGGTCGAGGCGGTCATTGACGCGGTCGAGACGCGCGGGAGCGCGACGGGTTTGACGGTCAGTTATCCGTCAGATTGCAGGCATTGCGTGCTGCTCGTGGCGGGTGTGACGGCGGAGGTGATGTGCGACGGCGCGACGCTGGAGATGGGTTTTCCGCGACCCGGCGCGCCGGCCGAGCTGATCGAGGCTTTTGTGGCGGTGAGATCGGCCTTTGCGTTGACGAAGAACAGTGTGCTGGCCGGGCTGCTGTAGGTAGGGCGCGTTATCCTTAACGCGCCGGATCGGCGGATTAGGATAATCCGCCCTACCAACAAAAGGCGGCCCGAGCGGGCCGCCTTGCGTTATGCGTTCAGTCATTGCGAGGAGCGAAGCGACGAAGCAATCCAGATGGATCGCCATCATCCTTCGCCGAGGCTACGGACGACAGGCGGCGCGCTTCGCGCACCTCGCGATGACAGGATGCGTCACTTGATCATGTCGGCGACGAAGGCGCGTTCCTCGACCAGCTCCTTGTTGGTTGCGGCGATTTTCGACTTCGCGAACTCGTCCATTGCGTAGGAAGTGACGGCTTCGTAGCTGCCGGACGTCGTGGTGCGGACCGGCATGCCGGCCCAGACATTAGCGTCGAAGCCGTAATGGCCGTTCGCTTTCACCGCCACGGAATGGATCGCACCCGGGGTGACGAGCGAACGCACATGGTCGACAAGGGCGTTGGCGGCCGAGGCGGCGGAGGAGAGGCCGCGGGCGGCAATGATGGCGGCGCCGCGCTTGCCGACGGTCTCGCAGAACGGACCCTGGAGCCAGGCGTTGTCGGTGATGACGGAGGTAGCCGGTTTCCCGCCGATGGTCGCGTGGGCGAAGGCCGGGAACATGGTCGGGCTGTGGTTGCCGTAGATGAAGATGTCCTTCACCGCGGTGAGATCGACCCCGGCCTTTTTCGCGAGCTGGGCCTGCGCGCGGTTCTGGTCGAGGCGCACCATGGCGGTGAAGCGCTCGGCCGGCAGGCGCCTGGCCTGCGAGGCGGCGATCATGCAATTGGTGTTGGCCGGGTTGCCCACGACGGCGACCCGCGCATCCGCCGCGGCGACCGCATCGATGACCTGGCCCTGGCCGATGAAGATCTTGCCGTTGTCCTTGAGGAGATCGGCGCGCTCCATCCCGGGGCCGCGCGGCTTGGCGCCGACGAGCAGACACCAGTTGGCGTCCTTGAAGCCCACCGCGGGGTCGGAGGTCTGGACGATGCCCTTGAGCAACGGGAAGGCGCAGTCGTCGAGTTCCATCGCGACGCCTTCGAGGGCCTTGAGGGCCTTTTCGATCGGAGCCTCGATGAGTTGGAGGATCACCGGCTGGTCCGGGCCGAACATGGCGCCGGAGGCGATGCGGAAAAGAAGGGAGTAGCCGATCTGGCCGGCGGCGCCGGTGACTGCGACACGGAGGGGGGTTTTCATAAGGTTGGCAGATTAGGCGGAGGCGGAGCCCGAAGCCATGTGAATTTTTCTTCCGGCCGTAAAATCAGCCGCACTGTTGACAGACATTACTTAAAGCGCGGTGCGAGCGCCGCGTGGATTTCGCGCACCAGAGCCTCGGTCGTCGGCCAGTCGATGCACGCATCGGTGATGGAGACGCCGTAGCGCAGCCGGTCTTTGTGTTGGGGAAAGGCCTGGCTGCCGGCGCCGAGGTTGCTTTCGACCATGGCGCCCATCAGCGACGAGCTGCCGGCGGTGATCTGGCCGAGCAATTCGCGGATGACCTCGGGTTGCCGCTCCGGCTGCTTGGCGGAGTTGTCATGCGAGCAGTCAACGAGAATGGACTTGGGCAGGCCGGCCTGGGTGAGCAATTGCTCGGTCTGGGCGATGTGCGCCGGCGAGTAATTGGGACCGGCGTTTCCACCGCGAAGCACGACATGGCAGTCGGGATTGCCGCGGGTGACAATGGCGGAGGCGGAGCCGTCGAGGTTGATGCCGAGGAAGGTGTGGGGCTGGGCCGCGGCCTTGATCGCGTTGATCGCGGTGGCGATGGAGCCGTCGGTGCCGTTCTTGAAACCGAGCGGCATGGACAGGCCGGAGGCCATCTGCCGGTGGGTTTGCGACTCGGCCGTGCGGGCGCCGATGGCGGACCAACAGACGAGGTCGGCGATGTATTGCGGGGTGATGGGGTCGAGCAGTTCCGTCGCCGTGGGCAGGCCGAGATCCAGCACATCGCGCAGGAAAGTGCGGGCGAGCCGCAGGCCGGTGGCGATGTCATGCGTGCCGTCGAGATGGGGATCCATGACGAGGCCCTTCCAGCCCACAGTGGTGCGCGGTTTTTCGAAATAAACGCGCATGACGATCATCATGCGGTCGTTCACTTCGCGGGCCAGGGTCGCCAGCCGGCGGGCGTAGTCGCGCCCTGCGGCGAGATCGTGGATGGAGCACGGCCCGATGATCAGCAGGAAGCGCCGGTCGTCAGTGAAGATGAGCCGGTGAATCTGCCGGCGGGCGCGCGCGACAAATTCGGCCTGGGCCTCGGTCTTGGGCAATTCCGCCAGCATCATGGCGGGCGAGGGCAAGGCGCGGGTCTCGACGACATTGATGTCGGAAGTCTTCTGCATGGAAGTTTCAGCTTGGGGCGACCCGACGCGGAGGATCAAGTCCTTGCTGTGTGCTATGAATTCGGGCAAAGAAAAGGCCGGTCGCCTACCCCTAAGCGACCGGCCATTGCTTTCTTAGTTACCCCAAAACTCCCCGCTAAGCGGGGAGAAGTGTTACCAGACTGCCCAAACCATACACCGTTCCAATTTCCCGTCAAATAGAAGATTATAAGTTCGTTAACTTCTGCGCAATTTCATGCAGAACAATGGATTAAATCACACATAATATGAATTTTGCCAGAATGAGCCTGTTCAGCCATCGGCCGGGTGCCCTGCTTAGGGTGACGGGTGATGACGCGAGCGGATTCCTGCAGGGTCAATTCACCACTGAACTGCGCCGGCCGCCGGGCAGCGCGACCTATGGACTCTGGCTTAATCAGAAAGGGAAAATACTCGCGGACAGCCATGTGCTGAGGCTGGCAGAGAATGAATTTCTGGTAACCAGCGTGGCTTCAACCGCGGCGATCATCCGGCAACGGCTCGAAGAATACATCGTCGCAGACGATGTCTCTTTGACCGATGAAACCGCCACCGTCCATGGACTTTTGCTCGGCGGGCACGGTGGCGGTGAGGTGATCAAACAACTGATGGGCGATGTGCCGGCACCGGGGCAGTTTGTCCGCAGTAAGGGAATCCTGATCTATCACGGGCGTCGGCTGCCCGGGGAAAATTTCGAGATACTCGGCCCAGAAGGAGCGCTGGCGGAAGTTCGCCGGCAATTGTTGAGGCAGGGCGCGCTGGAAGCGGGCGCAGCCGAACTGGAGTTCACCCGGATCTCGGCGGGGATTCCGGTCGTGCCGGTTGACTTGGGTTCCGGCGACTTGCCGGGCGAGGGCGGGCTGGAAGACTCGGCGATCTCCTACACCAAGGGCTGCTATTTGGGCCAGGAAGTGATGGCCCGGTTGAAAAACCTGGGCCAGGTGCGCCGCCGTTTACTGGTCGTGCGCGGCCATGGACCGGTGCCAATAGCGCAGATGGCGTTGTATCAGGGGGAGAAAAAAGTGGGGGAGATTCGCTCGGCGGCCGGTCGGGGCGAGGCGTTTGTCGCCTTGGCCATGCTCTCTCTGATCAACCTCAATCCGGCGGAGAGGCTTAGTCTCGCTCCGGGCGGGCCGGCTGACATCACCTTGGATCGTCATGAATGAACTCGCCCAACTGACCGCGGTTTGCCGCGGATTGGGCGCTCAGCCGGAACAGGCCGACGCCATGGCGCGGCAATTGCTCAAGCGGGCCGACCAACTGGTTGTCGCACGCGGACAGACCCGCGCGGAGGTGATGGCTTATCTGCTCAGGTTGGTAGTGCAGGGCCGCAGCGGGGAAGTGCCGCCGGAATTTCAAGCGCCGGCTCCCGGCCGGGAAAATCAAAACAGACCCGACAACTCCGCAAAATAGGCGTCCACCCAGCGGTGGGCTCCGAAAAAATAGATCAGCGCGGCCACGCCGAGCATGGGCCCGAAAGGCACATGCACGCCGAATCCAAGCTCCGCCGGCTGGCCCTCGGGGGTTTCAGCGGGCAGCGCGATCCGGGCTGTGCGGCCCGTGGTTTTTTGCCACAAGTAGGCGGCGACAAACCAGACGCAGCCCAGCATCGCGCCGCCGAACATGCCGAACACCGCACCCTTCCAGCCCACAAAGGCTCCAATGGCACCAAGGAATTTCACGTCGCCGAACCCCATCGCCTCCTTCTTCAGCATCGCCTCCGCCCAAAGCGCGATCCACAGCACCAAGCCCGAGCCCACGCACAGCCCCAGCAGGGCGTCTTTTCCGGACCGCAGGCTTGCGACCGCGAAGAACTCATGGCTTTGGCCGTGCAGCGAAGGCACTAACAGTGACAACAACAACCCGGCCGCCGCGCCCCCCACCGTGAAAACATCCGGAATGATCATGTGGTCGAGGTCGATGAACAGCGCGCAGATCACGATGGCGCACAGCACGGCCCCGGCCACCGCCTTGCCGGGCGGGAACATCAGCCAACAGGCAAGGAAGAGCGCCGCGGTGAGCAGTTCGACCGCCGGGTAACGAAAACTGAACGGCCGGCCGCAGCAGCGCGCCCGGCCGCGCAGCAGCAGCCAGCTCAGCACCGGGATGTTGTCCCGCCAGGCGAGGCGCTGCCCGCAGCCGCAGTGCGAAGGCGGCGAAACCACGGACTCGTTCTTGGGGATGCGACAGATGCAGACATTGAGAAAACTGCCGACGCACGCACCGACCACGGCGGCGAACAGCGGAAAAAACCACGGCAGATAAATTGCGACTTCGTTAATGGATTCCATTTCAGACGGGATTGAGGGCGGCGTGCGCGGCGGCCTGCATGGCCGGCACCGGCACGGTCGCTCCGGTCCAGAGCCCGAGGGAGCGAGCGCCTTGGTGAATCAGCATGGAGAGGCCGTTCGCGTGGGCAAGGCCCAGCTCGGCGGCTTGGCGCAGGAGGGCGGTCCGGGGTGGACGGTAAACCATGTCGTAAACCGCCCTTGGTCGCGGGAGGGTCCGAAGATCAATGGGCGAGGGGTCCGCGCTTCCGAGTCCCAGCGACGTGGCATTGATCACGGTCGCGTCGGCGGGGAGGCCGGCGGGTGGCTGGCCGAGATCAAAACTGCGCAGTTCCGTGCTTCCGGCCAAGGGGGCGATTTCGTTGATGAACGCGGCCAGCCTCAAAGCCGTGCGATTGCCGATCCAGAGTGAGGCGCAGCGGGCGCGCAGGCACTCCACCGCCGCACCCCGGGCGGCCCCGCCGGCCCCGAGCAGAATGATGTGCGCGCCAACCAGCTCGGTGCCGAAATCCTCCTGCAAGGCGGAGGCGAGTCCGTAGCCGTCCGTGTTGGTCCCGCGCCAGCCCGACCCGGTGCGGGTGAGGGTGTTGGCGGCGCCCGCGGCCCGCACAAAGGCGTCGCTGCCGGCGAGGTGCTCCACGACGAGCGACTTGTGCGGCACGGTCAGGTTGAGGCCATGAAACCGGTTTTGTTGAAAAAGCAGGAGGGCGCGCGGCAGTTCGGCGGGAGCGATGTCGAACTTGAAATAGCGCCAGTCGGCAAACCTGGGCTGGGACTTCGCCAGTTCGGCCAGGGCGGCGTTATGGATCACCGGGCTGAGGGAATGGGCGACCGGCCGGCCGATCAGGGCGAGGGCCGTGCCGGGAAACGTCCAGGCGTCCAAGTCGGCCAACGTGTGAATGGATTCGGCAACGGCGTTCATCAAGCGGCGGCAGCAAAGCCCGTTTCGCCGGGGAGAACGAGCCCGATTTTTTCAGGACGGCGCGTGCCGCGCGTGGGTCGATTCAAATTCAGCGACGAACTCGGCGAACAACCGCGCCCGCTCCGGCTCGCCGCCGGCGGTGTAGTGATTGACGAGATTGCGGCAGCACCGGCAGAGCACCTCGCGGACGGGGGTCGGGGCGAGGTCGGAGACGGAGGCGTTGACGCTGCCCGCGCGGAGCAGGGCGAAGACTTCGCGGGCATCCAGAAAGACCCCGGCGTTGAAGGGATCAACAAAGAAGGGCACATGCTCCTCGTAGCAGCCGACCAGGAAGTGGCCGGGCAGTCCGACCGCGGAGAGGCTCAATCCGGCGCGCTCCGCGACGAGCAGATAGACGATCGACAGGGAAATCGGGATGCCTTTGCGCCGGAGCAGCACCTGGTCGAGGTAGCTGTTGAGCGGGTCCGTGTAATGGTCGGTGTTGCCGCGCAGGCCGTATTCGTGGAACAGCACGCGGTTCAGCACGCGGCATTTCTCCCGGGCCGTGGCGGGCTCGGTGATGAGCTGGCGGCAGCGGGCGGCCATCGCGTCCAACTGCAGGCAGCTGGCGCCGACATCGAGATCGGGATTGACCGTGCGGCTGAGCAACAGCGCGCCGGTCTCCAATTCGTAATTGAGCGAGCGGATGAAGCCGCGGAACTCGGTGACCGGATCGGAAAAATTCAACTCCTGCAGATACGAGACGGCGTGGAGCGCCAGCACCCGATTGGGCTGGCTGGCAAAATAACGGAGCAACTCCACGCTTTCACGGCCATGTTGCGCGAACTGGGCGAGGAGGGCGGCCCGCACCGCCGGGGAAGGATCATCCAACAGCCCCTCGAGGGCCTTTCGCTGCGCGACCGTGAATTTTTTCGCTTCCACGGAAAAGCAGCCAAGTTGCTTCCGGCCGCAGCGCAACGAGGAAAGTTTTCGCGCGCGGAACGATTTTGCTGGAGTCTTGGAAACTATTCACGCGGCCCGAAGAGCGCGGTGCCGACCCGCAGCAAGGTGCTGCCCTCGGCGATGGCGGCATCAAGGTCGCCGCTCATGCCCATGGACAGCTCGCGCAAGGCGATGCCGGAGCGCGCGGCCTGCTGGTCGCGGATGGTCCGAAGATGGGCAAAGGTGCGGCGGGCCACCGCGGGGTCGTCGGACAGCGGAGCGATGGTCATCAGGCCGTCCACCTGCAGGTGGGGCTTGGCGAGGGCGAGTTCCAGCAGGCGCCCGACGGCGGCGGGATCGGCGCCGAACTTTGCCGGATCATGGCCGGCGTTGACCTGGAGCAGCACCGGCAATTTGCGACCGAGTTCGCCGGCGGCCCGGTCGAGGACGATGAGCAGCTTTTCGCTGTCGACGCTTTGGATGCGGTCGAAATGCGTGGCGGCGAGCCTGGCTTTGTTGGATTGCAGATGCCCGATGAGCTCCCAGCGCACGGCGGCGGCGGTCAGGGCGCGCTTTTCCACGGCGTCCTGCACGCGGTTTTCGCCGACAGCGGCCAGGCCGTAGCGGGCGGCGTATTCCACGGCCGCCGCCGGGTGCGTCTTGGTCACGGGCAACAGGGTGATCTCGCGTGGGTTGCGCCCCGCCGCCCGGCACAGGCCTGCTATTCGGCTGAGCAGGGCGTCGGTCCGCATCCGGAAGGTTTCGTAATCGATAAACATCTAGAAGAGCAGCTTTTAGGATGGTGTGCTGATAAGCCGGGTTTATGCTGACCCCAACAGTAAAAGACCGTATGCAAATCGAAAACTTCAAAATCTTCGCCGATTTGGTCGAAACCAAGAGTTTCTCCAAAGCGGCGAAATTAAACAGCATCACCCAGTCGGCTGTCAGCCAGCAGGCCCGGTCAATGGAGCGCAATTTCAAGGCGCTGATGATCGACCGCAGCCAGAAGCAGTTCAACCTGACCCGGGAGGGCCAGCGCATCTACGAGGCGGCGAAGGAGATCCTGCACGTCTACGAAAAACTGGAGAGCGAGCTGCAGGAGATGAAAAAGGTCATCAGCGGCACCATCCGGATTTCAACCATCTACTCCATCGGTTTGCACGAGCTGCCGCCCTACATCAAAAAGTTTCTGCACGATTTTCCCTCGGTCAATGTGCGCGTCGAATACCGCCGCTCCAACCTGGTTTACGAGGACATCCTGCACAACTCGGTCGATTTCGGCCTGGTCGCCTTTCCGCAGCGCATCCGGCAGATCGAGAACATCCCGTTCCGCAACGACACCTTGGTGCTGATCGCCCATCCCCAGCATCCGCTGGCGCAGGTCGGCGACGTGGACATCAAGGCGCTGGCCGGCCACAAGTTCATCGGCTTCGATCCGGATATCCCGACCCGGAAAGCCGTCGACCAGATCTTCCGCGACTATAAGCTCGAGATCACACCCGTGATGGAATTCGACAATATCGAAACGGTGAAACGCGCCGTCGAGATCGACCACGGCGTGGCCATCGTGCCGCACGCGACGGTGGTCCAGGAGGTGAAGCAGGGCACGCTGGTGGCGATTGGTTTCAAGGGCAAGGAGTTCACCCGACCGCTGGCCATCCTGCACCGCAAGGGCCGGGTGCTGACGCCGGCAATGAAAAAATTCATCGAAGTCCTCAGTGCCGAGCAGAGCAGTTTCTAAACCGGGCCGACGCAGCTTGATTTCGGGAACAAGAGCTTTGCTGGCGCCTCCCATGACTGATTCCACATGACTCCTCTCCGTCTCCTCTCGATCCTCGCCGTCGTTGCTGTGCTCATCGGCGGAGCGGTGCTATGGCAGAAACGCCGCGGTCCGGCGCCCGCGCAAATTGCGACGACCGCGCTGCCGGCGCCCGCGTGGAAACTCAAGGATCTGGACGGGCGTGAAATCAGCTCCGACCAATTCAAGGGCAAGGTCGTCGTGCTGGATTTCTGGGCCACCTGGTGCGGACCCTGCATCGAGGAGATTCCCGGCTACATCGCCATGCAGAAAAAATACGGGCCGGCCGGCTTGGTCATCGTCGGCGTGTCCCTGGACCGCAAGGGGCCGGCGCACGTGAAGCAATTCGCCCTGGCCAACGGCATGAATTACACGCTGGTCATGGGCGATGAGGCCGTGGTCGAGGCGTTCGGCAACTTTCAGGCCATCCCCACCACTTTCCTCATCAGCCGGGAGGGCCGCATCCTGAACCAGAAGACCGGTGCGGCGCCGGCCGAGGAATACGAGAAGCTGGTCAAGTGGGCGTTGGACTGAGGCGAAGGCCGCCGATTTGGATTGAAGCCGGGCCGGGCCACCGGGTTTTTGGTGGCCTGCCGCCATGAAATTCGATGCCAGCCTGCTTCTGCCGCTCGCCTGTGCGCTGATCTATGTGGTCGGGGCCCTGATGGTGAAGCGGGCGACGGCGTTTGGGGTCGGAATCTGGCGCACCAGCTTCTTGTCCAATGTGGCGGTGGCCGTGTTGTTCGTGCCCGTGTGGTTCCGCTATGGCGGCCAGATCCATCCTTTGGCCGACTACTGGCAGCCGGCCGTCGCGGCGCTGCTGTTCTTTGGCGGCCAGGCCTTCACCTTTCTCGCCCTGAAGCAGGGCGATGTGTCGGTCATCACGCCGGTGATGGGAACCAAGGTAATCCTTGTCGCCTTGTTTAGCAGCCTCTTGCGGGTCGGCGAAGTGCCGCTCCAGTGGTGGGTCGGGGCGGTGCTCAGCACTGTGGCCATTGGGCTGCTGCATTTTGGTGGTGAATTGCACCGGCGCCACACAGGCCGCACCGCGCTGCTCGCCTTGTGCAGCGCGACCTCGTTCAGCCTTGGCGATGTCTTCCTGCAGAAATGGGTGCCCGTTTGGGGCCTGGGCAATTTCTTCCCGCCGATGTTTCTGATCGCCGGACTGATGTCGTGCGCGTTTGTGCCGTTTTTCCGCGCACCACTGAGCGCCATGCCGGCTGAGGCTTGGCGGTGGGTGGCTCCCGGTGCGTTGCTGCTCGCACTCAACAACGCCGGTGTGGTCCTGGCGATCGTGCTGGTGGGCAGCGCCACCGCCGTGAACATCGTCTACAGCGTCCGCGGACTGTTCAGCGTCCTGCTGGTCTGGCTGGTCGGCCACTGGTTTGCCAATGATGAGAAACAGCTTGGCGGCCACGTGCTCCGGTTGCGGTTGGCCGGTGCCGGATTGATGGTGGCGGCCATCGTGTTGGTCCTGATTTAGCCGCGGACGATCATGCCGCCAACCGGTCTGACTTGGCCGGCCCCTCCGGTAGCTTTTTCTCCCCGGGGCGCAAGGGCGGCACCGGGGCCGGAGGCGTGGTTGTGCCGGCCGGTTCGGGGTCAGTAGCCACGAGCAGCGAGAGCAGTGCGAGGATGATGATGGCGGAGATCATTGCTTGGTGTATTACCAGTGCCGGGTCAGAGCACAGGCGGATGAAATTGTTCCCGATGCTTCCTATAACGCCACGAAGCCGGGCTTTGTTGCAGGAACCTGCGGTTTTCGCGGCCTGGTCAGCGCCACGAATGGTCGGAATAGGATTCAGATATTTGTCCAATGCAAGTCGCGCCTGCAATAATGACGCGACAGCACCGCGGCACCGTCGCGGGATTGGCAATATTATCAACAGTTGGCCAGGTGACGCGAGAGGAGCTCCTCAACGCGGCTGACCAGAAGGCAAACCCGGGCGGAATACCTCAGTGGCAAATTGCACAAAGCGCGACAAAGCCCCGGCATGGTCATGGTCCGAGCATATGCCGCGCGTCAGAAATTTCATGCGATGAAGCGACGCGAGCGTGTGCAACATGGCACCGACGACGAAGCTGAGCCGCCAAAGAAAATCTTCGGGAGGGAGCGCCGGGGCATGTCGTCGGAGGGCCTGGCCGTAGCGAGCCATCACGGGCTGGAATTCTTCCGTTAGGAATTTGTCCATGAAGGGCAGGGGCTCAATCAGGCTGCGGCCAATCAACCGGGCCGCATGCCGGCCTCGGTCCTCTGCGTCGGCAAACAACCCGAAAAATGGCTCGGCCATGAGACGGAAGATCACGGCGAGCGGGACCGGCCGATCCCCGGCTTCGGTCTCCGCTTCCGCCAGCCTGGCCAGGCGGGCTTGATTGATGGGGTGGATTCGTCGCCGAAGTATCTCCAGGTAAAGACTCTCTTTGTCCCCATGATGGTAGTTGACGGCGGCCAAATTGACTTTGGCTGTCCGGGTTATTTGACGCAGAGTTGTGCCATCGTAGCCATTCTGTGCAAATAGCTGTTCAGCAACTATTACTATCCGATTGAGGGTTTCTGTTGGCAACTCTGTGCTCATGCAATACGTAAGTATGAAACGACCGTTTTAATTTGTGGTCAAGCTTATTTTCCCGCCCCAGCACTTCACACCGCCAACACACCATAACTGCACATTGTTGCGCTTGGGGATAATCTGCTTACTTCTCGGTTAGTCGAAACCCCGTTTTTTATGAAAATCAAATCACCTCTGATTATTTTGCTTGGTTTGGCTGTGGGCAGCGCGGCACTGGCTGCGAGTGCAGACAAGGCCGCTTCAGCGGTTCAGGTGACCTTCGTGGCACCGGAAAAATTCACCGATGCGAAAGAGGGTTACATGGACACCGAGCGTGGCCGCGATGCGCTGCTCGGCCAGTTGAAAGAACATATCATGACGCGCGCCGCCAAGTATCTGCGTGCGGGTCAGCGGCTGGAAATCACGGTGACCGACGTGGATCTGGCGGGCGATTTCGAACCATGGCGCGGCCTGCAATTCCACGATGTTCGCATCGTGAAGGATCTCTATCCGCCGCGGGCCAGCCTGCAGTTCCGGTTGCTGAATGCCGACGGCACGGTGGTCAGCGAAGGGAAACGCCAGCTGCAGGAATTGGGCTATCTGATGACCCTTGCGCTGCCCACCTGGGATCCGCTGCGCTACGACAAGGAAATGCTCAGCGACTGGCTGCGCCAGGAATTCAAGCACTCCACCTGAAAGACAGCATTAAAGCAATTGCCCGGGCGCCGGCCATGGCCGGCGCCTTTTCTTTTGACCCGATTCGCCGGTCGCCGGCACACTGTCCCGGTGAAAGAAGCAACGCCGCCTCAGAGTAACGCGCCGCAGCCCGAGGCACCGAATGTTTACGCGAAATTCGAGACCGAGCTGCAGGTGCGGCCTGACGACATCGACATGTATCGGCACGTGCATAGCAGCCGCTACATGGATTACGTGCTCGCGGCCCGTTTCGACCAGATGGAGCGCTGCTACAAGATGCCCATGCGCGAATTTGAAAAACGCGGCTTCGGCTGGTTCATGGCCGCCACCCAGATGAATTTCAAACGGCCACTGGGACTGGGAGACCGGTTTGTTGTCCGGACCTGGATCGAGAAATTCACGCTGATAGGCGTAAAGGTGCAGTTCCAGATTGAGCGCGCCGCGGATGGCAGGCTCAGCTGCGACGGCTGGTTCGACTATGTCATGGTGTCCATCGAGACGGCCCGCGCCGTGCGCCTCCCCGAGGACATCCGCGCCAAATACGCAGTTTAGCCCCGGTGCCACGATGCGGCCAAACCACTGCCCGGAGGCAGGTTGCCCTTCGCGAGGGAAGAATACCCTTGCATTGTGGCGGCGGGTGAGCGTCCTTACGCGTCTCGTTAGAGATAGCGTTTTGATGACAGGATCTGGTGAGTCGTTGGCTGAGCATAAGCTCAAGTGATGATTTCGAAACCCACGGTGGGAACGGACTGGCAGATGGCGAAGGATCTACGATTTATCACATGAGTAATTCCAAACTATACGTTGGAAATCTATCGTTCAACACCACCGAAGGCGAACTCCGTTCGCATTTCGAGCAATTCGGTTCCGTGACCGACACCTATGTCGCCATGGACAAAATGACCGGCCGCCCCCGCGGTTTCGCGTTTGTCACCATGGGCACGGCCGATGAGGCCAAGCTGGCCATCGAGAAGACCAATGGCGTCGAGCTCGGCGGTCGCGCCCTGCAAGTCAATGAGGCCCGTCCCAAGGAAGAGCGCCCGGGTGGCGGCTTCGGCGGCGGCGGTGGTCGCGGCGGCTTCGGCGGTGGCGGCGGCGGCCGTGGCGGTCGCGGCGGCTACGGTGGCGGCGGCGGCGGTCGCCGCGGCGGCTATGGCGGTGGCGGCGGCGGTGGCGGCGGTCGCTACTGATCCTCCGTTCGCTTCCGCGAACTGAACTTTCGAGGCGGAGCCCTTTGCGGCTCCGCCTTTTTCCTTGTGGGCGCGAGCTTGCTCGCGACTGGCCGCCGCGCGTTCAATGGGCGCGAGCAAGCTCTCTCCCCTATGCCAACTGCCAAGTCCCCGAACTCCGCCCAAGTCCAGCAACACCTCGCCCGTCTCAGTGCCTGCACGCTTTGCCCGCAGATGCAGAAGCCCGTCGTCGTGGGCCGGCCGGTCGCGAGCCGTGTTTTGCTCGTGGGCCAGGCCCCCGGCGACAAGGAGCCGAAGCTTGGCCGTCCCTTTGCGTGGACTGCCGGCCAGACGCTCTTCAAGTGGTTCAACGAAGCGCTCGGCTGGACCGAGGAGGAGGCACGCAACCGGATTTATTTCGCCGCCGTCTGCCGCTGCTTCCCGGGCAAGAAGAATACAGGGGGCGACCGCGTGCCGGATGATAACGAGATCGCCAACTGCTCCCGTTGGCTCGCGGCCGAGGTCGCGCTGTTGCAACCGCAGCTCGTGCTGCCGGTCGGCAAGCTGGCCATCACGCAGTTCATCCCGCCGGCGCCGTTGAATGACATCATTGGGAAGAAACTCCGACTCGACTATCGCGGTCACACGATGGATTGCATCCCGTTGCCGCACCCGTCGGGCGCCTCGCCCTGGCACCGCATGGAGCCGGGCCAGACGCTCCTGCGCCGGGCGCTTGCCCTCGTGGCCGCGCACCCGGCGGTGAAATCCGCTGCGCTCACCATTCGCGCTTAAAACTGATCCGCCAGAAACGACCCTGCGGCCGGGAGATGTTTGAATAACTGTAGCCGATGGGCGGATCGTTGATCAGGGGCAGTTCATCCTCCAGAACATCGTCGATGCCGAAATTGACAACCGCGCCCTGCAGCCAGGAGTCGCGCCTGCTGCGGTAACCGGCTTGGAGATGCAGCACCCGATAGGGTTTGAAGTGGCTACCGTGCTTGACCAGGTCACCGCTGCCGGGAGTGTATTGCAGGGTGGCGCTCGCGTTCCAAATTCCTTGTTCCCAGACGAGGCTGCTGCGACCTCGCCAATACGGCGCCCCGGTCACGCCGGTGCTGTCGGTCAACTGGGCCTGGCTGTCGTAGGCGTAGCTTGAGGCATGGGTGTAGATTGCATTGGCGTTGAGTGTCCAGCGACCGGCGGCGGCAAAGTCATGCGTATACCGCAGGCCAAGATCCGCGCCGATAAATTGGCGTCGGCTCAAGTTGACGATGTAGCTGTCGATGCGTTGGAGGCGTCCCGGCACGGTGAAGTTTTGGCCGGGAGCCACCGGCGTTTTTTCGCCGGCTGGCCCTGTCAGAACCAGGATCGGTGCTCCCGTTGTGTTCGAGTAAATTTCGGTGCCTGCAGCGCGGAGGACCAAGTGGCCCAGTCCGCCCAGCTCATGGTCGAGGACATAGGTCGGGCTGACGCCGGTGATCAGATTTTCCAAGTCGTAGCGAAACCAGTTGGCCTCCACGGTCAGTCCGTCAAGCGGGCCGCGCTTCGGGGCCCAGGTCAGACCGGCTTGCATGACTTTGCCGGTCTCGGCCTGCAATGCCGGATTGCCGCCGCTACGGATGAGACGGGATACATTGGGCCCGTCGGAAAGATCGCCGGTCAATGCCACCGGGCGGCGCGGATCGGGCACCGAGTTGAAAAACCCCTCGCTTTGGGGGGAGAACAATTGCGTGAGCATGGGCGCGCGAAAGGTCGTGGTCCAGCTCGCCCGTATCGTCCAGTCGGCGCCGGGGGCCAGGACCACGCCGAACGCCGGCCGCACGCCACTGGCGAAGCCACCGTCGGCCCGCTCGATGCGGGCCGACGCCTCCAAGGCGAGGCGCGGAGGCGCGTCCACGACGGAACGGGTTAGCAGAGGAGCACGCAGTTCTACCGCCAAGGCCGACACCGCGCGACTCCAGTCGGACGGAGTCGGCACCAAGCCCAAACCCAGCACGTCGCCGGCCAGACTGGCCGGATCCCAGGCAAAGCCAAAAGTCTCGCGCCGGTGCTCGGCGTAGACTGCGCCTCGCAACACTCCGCCGGGCAGCCGCAGGAAATCGCGCGCCGCTTTGGCGTCGAAACCCAGCAGCGAGGCTTCACCCGATGATCGCACCGTGGTTTTGATTGATTCAAGAACGGCGGGGTCATTCTTGAACGATGGACCGCCGAAGGGATTGAGGGCCCTGGCATCTGTGCGGGCGAGGGCGGCAAAGGTGCGGGAACTGGAGAGCCAGTTGGCGGTGGCATCGCTGTAACCGTCGTGACTGTAACTGGCGGCAGTCTCCCACTGGGTGGTGGCGGTGGGCGCGCTGCGCAGACCGGCGAGCAGCGCATGGTTGTCGTTCTCGACCAACGACCGCCGGGGCCCGGCTTCCGCGAGCCGCCATGCGACGTTCACGTCGATACCGAAGGGATTGTAGAAATTGGTGCGCGGCACGACCGCGCTCACCCCGACCGGCAGCAGCTCGATGCGCGAACGATTGCGCTGGACGGAAAGTTCGGCGAAGGCGGCATGACCGGCCGGCAGGGTGTATTCCATCCGCACACCGGCCCCGGCGCGGGTGGCGGCGGGCACCAGCCAGAAGGTGTCATTGAAATTGTAGAGGTTGCGGGCTCCGGGATCGCCGCGGGTCAGCTCCGGGGCCTGAAATGCCAGAGCCGCAGTTGCATGGAACTGCCCGCCGGTCGATTGCAGATAGGGTGAGCCAAAGCTGGGTGTCGCCAAGGCCAGGTTGCCACCCGCCGTGCCGCCCGTGCCTGGCAGCACGGTGATGACCGTGCCAACCGGCACGCCGGGAATGTTGACCCCGTTGGCGCCGTTGATCTGGCCGCCGACCGGAGTGATGCGGGCGTTGGGGCTGGTGAGCGAGCGACCGTCATAGGCCGCCTGCTGCGCCGGCGGCAGGTTGGCGTAGTAGGGGTCGGCGGCCACGAAACGCGGCACCAGGTTGGCCGTGCGGGAGAAATACCGGTCGCGGCTGGCGAGGGGATTGCGTTTGAACAACGAGGCACGGGCCGTGAGTCCAAGCCGGCCACGGCTGGTGCCGGCGACCACACTGGCGTGGGTCTCGGCTGCGTCGGTATCGAAGGCATTGCCGTGGGACACAAAGAGGTCCCCGCCGGACGGGCGCCGCCGCGTGACGATGTTGATGACCCCCGCCACCGCATCCGCGCCATAAACCGCCGAGGCGCCGCCCTTGAGGATTTCGATCCGTTCAACCAGGCCGGGCGGAAAGCGGTTGAAGTCCACGGAGAGCGTGTCGCCAAAAGCGTTGGCGCTGACGGTCGTGCGCCGGCCGTCGACCAGCACGAGCGTGTTGCCGCTACCCAGGCCGCGCAGATCCATGGCCGTCGTGCCACGGGTGCTGTTGATGGCGACGTTTTCCGTGATGCCGGTCACGGCCAGCTCAGGCAGTTCCCGCAGCAGCTCGGAGAGATTGCCCGTGGCGCGGCGCTCGATTTCGGCGCGCTCGATCACCACGGCGACCGTAGGGGCCTCCGCCAGAGGCCGGCCGAGCCGGGTGCCGATGACATTGATCGTGTCCAGCACGAGTGGTGTAGCTGAGGGGTGGGCCTCCGGCATGAGAGTGCTCCAGCCGGCCGCCCACAGGCAAAGAACCCGTAGTTTTCTTATCATGTGTGTGGTGACGAGAAAAGCGGTGGATCCCCTCGAGGCAATCCCCGGGTGCGCGGCAAATAGTTTGATGACGCAAAAAGTGCGTAAGAAAATCTCCCTTCTCCCAAGCACCATTGCCGGGCGTGGGAAGGCGCACGGTCGCCGAACCCGTTCGTTGACGAAACCACTCCCTCTGCTAGAGCTTGCCGCGCATTCATGGAAACGCCCGGCCCACCCCACGAGGCCCCCACCTCCCGCGGTCTTGTGCCGGGTGAGCGGATGTTTGCCCGGTTTGTCCTGCAGCGCGTGCTGGGGCAGGGTGGCATGGGTGTCGTCTGGCTGGCGCAGGACGAGGTGTTGGAGTGTCCCGTCGCGCTCAAATTCCTGGCCGAGCGCCTCCGCTGGGACGAGGCCGCCCTCCGCGGGCTGAAGGAAGAGACCCGCCGCGCCCGGGCGCTCACCCATCCCGGCATCGTGCGCATCCACGACCTGTTCGAAGGCGGGGGGCAGACCGCGATCGCGATGGAATTCGTGGCCGGCGGCTCGCTGCACCAGGTGCGGGCGCATCGCCAGCCGCCCGTGATGTTGGTCCGCGAAATCCAACATTGGCTGCCGGGCATGGCGGCCGCGCTCGACTACGCCCATGCCAACGGCGTCATTCACCGCGACCTGAAGCCCTCCAACCTGCTCTGCGCCGCCAGCGGCGAGGTGAAGATCGCCGATTTCGGCATCGCCCAGCCCTTGGCGGAGACCGCGCTGCGGCTGAGCCAGTGGGCGCCCTCGGGCACGCTGGCCTACATGAGCCCGCAGCAGCATTTCGGCGAGCCTCCCGCGCCCGCCGACGACATCTACGCGCTCGGCACCACGCTCTACGAATTGCTCTCCGGCAAACCGCCGTTCCACAGCGGCAACCTGGCCGTGCAGATCGAGCGTCGGGTGCCGGAGTCCCTCGCCGCCAGGCGCAAGCAGGCGGGCTACGCGGGTGAGGTCATCCCGCTCCAGGTGGAGGAGACCGTCGCCGCCTGCCTCGCCAAGCGCGCCGAGGACCGCCCGGCGAACGCCGCCGAGGTGGTGGCCCGGCTTAACGGCGCGGCTCCGACCGGGGCCAGACGGCGTCCGGGGCTTGTAACGTATTACGTTACAAATCCGCTGCGCCGCGCCCGGCGCCGGACGCGGTGGCTGGCGCTCGGGGCCCTGGTCCTGGCGGCGGCGCTTGCGTTGCAGCGGACACTGTTTTCAACGCGCCCGGTTGTCGGGAAAGCAAACCTCACTCAACCGGCCGCCCATCCCAGCGATGCCACCCGCGCCTATGCCGCGTGGAATTTCGATGGCGACGGCCGTGAGGGTTCCGGTCGCGACTGGGCTCTGCAATCGGACCGGGTGGTGCCGACGGAAGACCGCTTTGGTCAGATCGACCGGGCCTTGTATCTCAACGGCGGCACCGCAATTCTGCGCGAGGGGTTGCCGGTCGAAGGCTGGGGTGCGGACCGGCCGTTCAGTGTCGCGCTTTGGGTGCGGCCGGCCAGTGCCGAGGGTGGGATGCTGGCCACCTTGCGGTCCGACCGGCAGGATGATTTCCACTGGGACATCAGTTTCACTGCCTACGGGCCGCGGTTTGCCGTGGGCCGCTCCCATCTCGACGGTTCCGACGAGGTCGGTGGCCCGCAGCCTCTGCCGGTGGGGCAATGGAGCCATGTCGCGGCGACGAGTGACGGCCGCATGCTTCGACTCTTTGTCGACGGTTGGCAGGTGGCGCAGGCTCCGCTGGCGAACAACCGCGGGGCGCTCCTGCGCCACGCGCCCGCGCTGCTGGTCGGCTACACCCATAAATTCGACACCGTGCGTCTCGCCGGCGCGCTGGACGAGCTGCGGCTCTGGCAACGTGCTCTGACGCCGGTGGAAATCGCCCGCCTCGCGGCGCCAGAACCGCCGCCGCGCCTGCGGCTGACCACCGGTGTGTATGCGGGCACCGACGATCTGCCGGCGGCGGTGACACGGGAGTTTGGTCCGACGGCCACCCTCGGCGACTGGCAGGATCTGCGGCGTTGGCATGAGGACGACATCGTGGCATTTTGCGATGCTCTGCCGTTGGCGCTCAATGCTTCCGGTCCGCTCCTGCAAAACGGCGGGAAAAGACATTCGGAGGCCAAGCGGCACTATTTCCTCAACCGCTTCGAGGGGAGGAAGCCTGATTATTATCTGGCGCACGAGGAACTCGGCGGCATGCGGCTCGCGCTCGGTTCGTGGACCGCCGCCGGTATGGTCGCGTTGGCGCGATTACCCTTTGCGCCGCCGCAGACGGAAGCTTTGCGGTCCGATGCTTCCGGCGAGATCAGCCGTGAAATCGCCGCTCAACCCGCGTTGGACGCACGCGCCTTGCACTGGCAGCAGGAATTCCGCCCGCAAGCGTCCGCTGCGGCACGCTGCGAACTCGCGCTGCGCGATGGCCGGCGCGTTGCCGCCGTGTTTGCGCCGACGGCGGACGGCACCTTTGCCCTCGCACTCGGCGACGCGACCCGCCCGGGTCTGGCCCGGCAGGTCGCCGCGACCTACGGCCCGCTGGATTTTGCCGTCGTGGTGCGCGGCGGGAAAATGTTTTTCCGGGCCGTAAACCCGGTCGGCGCGGCCGTCGTTTTTCAGGAGCAGGTCGCGGCGGGATTCACCCTCCGCGAGGTCGCGCGGGTGACGCTGAGTGGAGTTGCCGCTGCGGAGCTTACTCTGGAGCGGTAGTTCTGCCCGGGTTTATCACGCCTTGTCGACACGCAGCTGCCTCCGCTTACCCGGCCAGTGGATTTTTCCACATCAACCCCTTGAACCGGGCGAAATCCGTGTCGGCGGTGTGAATCTCCGCGCCGTATTCGAGCGCGAAGGCGGCAATCTGGGCATCGCTGACCAGATTGCCCGCCGTGCCGGCAGCCTCCAGCAAGGCACACACAGCGTCGAGGTGCTTGGGGCCGGGATAAAGCGTGCGGACGTTCGGGCGTTCCATCCAGGACCGGAGGCGCTCCGTGGCCTCGCCCACGGTCAGAGGCCGGGCAAAGACTTTGGCGTGAGTCGCTAGTCTGAGAAAACTGAAAACAACCACCGGACATAGCGCGACGGGCTCGCTGCCGGAAAGCAACCCGGCCCACCACTTGGCGGAAGCCTTGTGAAACGGACTGTCGCTGTCGTAGGCGTAGAGCAACAGGTTGGCGTCGGGGATGATCATTTGGTGGCGCGCCGCAGCCGGCGCGTGGTGGTGGCGAAGGCCTCCAGTTCCAGCTCGTCGGCCAGATCGTGCAGCCGGGCGGGGTCGAGCCCGGCGCGCAGCCCCATCGGCTTGGCCGCCACCACAAAAGCCTTGGCCGGCCGGGGCGGCGCGTGGTGCGCGAGTCCACGCCGCAGCGCCGCATTCAGGGTTTCCTTCAGACCCTGTTTCTCCCCGTGCATAGCCTGCTTCAGCAGGCGCTCCACATCGGGATCAAGCGTCAGGGTGGTTCTCATGGCGCACATCAAGATGCTCGAAATATGGCGCGTCAAGATGTTATACCAGCGTCCCTAATGATTTGGACTATCGCTTGGATTATGGCGGGTAGGGCGCGGACTCCGTTCCGCCCGCGTTAAGTCTAATTATCAAGGGACGTTGGTATTATATGCCGCGATCAAGGCCCCCGCGTGACCCGACCCAAGCCGGCGTTGACTCCGCGGCCGGCTCCGCAAAGCCTTCGCCGGGCCATACGTATGATCGAAACCAACGAGACTTTGCTCGACCGACTCAAAGGGGTTGAGGCGAACGACGCGTGGCGGGAATTCTACAAGAACTATTGGTCCGCCATCCTCCGCTACGCCCGCAAGCTCGGTCTCAACGCCACCCAGGCGCAGGATGTGTTGCAGGAAACGATGGTCGCGCTGATGCGCATCCTGCCCGGCTTCCGCTACGACCGGCGCCGCGGCAAATTCCGCAATTTCCTCCTCACGATCGTCCACCGCCGGAGCCTGGCCGTCCTGCGTCGCGCGCGCCGCAACCAGAATCACGATTCCTTGGACAGCCTCCCACCCTGGGCCGGGAGCCAGTCGCTGGCCGAGGAGTTGTCCGTCCCCTTGGATACCACCGAGCAAAGCGAGGCCGAACGTCGCTGGCGGGAAAGCCTTGCCGAGGAAGCATTGGCCAAGTTGCGCGACGGCGAGACCGTGGATCCGCAAACCTACCGGATATTCCAAGCCTATGTGATCGAGAACAAACCCGCGAAGAAAGTGGCCGCCGAATTTGGCGTGCAGGAGAACGCCGTCTACCAGATCAAGAACCGCCTGCTGCGCCGGTTGCAGGCAGAGGTTGCTCGTATGATGCGCGACAGCGGCGCGCCGGAATGACCCCGCCCGTAAGGTTTGCCCGCCGTCCGCCAATACCCGGCATGGGGCAGGACATTGAAAGTTTGTTACGCGGCGCCGATTCGGTTGGGAACCCTCCGCGCCCCGCCGGACTGCGAAAACGCCTAGCCATTGTGGCCGGCTTGCTGCGCGAGGCCCCGCTCGGCGAAGGCACCCGCCTGCTCTGGCGCAATGACCGGCGCGAGGTCGTCTCGCTCGCCTTGCGCGGCCCGGTCGTCATCGGCCGCGACTCGACCTGCGACCTGACCTTTGCCGACTCGCGTCTCTCTCGCCGGCACTGCCGGGTGACGCCGACAGAATCGGGCGTGTGGGTCGAAGATCTTGGCTCGACCAACGGCACCGAGGTCAACGACCGGCGGATGCGCCGCGCCCGCCTGCGCGACGGCGACGTGCTCACGCTCGGCGGGCAAGCGCTGGCCTTCGTCGCGGCCGGGCGGTAGTCTGCAAAAGGATGGTGCGCAGCGTTTCAGCTTAATCTGATTGAAAAACAGCAAGCATATTGCTGTATTTCGAGCATGATAAAGCGTGATAGCTACGAAAAGCAGATACATCGGGCGCTCGGACGCAGCCCGATCGTGGCACTCATCGGCCCCCGCCAGTGCGGCAAAACCACTTTGGCCCGGACTTTTCTGTCTCCCGACTCAGGCAACTACCTGGATTTGGAGGATCCGGTGGCGGCCGGTTTGCTGGAGCAGCCCATGACCACGCTCGCGCCGCTGCGTGGCCTGGTGGTGATCGACGAGGCGCAGCGCCGGCCGGAATTATTTCCCGTTTTGCGGGTGCTCGCCGACCGGCCGGAGCGTCCGGCGACGTTCCTGCTGCTGGGCAGTGCCTCGCCGGAGTTGGCGCGGCAGGCGGCGGAATCACTGGCCGGCCGCGTGGAACTGATCGACATGCGCGGCTTTGATCTTGCCGAGGTGGGCGGGGCGCGGGCCGACACCCTGTGGGCGCGCGGCGGATTTCCCCGGTCATTTCTCGCCGCCGACGAGGCCGGGAGCTGGCAGTGGCGGCGCGACTTCATCCGGCTGTTTTTGGAGCGCGACCTCGGGGTCCTCGGCTTCGGCATGGCCCCGCCGCTCATGGGGAGATTCTGGACGATGTTGTCGCACTATCACGGCCAGATCTGGAACGCCGCCGAGATCGCCGCCTCGCTTGGCGTGGCCCCGAACACCGCGCGCGCCTACCTCGACGCGCTGGAGCAGACGCTCATGGTGCGGCGGCTGTTGCCGTGGCACGCGAACCTCGGCAAGCGCCTCGTGAAAAGCCCCAAGCTCTACCTGCGGGACAGCGGGCTCTTCCATGCCCTCCAGGGCATCGCCACGGCAGAGCAACTGCGCGCGCACCCCAAACTCGGCGCCTCGTGGGAGGGTTTCGCGCTGGAGGAGGTGCTGCGCGCCTGGCGGCCCGACGAGGCCTGGTTCTATGCCACGCATGCGGGAGCCGAACTGGATCTGCTGATGCTGCGCGACGGGCGGCGCCTCGGCGTGGAATTCAAACGGGCCGACGCCCCCCGGGTCACGCGCTCGATGCACACCGCCTTGGCCGACCTGCAGCTCGACCACCTGTGGGTCGTCTACCCCGGCACCCGCCGCCACGCCCTGCACGAGCGCGTCGAGGCCCTGGCCCTCGGGGATCTGCTCGCGGCCGCGCCTCCGCTCTGAGCGCGCCAAACATCACTGGAAACGCGACACCCCTCCCGGCAAAGGCCCGCGCCTGCTCTGGCGCGACCAGCAGGGAGCAGTGCAAACCCGGGCTCTCGATCACGATCTGCTCATCGGCCGGGATCCCGCTTGCGATAGTATTCTCGCTGCGCCTCGCGTGTCCCGCCGGCACTGCCGGGTATGGCCAGAAGGCGGACAAGTCTGGGTGGAGGATCTTGGCTCCGCCTCCGGCACAATTATCGCCGGCTATAGCGCCACCCGCCTCATTTTGTGTCAGGGCGATGTCCTGGATATCAGAGGCATCTCGCTGGCCTGCGATTTGGAAATGTAAACCAATGGCGTAAGAAGCCTGTGTCGCCCAATACTCCGGCAATGCCCTTGAAGCGATGTTCTGTTACTTGCACGATACAGCCATCGTTGATGGCAGTCCTCGCCGCGGATGAGTGAATCAGGGCCAAGTATGTTGGGCACCAGCAACATCGTCCGCACGAACCGAGGACAGAACATGGAGGAGGATGCTGGTCCACTCCACGGCAGCAGGCCGGCATGGGTGAACACCACAGCCGTGTTGGTCTTGTTGTTGGGGCTGTGGGTGACGGGGCTTGTGATGCGGGATCCGACTTGGAGTCGGATTGAGCCATTGCTCCGTCAGGCAAACATGGATGTTGCGGCAATAGCGAAATTCCCGTGGTTTGCCGTGCTTGCACTGGGGCTTTCTTTTTTAGGACTACGCCGGATGGTCTGGAATTTGACCACACACTATGAATTTTGGGCGGATAGGGCTCGCATCATCCATGGCGGGTTTTTGCGCCAAGAACGGGAGTATCCTTGGTCAGTATTCAAGGGGGCGCGCTTCAATCAACATCCCGGGCAACTGTTCTTTCGCAGCGGCACGCTGCTTCTCGAGCCTTATTCTGGCGAAACCCTTTGCTTGGAGGAATGCCAAGAAGCGGAGATTTGGGCCAGAAAGATTCGTCCACTCATCTTGGCGAACAAGCCACAACAAGACGCGGGGCAGGGCAGCCAAGGTCGCTCCTTGCCGCCGGTGTCCAGGGCACAAACATCGCAGCCTTGGGCGGAAAGACCCCAATACGATGATACGGCATCAAGATTGCCGCCTCCGGATCCGCAACAGCCGGTTGTAGTGGTCAAAGAAAAGAGTAGCGGATGCGGATCATGCCTGATTGTTCTGCTGATATTAATTCTCGCACCCCTTGTGCTAGGGTTGATTTTTAAGGTGGCGGTCATCACCAGCATCATCACGGCGCTACGCGACATCCTGAAGTAGCCCCGATGCTGGGTGAAGCCGATAAGGATTCCTGCCGCATAAGATATTTGGTCGGTCGGGAATACATAACCCAATGAGAGGAAGACAAATTTTACTCACGACCATCTGTGTTTGGTTTGGGGCAAGCGAAATGCGGGCTACTGCCGACTTCTATTTGAAGGTAGTTGACCCAAGTGAGCGAGCGCTCACAAACGTCACGTTCAGCTGGCGACTAGGTGGCACTGTCGATTTTGGTGCCACGCGCGGAGCGGTCGGCTTCAGCCTCAACAATATGGCCACCGGCAATGGCGACACGTTTTACACGCTTAGCCAGGCTTCCTCGTTGCAGTGGGAGGTGTCGGATCGGAACAACCTCGCGAACTGGAAAGTGTGGCTCGATGGAGCGCGCCCTAACTGGGGCACGCTGAAAGTCGCACGAGCGGGATATGTCCCGAAGGAAGTGCGCATCAATGCTTCCGACGGTAGCGCCTATTGGCGCCGCATTGAACTCCGAGTCATACCCACAATCAGCACAGGCTCCGAAATTGACAGGGAGGATTGGGTTACGCCGGGGGTCATTCCGGCGACTGTGACCGATAGTCGTGGGGTCGCGGTTGATGGCGCGATAGTGAGGGTGACCAATGAGTGGGGCACTCTTTACACGGCGACTACAGACCCCAGCGGCAGAGCCAATGTCACTCTCCGTGATCCTGGTCGCTGGACGGCGGTGGCCGAAAAGTCTGGCTACACTTCCAACACCCGCACAGGCGCGAACTATCCTGGTGATACGACTAGCGGTGTATCACTGACGCTCACATCCACGGCGATCCCTTCGGCTCCCGCGACTATGACGGCCACGGCGGTGTCGTCGGGCCAGGTTAACCTGTCTTGGTCGGATGTTAGCGGGGAAACTTTGTATCGCATTCAGCGCAGGACAGGGGCCGGGGCGTTTGCGGCATTCACGACCAATTCGGCTAATGCGACGACCTCCAGCGATACGTCGGTGGTCGCCGGCACCAGCTACACCTACCAGGTGCGGGCTGAAAACGCCTCCGGCAATTCAAGCTACACGGTCTCCAATACTGTAACCACCCCGGCCGCATCTTCGCCCGCACCCAATCCGACACCCGCTCCAAGCCCCAGTCCAAGCTCTTCCAGTGGTGGTGGCGGTGGCGCTCCGAGCATTTGGTTCCTCTCCGCCTTGTCACTGCTTGGTATCGCCCGATATTTTCGGACAAAACGCTGACTGGCTCCGGTTGCGGTGCTAATGCGGTTCCTTGGACCCTGCGCGAATCACATGGATTCACTGATTTCGGCTAAACGTTTGGCCGCAAGCCTTGCGGCCTTCTTGCTCATCTGGATTTTCGTTTCCCATGCTAATCGCCCGATTGCTCCCTCGGTGAGGGAGGCGGGAGTTGCAGTTGCTGACCAGGCAACTGTCGGATCAATGTCGGCTAGTTCCAGCACGCAGCAGTTTTGGGGAAATGCATTCTTATCCCCGCCAAGGTCACTGAGTATAACTGCATGGTTCGATGATACCAACAACTTCGTCAGCGACTTATTGGCTCTGGCGGGAAAATCACCTTCGCCTGAGTGGCTTGCGCGATTGGAACAACTATGCGCCGGGCAATCCCCGGCAGTATTGAAGAAGCTGCTCATGGATGATGAATTATCCGAAGCGCTGCCGTGGGAGGCGGTCCAGGCCGTGTTTAAACAACTGACAATGAGCGACGCACCTTGGACCGGGGACTATGTGAAAGCAATGTCCCACGGATCCTTGCGGGCCGAGTTGCTGGCTGCCTTGCTGAGACAGTGGGGTGCTGACGATCTGCCCTCTGCGATCAAATGGGCGCAACGGCTGCAGGATTCCTTTTTGCAACAGTCTGCGCTGACTCATTTGAGCTACCGATGGGTTGAGACGGACCCGGAAGGAGCGCTTGCATTTGTAGCCAGTCATCCCGGGGAGCATCAGCAATTGTTGACCACGGTTGTCGGCCTTTGGAGCCAAGAGCAACCGGAAGCTGCGGCGAACTGGGCGGTAGATCACTCCAGGGAATCAGGAATGGCCTCAGTCGCGGCCAGCGCCGTGGCCACATGGGCGGCCATAGACGACCTTGCCGCCGCCGAGTTTGTCCTGACGCTGCCGCCAGGAAATCTGCGAAATGAAGCGGCGATTTCTGTAATGTCGGCTCTGGGCGACGACCTTTCCCGCCGGTCCCGAAAGAAACTACGCCATCGAAAATTTAGCCTACCGTTGGGCCGCGCAAGATCCGGGCGCCGCTTTGACCTGGGCCAATCGCCTCTCTTTCGGCGAGAGGGATATAGCAATCTCGGCGGGCGCAGGGGGTTTGATCGAAGATCGACCGGCATTGGCTGCTATTTGGACGATGTCTATCCAGAGTCAGGGTCTGCGTATCCAGCAAACCGAACGCACGGCTCGTCGCTGGCTGGAGACCGACCGTTTGACGGCTGAAGCTTGGATTTTGCAGTCCATCCTGCCCCCCGAGATCAAATCCCAGCTGCTCGCTTTCAGCAGCCCTAACGGTTGAGTTGCGGACGCAACGTCGCTTATGCCGGTTTGGAGAAGGGGACCGATATAGTGCCGACTAACGCTCATGCGCGGAAATGAGGTTGCTTTGCCGAATTCGCCCCGCTGCCTTGGCGCCTTCCGATCCATGAAACTGTGTTGCTCCTCTTTTCTCCTCATGGCTCTGGCCCTCGGTGCCGGTGGCAGTCCCGGGGGGGCCAAGGAGACCCGGCCGGCCTATCTCGGGGCCATCGTCGTTGAAGCCGAGACCGGCCGCGTGCTGTTCGAGGACAACGCCGACATCGTCTCCCCTCCGGCAAGCATGACGAAGCTCATGACCTTCGCGGTGCTGCACGACAAGCTGGCCGGCGGCGCGCTCACGCTGGAGACGCCGGTCACCATCACGGCCGAGGATTCCCGGATCGGCGGCACGCAGGTCTGGCTGAAGCAGGGCGAGACCTTCCCGCTCGAGGAACTTATCTACGCGATGATGATCCAGTCGGGCAACGACACGGCCCAGGCGCTCGCGCGCGTGGCAGCGGGCACGCCGGCTGCGTTTGTCGAGCTGATGAACGCCAAGGCCAGCGCACTGGGCATGACGCGCACCACCTTCCGCACGCCGCACGGTTTGCCGCCGGCCAACCGCCGCACCGCCGACGGCGACCTGACCACGCCGCGCGACTATGCGCTCCTCTGCCGCTACCTGCTGGCCGCGACCAATGTCACGAAATACACCGCTGTCCGGCAGCGCAAATTCGGCGAGGGCCGCCGCACCGCCGACCGCGTCATCGACATGGTCAACCACAACCGCCTGCTCGGGAAAGTCGCGGGGGTGGACGGACTCAAGACCGGCTTCACCAACGGCGCGGGCTACTGTCTCGCCGCCACCGCCGAACGCGGCGGTCGGCGCGTTATCGTGGTCGTGATGGGCAGTCCGGATTCCAAGACCCGCGACCTGAAGGTTATCGAGCTGTTGGAGCGCGGCTTCGCGCTGCAACCGGCCGCGTTGCCCGCAGTGAAGACAGGGGCGCCTGCTGCGACCCCCGTCCAGCCGGCCGCGCTGCCGACGGTCAAGACCGACAAAACCCCGGCCGCCACCGCTCCGGCCGGAGAATCCTCGACCGCCAGGGAGCCGGTGTTTATTTTCCGCGTCATTCCACCTTCGAAAAAACCGTGAACACCACCACCATCCGCCGTCTCGTCTTTTTAATTTTCACCCTGTTCGGACTGGGCGCCGGCCCATTGCACGCCCAGCGCGAGAAACTGCCCATGGAGGACGTCGAGTTCGTCGAGAAAAAATGGCCCGAGGCCAAGCGCACCTACACCGGCCTGCGTTACATCATCCTGAAACCCGGCGACCGGTCTGGCCCCATGCCCGAGAAAGGCATGGAGGTGGCCGTGCTCTACAAGGGCATGCTGCTCGACGGAACCGTTTTTGACCAGTCGCCCGACGAGAAAAGCCCGCTCAAGATCCGGCTGGGCCGGGGTGGGCTCATCGAGGGCTGGGAAGAAGCACTGCAGAAGATGCACAAGGGAGAGAAATGGCTTTTGATCGTGCCGCCCGAGATGGCCTACGGCGCCCGCGGCAAGCCGCCGGCGATCAAGCGCAACGCCACGCTCGTGTTCGAGATGGAGCTGGTGGAATTCAAGAAGTGAATCGGTGGAGCGCGTTGCCCTCAACGCGCTCTCCGCGGCTTGAGGGCAAGCCGCGCCACCCTCGCTTCATCAGCTCGGCCAACGGCTGCTCGATCGCCTCGGCCAATAGGCCCGACGGCACGGTCCCAGTGCCAGCGTCTCGGGCTCAGCCCACCCCGACCGACTTGAGCAGCAGGCGGCGCTGGGCCCAGAACGCGTCGGCGCTATAGAGGGCGAGCCCGCACCAGATGAGGCTGAAGGCTTGCAGACGCGCGGCGTCGAACGGTTCGCGATAAACCAGATAGCCGATCAGGAACTGCACGGAGGGGGAGAGATATTGGAGCAGGCCGAGGGTCGCCAAGCGGATGCGCTGGGCGCCGTAGGCGAAGAGCAGCAGGGGGATGGCGGTGACCACGCCGACGCTCAGGATGTAGAGGTGCAGCCGCAGGTCGACGCGCCCGAGCGCGCCTTCACCCGTGTGGTGCCACCACAGGAGCAACCCGGCGGCCAGGGGGAAAAGCAGGATGGTTTCCGCGGTCAGGCCCGCAATGGAACCGAGAGAGGAGTGCTTTTTCAACAGGCCGTAGCCCGCCCAGGTCACGGCCAGCGTGATGGCGATCCACGGCACATGTCCGGCGCGGGTCAGCAGCACGCCGACCCCGGCCGCCGCGAAACCGATCGCGATCCACTGCGGGGGGCGCAGGCGCTCATGCAGCAGAAGCGAGCCGAGCGCGACGTTGACCAAAGGGACGAGAAAGTAGCCGAGACTCGACTCGATGACGTGGCCGGAATTCACGGCCCAGATGTAGACCACCCAGTTTATCGCCAGCAGCACGCTGCTCAACAGGTTCAGTCCGAAGGTTCGTGGCTCGGTGAAAGCCGGCCGCAGGGCGCGCAGGTTTTTCTGCCACCACAGCACGCCGAGCAGGAACAACAACGACCAGGCAATCCGGTGCGTGATCAACTCAAAGGCGGAAACACCCTGCATCTGTTTCCAATAGACGGGCACGACGCCCCAGATCAGAAAACTGCTGGTGGCGGCCAGTGCGCCGCGCGCGGCATCGGGATGGGCGGGGATCTTGGACAAGGTCGGCCAACGTGGGCCAGAGCCCGGGCCGCGTCAACCCGGGTGGCATCACAGCGGTTCAACAATCGCGGCGCACAGACCGGACAGTTCCCAAAAAGACGGGCCAGGGCATCGTTCACGCCCTGGCCCGCGCAACTGCATTTTCGTTTCCTGCCGTTTACCGGACGGCAAGCATTTGGCTGGCGGGAGCGAGGCGCGGTGTCTGGCGAAGAGCAGTGACCGTGGCCTTGTCCGCCAAGGACAGGGAAGTGACCTGGCTTTTCACAAAGCGGACGACCAGCGTCCCGTTTTGGCTCGGGCCCGATTCGCTCAACCGGGCGGAGTAACCGGTATAAAGCCAGCTGCCGTCGGCCAGCACGGCATTCGGGGAGCCGAGCCGCTGCGAGACCATGATGCGGCTGGTGCCGGCGGTGACCGTGTCGCCATTTGCGGCCACAGTGGCGGTGACCTGGCTGAGGGGCATCTCGCCACCGATGGGATGCGAAGCGGCGTTGTGGTTGGCCGCGGGGAGACTGACGACGGAGCAAAGCGCGAGGAGCGCGAGGGTGGAGTTGAACAGGTTGTTTTTCATGGCAGGGATGGATTGAGGGTTGAAGCGGTGGTTTCGTCTGACGGCGCCAAATTGGGTGCGGGAAGCCGGTGCCGCGAATCCCCCGGGGTGAACGGCTCGCCCGGCGAGTGAATGGCGGGGTGCGCCGGGTGAACGGCTCATTGCGTCCGCCAACGGCGCGGGAACCGCCTCGACGCCTGCGGGCGGTTGCGGCTATTCAAGACGGCATGAACTGCTTCCAGTCGCGCCGAATGTTCGCGTTCGCTGCCGTGCTGACCGCGTTTTCCGTGATCGTGGTGCTGGCGGCCGAGCCGGCACCGCCGCAGCCGGCCCTCAGGCGATGGTCCCATCCGGCGGAGGAATCGAGCCGGTCGGTGCGGCGCTGGTTTGAGGAATTACCGGCCGCGCTCCAATACTCCGAGGTGCGCTTCAAGGATGGCGACGATGCGCGCTGGGCGCAGCCGACGTGGGACGACGCCGACTGGGAGGTCCGGGGCTTTTGGGCTTTGCCGGCGCGGGCCGGCGTGCAGTGGGTGCGGTTCCGCGTGCGGATGGGGACGGACGGACGCATGGCGCTGCCCGCGGGGATCATGATTTCCACGGTGCGGGCCTATGAGCTTTATTGGGACGGCGTGCTGCTCGGCAGCAGCGGTGTGCCGGGAACGGACCGCGAGTCCGAGCAGGTGGGCCGCGTGGACGAGTGGTATTCCATTCCCGGCGCGATGCGCGGACCCGGCGAGCATGTGGTGGCGATGCGCACCTCAAGTTACCGCGTGGGCTTTCCCGCGGCGACCTCGGGCTTCCGGTTTCTCCTTGATGAGCCCGCACTGCTGCAGGGCAAGGTTCTGCGCGAGGCGTTTGTGCCGACTCTGGCGGCGGGGGCGTTATGCATGGTCGGGTTGGCGGGCCTCATCCTGTGGCTGGCGACGGCCCGCCGCCCGACGCTGCTGCTGCTGGGTGGCGTGTGCCTCTCGGGCGCTGTGATGCAGACGATGCAGGCGTTTCGGTGGTTCTTTCACTATCCGGCCGACTGGCATTACCCGGTGCTGGCCGCGATGGTGGCGTTGGTGGGCGTGCAGGGTATTTTCATGGTCGCCTTCGTCGTCATGCACTTCGACGTGCCTCGCCGTCGCTGGGTTTTGGGCGGGCTCGTGCCGGTGTTTGCGACGGTGTCGTGGCTGAGCCCGGAGCGGATGAACCTCGAGGGCGTGTGGATCCTCGCCGTGGGAATCGTCGTCTCGCTGGGGTGCGCGGGGTGGGCCGTGTGGCGCCGGCGTCGCGGCGCGTGGCCGGTGGCGCTGGGTGTGGCGGCCAGCGCCATCCTGCTGGTGTTCGAGGCGGAGGATTTCCGGGCGAGTTTTTTCCTGAAATTCCTGCCGGTCCTTATCGGCCTGATTTCGTCGCTGGCGTTGCAGCTGCAAGACGAGCGGCGCCGGGCGCGGGAGGCGCAACTCACGGCGGCCCGGATGGAAATCGAGCTGCTGAAGAAAAACCTCCAGCCGCACTTCCTGCTGAACACGCTCACGGCCGTCTCCGAGGTCATCGAGCAGGATCCGGCCGGCGCGGTGAAATTTATCGACGACCTGGCGGGGGAGTTGCGCTCGCTCGCGCTGATGTCGGGCGAACGGCTGGTGCCGTTCAAGCGCGAGCTCGACCTGTGCCGCGCCCATCTGAAGGTAATCAGCCGGCGGACGGGCCGGGAGATCGGGTTGGCGGTGGAAGGCGTGGACGAGGAGGCGCTGGTGCCGCCGGCGCTTTTTCTGACGTTGATCGAGAACGGTCTCGTGCATCAGCAGGCGCCGGACCGGGTGAATTTCCGGTTGGTCGCGCAACCGGGCGGGGCCGGGATGCGCTACTCGTTCCTTTCACCCGGACCCACCCGCAAGCTGGCTGGCCGACCGGGCGGCGGCACGGGGTTGCGCTATATAAAAGCCCGGCTGGAGGAAAGTTTCGCGGGCCGTTGGACGCTTTCGCAGGGGGCTGTGGATACCGGTTGGGAGACAGTCATAAGCTGGCACCCAGAGCCGGCGACGGGAGGCGAAGCATGAAACTAGTGCTGATCGAGGACGAACCACTCGTCGCCCAGCGGCTGGCGAGATTTTGCCGGGAAATTCTGGCCGGCGGACTGGAGAAGCTGCATGCCGCCGCCACGTTCGATGAAGCCGCCGCCTGGCTGGCGGAGAATCCCGTGGATGTGGCGTTGCTCGACCTGAACCTGGAGGGGCAGGACGGCATGGAGCTGCTTAAGCGCAGCGTGGCCTCGTCCTTTCATACGATCATCGTGTCGGCCAACACGGACCGGGCGCTGGAGGCGTTCCAATACGGCGTGATCGACTTTGTCCCGAAGCCGTTCTCCCGCGAGCGGCTGGCCGCGGCGCTGGAGCGCGTCCGCCACCCTGGCGCGCGCGCCGCCTTTGCGGCCCGAAACCTGGCGGTGAAAAAGGCCGGCCGGGTGGAGCTCGTGGCGATGGACGACGTGCTGTATGTGCAGGGGGCGGGCAATTACTCCGAACTCGTGCTGGCTAACGGCCGGCGAGAACTGCACGACAAGACACTGGAGAAGCTGGAGGCGATCCTGCCCGCCGATTTCGAGCGCATCCACAAGAGTTACCTGGTGCGCATGAGCGCGGTGAAGGCGCTGCACGCGAGCGAAGGGAGCCACTACGAGGCGGAGTTGAAGAACGGGGTCTGCCTGCCGATCAGCCGCGCCCGCTACAAGGAACTCCGGGAAAAATTACAATAACCGGCCGCCTCCCGAAAATCAGGAGCGATGCACCGGGTGGGGCCGGCCGGCGTCGTCGATGGCGACGTAGGTGAATACGCCCTCGGTGACGCGCAGGAGCGTGCCGTCCTTGCCGCGCTGCACCCAGGCCTCGACGTCGATCTTCATCGAGGTGCGGCCAATCTTCAGCAGCTTGGCGTGGCAGTTCACAATGTCGCCGACGAAAACGGGGTTCAGGAAAACCATGCCGTCCACCGCGACCGTGGTCACGCGGCTGCGCGAGAGGTTTTTCGCGACAATGGCGGCCCCGAGGTCCATCTGCGACATCAGCCAGCCGCCGAAGATATCACCGTTGGCATTGGTGTCGGCCGGCATCGCGATGGTGCGGATGACCAGTTCGCCCTGGGGTTGGCCGGGCACGGGGGAGTCACTCATGGCCCGCAGCTTAGCGGCCGGCGTCCCCGAGGCAAGGCCGCGCCGACTTTGGCGTTGTTTTCGGGAATGATCGGCTGGATATTCGCCGCCTCATGGCCACCCCCGCCCAGCACGTTTTCCGGCGTTTGTTTGATGAAGTCGGCCCGGTGGACCACGTCGGCATCGAGGAAAGGGTCGCCAAATACACGACCCGCAGCATCAAAAAAGGGGCCAAGCTCTGGGGCCTGAAAACCGCGGTTTCGATGGTCGATCTCACCACCCTCGAGGGCAAGGACACGCCCGGCAAAGTCGAGTCACTCTGCCAGAAGGCGCTCAGCCCCCATGGCGATCCCGACATTCCGACGGTCGCCGCCGTCTGCGTCTATCCCTCCATGGTGAAACACGCCCGCCGGGCGCTCGGCGAGGATACTGCCGTCCGCATCGCGTCGGTCGCCACCGCGTTTCCCTCCGGCCAGGCCCCGCTGCGCACCCGCCTGGCCGAGGTGAAGTCCGCCGTGGCCGACGGCGCCGACGAGATCGACATGGTGATCAACCGCGGCGCATTCCTCGCCGGCGAATTTCAACTGGTGCAGGACGAGATTGCCGCCGTGCGCGAGGCCTGCGGCGCGGCGACGCTCAAGGTCATCCTGGAGGTCAGCGAACTGGAGACCTACGACAACATCCGCGCCGCGTCCTTCATCGCCATGCGCGTGCTGCGGCCCAACGATTTCATCAAGACCAGCACCGGCAAGACCACGCTCAACGCCACCCTGGGCAACAACCAGGTGATGCTCGAGGCCATCCGCGATTTCTACCTCGATACCGGCACGCCCATCGCGATGAAGCCCGCCGGCGGCATCCGCACCGCCAAGCAGGCATTGCAATTCCTCATCGCCGTCAAGGAGACCCTCGGCGACGAGTGGCTCAACAACACCCGCTACCGCTTTGGCGCCTCCTCGCTCCTCAACGACCTGCTCCGCCAGATCGAGAAGGAGAAGACCGGCGCCTACCAGGCCCCGTATTACTTCAGCGAGGCCGCGGAGTCCTACTGAGTTATTAACCACGAATGGACACGAATAGACACGAATCAGAAGACAGCGTGCTGCAGCGTGATTTGGTATTCCGAATCGTGGGCTGTGCCTTTGAGGTGGTTAAAGAAGTGGGCCATGGACTGCACGAGAAGCCCTATGAAAACGCCTTGGTGCTGGCTTTTCATGACACCGGGATCTCAGTTCAACAACAGGCCGCGTTCCCCATCCTGTTCAAGGCGCGTCAGGTCGGGGAGTATGTTCCTGATTTGATCGCGGATAATGCGGTGATCACTGATACCAAGGTGATTGATCGCATCACCGACCACGAACGCGGGCAGATGCTGAATTACCTGCGGATCACCGGACTGCGAGTCGGGCTGATCATCAATTTCAAACGTGCGAAACTGGAATGGGAAAGGGTCGTGCTATGATCCCATTCGTGTGAATTCGTGTCCATTCGTGGTTAACCCCTCTTTCCCATGCCTACGCTGACTGAAAAGAAACGTCCGACTTCCCGCTCCGCCGGCCGTCCGGCGCCCGAGCTCATCTTCGGCGACCTCTGGGAATTCGATCCCGCCCCCGAGACCGCCGACCCGAAGCTCAAGCCGCGTTATGATCTGTTCATCGGCGGCAAGTTTGTGGCGCCGGTCTCCGGAAAATATTTTGATTCCATCAACCCGGCCAACGAGACGAAGCTCGCCGAGATCGCGCAGGCCAACGCCGCGGATGTGGACGCCGCCTATCAGGCCGCGAAGAAAGCCTACGACACCGTCTGGGGCAAAATGCCGGGCCGCGAGCGCGCCAAATACATCTTCCGCATCGCCCGTCTATTGCAGGACCGCGCCCGTGAGTTTGCCGTCGCCGAGACCATGGACGGCGGCAAGGCCATCAAGGAATCCCGCGATTTCGACGTGCCGATGGCCGCCGCGCATTTCTTCTACCACGCCGGCTGGGCCGACAAGCTCGACTACGTGGCCCCGGGCCGCCGGGTCGCGCCGCTTGGCGTCGTCGGCCAGGTCATCCCGTGGAATTTTCCGCTGCTCATGCTCGCGTGGAAACTCGCGCCGGCGCTGGCCATGGGCAACACCATCGTCATCAAGCCGGCCGAGACGACCAGCATCACCGCCCTGAAGCTCGCAGAGATTTTCCAGGACGCCGGTCTGCCGGCGGGCGTGGTCAACATCGTCACCGGTTTCGGCGACACCGGCGCGGCCGTCATGGACCATCCGATCGCGGCCAAGGTGGCGTTCACCGGCTCGACCGAGGTGGGCAAGATCATCATGCGGTCGCTCGCCGGCACGGACAAGAAGATGACGATGGAGCTGGGTGGCAAGGCGGCGAACATCGTGTTCGACGACGCACCGATCGACCAGGCGGTCGAGGGCATCGTCAACGGCATCTTCTTCAACCAGGGCCATGTGTGCTGCGCCGGCTCGCGCCTGCTCGTGCAGGAGACGGTCGCGGCCGAGGTGCTCGCGAAGCTCAAGAACCGCGTCAAGGTGCTGCGCATCGGCGACCCGCTCGACAAGAACACCGACATCGGGGCCATCAACTCGAAGGAACAGCTCGGCACCATCGAGCGGCTCGTCGCCACCGGGGTGAAGGAGGGCGCGACGATGTTCCAGCCCGCCTGCAAGCTGCCGAGCAAAGGCTACTATTTCCGGCCGACGATTTTCTCCGGCGTCTCCATGAGCCACCGCATCGCCCGCGAGGAGATTTTCGGTCCCGTGCTCAGCGTGCTCACCTTCCGCACCGTGGACGAGGCGGTGGAGAAGGCCAACAACACCGCCTACGGCCTCAGCGCCGGCGTGTGGACCGACAAGGGCTCGCGCATCCTGAAGATGTCCACCGAGCTCAAGGCCGGCGTCGTGTGGGCCAACACCTACAACAAGTTCGACCCGGCGTCGCCCTTCGGCGGCTACAAGGAAAGCGGCTTCGGCCGCGAGGGCGGCCGGCAAGGCCTGCTCGACTACTGCAAGCTGGTATGAGCGCCGCCGCCAAGGCGGCGGAAGCTTCAACATCCAAAATCCAAGCACCATTGAATATCCAAGCTCCCATGACAGCAGCACACAACACGAGTGTTTGCATGACACATGAGTTTGGAGCCTTGGGCAGTTTGAAATTTCACTGGAGCTTGGATGTTGGTGCTTGGAGCTTCCGTGTCATCAATCAGCCCAAACGCTGATATTATTCCCCCATGGCCAATACCCCCTACCTCACCGCTCCGCTCAAAACGGACAAGATGCCCCCGGGCATCCCCTACATCATCGGCAACGAGCTGGCCGAGCGCTTCAGCTTCTACGGCATGCGCGCGATCCTCGTCGTGTTCATGACGCAATACCTGCGCGACGCGTCCGGCGCGCCGGCGCCGATGAGCGAGGCCGAGGCGAGCAAGTGGTTCCACCTGTTCCTGGCGTCGAACTACTTCTTTCCCATACTCGGGGCGATCGTCGCCGACGCCTTCCTCGGCAAATACCGCACGATCTTCTACATCTCGCTGGTCTACTGCCTGGGCCACCTCGTGCTCGCGCTCGACCTCACCCGCACCGGGCTGGCTCTCGGGCTCGGGCTGATCGCGCTCGGCGCGGGCGGCATCAAGCCGTGCGTCTCCTCCAATGTCGGCGACCAGTTCGGCGCCTCGAACAAGCATCTCCTTTCGCGGGCCTTCGGGTGGTTTTATTTTTCGGTGAATTTCGGGTCGTTCTTCTCGATCCTGCTCATTCCCTGGGTGCTGCAACACCACAGCCCGAATCTGGCCTTTGGCATCCCCGGCATCCTGATGTTTGTCGCCACGGTCATCTTCTGGGCCGGCCGCCGGAAGTTTGTGCACATCCCGCCGGCGGGGAAATCCTTCCTCCGCGACAACTTCAACCGCGAGGGCTGGGCGGCCATCGGCCGGCTGGCCATCATCTTCGCCTTCGTGGCCATCTTCTGGTCGTTGTGGGACCAGAGCGGCGGCCGCTGGGTGCTGCAGGGCGCGAAAATGAACCTGCATTTCGCCGGCATCACGTGGCTGCCCTCCCAGATCCAGGCGGTGAACGCGATCATGATCCTGCTCTTCATCCCGCTGTTTCAGTATGTCATCTATCCGGCGATCGACCGGGTCTTCCCGCTGAACCCGCTGCGCAAGATCGGACTCGGCATCGCGCTGTCCGGCGTGGCCTTCATCGTGAGTGCGTGGATCGAGTCCAGGATTTCCGCCGGCTTTTTCCCCAGCATCGGCTGGCAGCTCCCCGCGTATGCGCTGCTCACGGCCGCGGAGGTCATGGTGTCCATCACGGCCCTGGAGTTTGCCTACACGCAGGCTCCGCCGCGCATGAAATCCGTCATCATGTCGCTCTACCTGCTGTCCATCTCCGCCGGCAACCTGGTCACGGCCGGGGTGAATTTCGCGATTACACGGTTCAACCTTCAGCTCGAAGGCGCGAATTATTACCTCTTCTTCACCGCGCTCGCGATGCTCGCCTCGATCATCTTCGTGTTCTTCGCCCGCCGCTACCGGGAAAAGACCTACCTGCAGGACGAGGCCTCCGCGGCCGCGGTCTGAACTCAAACCCACTCCTCCCATGTCCCGCCTCCCCATCACCAAAACACCCAAAGTCTATGTCGGCGGCGCGTTCATCCGTTCCGAGAGCGCGCGCACCTTCCCGCTGAAAGACGCCGCCGGCAATTTCTTCGCCAACATCCCGCAATGCACCCGCAAGGACCTGCGCAACGCCGTCGAGGCCGCGGCCAAGGCCGGCCCCGGCTGGGCCAAACGCACCGCCTACAACCGCGGTCAGATCATCTACCGCCTCGGCGAGATGCTTGAGGCCCGCAAGGCCGACCTGGCTGACGCGCTTAGCGTGGGAGGGGCTTTACGCCCCGACGGAAAGCGCGGCATCGCACGAGAGATCGAAGCCACTATTGACCGGCTCATCTACTACGCGGGCTGGGCCGACAAATATGAGCAGGTGCTCGGCAACGTGAACCCTGTCGCCTCGCCGCACTTCAACTTCACCGTCACCGAGCCTATGGGCATCGTCGGCCTGCTCGCGCCCGAGGAGGCGCCGTTGCTCGCGCTCGTCTCGCTCATCGCGCCGGCCATCACGAGCGGCAACACCGTCGTCGCGCTCGCTTCCACGACGCAGCCTTATCCGGCCATTGTGCTCGGCGAGATGCTGGCCACGAGCGACCTGCCCGGCGGGGTGGTCAACCTGCTCACCGGCTACCGCAAGGAGCTGGTGCCGACCTTCGCCACGCACACGCACCTGCGCGCCATCGCCGGTGTGGCCAACGCCGATGAGCGCAAGGCGCTCAAACTCGGCGCGGCCGAGAGCGTGAAACGCGTCAAGCTGCACAAGACCGAGGAACCGGTGAACTGGTTCTCCGACCAGGCGCAGAGCCTCTACGACGTGCGCGACACGCTCGAGTTTAAGACCACCTGGCATCCCATTGGAGCCTGAGCATCATCAGGCGGGCATGAAATTCACGCAGTATTTCCTTCATACGCGTGGGAGACCTGACCGGGCGATGATACGCGACGAGTGGCTCAAACAGGTGCTGGAGCAACCCTTGCGCGAGGAAATCCAAAGCGATGGCCGCATCCGCCGCTGGGCTCGAATCAAAGAGATGGACGGACGGGCTCTTCGGGTTATCCTCCTTTCAGACGGCCAGACCATCCACAACGCCTTTTTCGACCGAAGCTTCACCGAGGACCAACCATGAAAGTGAAATATTTTCCCGACACCGACACGGCGATGATTGAATTCACTTCCAAGCCCATCGCTGAAAGCCGCGAGGTCAGCGAGAATGTTTATCTGGACCTCGATGCCGACGGCCGGTTGGTGAACATGACGATCGAACACGCCAAGGAGCACTCGGCCATCAAGGAACTGACGTTTGAAGAGGTCGGGACTGCGCAATGAGTTTCGGCGAGCTCCGCGACCACCTCGAGTTCAAGACCACCTGGCACCCCATCGGCGCGTGAGCGGTCGCGGTTGAAAAACGAAAGTATGCCTGACGAGGCGATTCTTCATCTGCCCTGGGAAGTGCCGGCCGGCAAATGGACGGTGAAAAAGATGTTTGTTGGCCAGTGGCGTGTTACCGAATTGCAAGATTTCGATTCCGACTATGTGGATTTGTGCGGTCCAGCGAAAGTGATGATCAGCACACGTGGCATAGGCCGGATGAATTTCGGGGCGGTTGAGGTGGAACTAGACTGCAAGATGGATGATCGGGACGAAAAGGTGCTTCGTTTCTCATTCGAAGGTGCGGATGAGGGTGATCCGATCAGCGGCCGAGGCTATTGCACGGTCGAGGGCAACAAGATGATTGGTCGGATGTTTCGTCACATTGGTGATGAGTTTGGCTTCAAGGCCAAACGGATGGGTAAAGGGGTAAACAAGATCGAGGAGGTGTGAGTGCCGCCCGCCTGCGGCCTTGCATCGGCGGGTTGGCTGAGTCACTTTGCACCCATGGATCCCCGCACTTTGCCCACCTATAGCATGACTGATGCAGCCCGTTGCATCGGCGCGCATCCGGCTACGCTGCGTTCGTGGTTCAAGGGACGCTCCTATCCGACCAAGGGTGGTCCGCGCCGCTCGCCGAACCTGTTGGTTCCTTCGGCGCCGGACGCACTTTCCTTTCAAAACCTGGTCCAGGCGCATGTCGTCCAAGGCATTCGCAAACGCTACCATATTCCCATGCACCGGGTTCGCGACGCGCTGGCGTATCTGCGCGACAGCATGGGCAGCCTCGATTTGCTGGCATCGGAGAAATTCTATCACGATACGGAGCACTTGCTGCTCAAGGTTCGGGACCGGCTTATCTCCCTTTCCGAACGAGGGCAGACGGTCAGCGAAACCGTCCTGCAGCAATACTTGCATCGCATCGATTACGGGAAGGACGGCTTTGCCTCCCGCCTGCATCCCTTTTTCTACACCGCCACGGGCCAACTCTACGAACCACGGTATATCATGATCGATCCCACGGTTGCTTTCGGCAAACCCTGCCTGGAGCGCCTGGGGGTCAAGACGGAGATCATTGCCGGCCGTTTCTTTGCCGGCGAACCCATCGAGGAGCTGTCGGCGGACTATGGAGCCAAGCCCGAGGAAATCCAGGAAGCCATCCGCTGGTCGGCCCGCACCGCCGCCTGAGGCCCCGGTCTTCTTCATCGACCGTGACACGGGCGGGCGGCTGCTCGCGGCGGCCCTGCGGCCCCATGGATATCGGGTGGAATTGCATGGCGACTATTTTCCGCAGGACACGCCGGATCCGTTCTGGATTCGGAACGTCGCCCAGCGCCGCTGGGTGATCCTGACCTGCGACCGCAATATCGCCCGCAAGGAACCCGAGCGTTCGCTCTTCAGCACCGCCCCGACCCACACCTTCATCCTTTACGCCCTTTCGCATGTGCAACGCGAGAAACGGGTGCCCCTGGTGCTGGCGGCGCTACCCAAGCTGACGGCCCTGATCGCCGCGGGGGCGGTGCATGGCATCTATCGTGTCCACACCGACGGTCGGATTGAACATGTCAGCGGAATCAAACCAAAGTTCCGACTCGAGGATTTCTGAACAGTTGTCACCGCTGGCTGGACATACCGGTATCTTCAGCCTTTTCTGAGTCGAGATGCCCACGCTCACCTGGATCGGCAAGGATGCCGTCGTCAACCACGACCAGGATGTGACCTACCTCCACTTGCGTGACGGAACCGATACGGCGGCCGTCCTCACAGTCATCAAACGTATATCGCCATGATGCCGGGCTACGACGACCGGAAGATCAAGACGCGCCTGATCATCTGGTGGGGTTTCTGGGCGGCCACCCTCACCGGTCTGGTGCTGGTTTATCTGCTGCTGGCGCAGGGCAAACCGCTGCCGCCCGCCTCCGCCGAGAACTCGCTGCAAGGCCTGGTCGGGTTCGTGCCGCTATTTGTGAGCATTGTCATTCGCTGGCTCGTGCTGCCGCGCCTGACAGAGCCGACGCGCGCCTTCGTGCTTTTCATCGCCGGCGTGGCGCTGGCCGAGGCTTGCGGCCTCCTCGGCATCTTTCTCGGCGGGCCGTATCGCGACAGCCTGTTCGTGCTCGGCGTGCTGGGGATCACGCAATACGTGCCGTTCTACGCGAAGAAGCTGTTCGACCCGAAGGGCGCGGGCTTCATTCCGAACAATTAGGCTGGATCACGGCCGGACGCACCATAGCGCCCCACGCGGCGCGTGTTCGGCTGATGTCAACTATTAGTTGACATCAGCCGGGGGGATCGGACTGGCGTGTGGAATCTGGCAAGAGGGCCGCAAGGTCGGGCTAACCGCTGAGCGAGCCGGTCTCCGCGAGCCGTTCGAGGAAGATCCAGCTGCGCTTGGCCCGGACCTCGGGGCTTTTGGCCTCCTCGATGTAGCGGACGACCTGGCGGCGGATCGCCACGCTATGGCTCATCCAGCGTTCCCGCAGTTCCGGGCGGGTGCGGAACACGCGCGCCATCTCGCAGGGCAAATCCGGTTCGCGCGAGGCGGGGTCGCGCTCAAGCGTGAACTCAATCGTGTCGCCGGCGTCCACGCCGGCGGCCCGGAGCAGGTCGACCTTGAAGGCGAGCTTGTAGTGTCCGCGCTTGCCGGTGAACAAGGTGACGCGGTCAAGGTCGCCGTTGAAATGGAGCCGGGCGTTCCAGCCTTTGATGGCGCCCTTGATGTCCGCCGGGGTGAGATCAAGCGTGGCCACGGCGGCCTTCGGCACGTCCACCCAGCGGACGATTGCGACTTTGTAGAGCTTGGCGCGTAGCTTGACCATCGGCTCCGGTTTATTCACTGTAGATTTAATACGGAGCTTGCTCCGGCTTGGATGGAGCCTGTGGGAGCGTGCTTGCACGCGACTGTCGCGACCAAGGTCGCTCCCACAAAAACCAGGCAAAAGTTGAATTGTGGAAATGCCTCGGGGCTTGCCCGGGGATTCTTTATTCGGGCAATATCACGCGCGCTTTGACCCACGCGTCGATGGCGGGGAGTTCGCGCTGTTTCATCAGGGCGCGCAGGCGGATGAGGTCGGCGCCCTTGGCGGCCTCGGCGAAGGCGTCGGGCGGCAGCTTGGCGCGCACCAGCTCCTCGAGCTCGGTGGCACGGGCGGCCTCGGTGGAGGCGCGGGCGATGCCAGGCAGGTAGGTGTTGCGGCCGAAGAAGGTGGTGCGCTGCAACAGCGCGTCGGTGTGGGCCTGAGCGAAATCCCAAGCCAGGCCGGGGTGCTCGTTGGCGGCGACGGCGGCGACATTGCGCGCGGCCTCGGTGGTGGACAGTTCGCCGCCCAGCGTCAGGGCCAAGGTTTCGGCGGCGAGCGCCGGATCGAGCACAGCCTGCATGCCGGCGTAGGCGCGGCGTTTTTCCACGGTGGTCTTGGCGGCCTTGGCCAGGGCGTGGAGCTGATCATAAGTCTCGCGCGTGGCGTAGCGGCCGGTGACGGCCAGCACGGGACTGCGAAGATTGCCCGGCAGGCTGGCAGGATCGGCCTGGAAAGCGGAAAAGCGACGGGTGCATTCCTCGATCACGGCGCGGTCACCGTAAGTGCCAAGCGCGGCGATCAGATTGGGCCGGAGGGTGGCATCAAGCGGCGACTCCTCTGGTCGTGCGTCCCAACCAAGCTGGGCAAACTTTGAGGCGAGCAATTGAACGGCCCAGGCGTGGAACAGACGGCGGCCCGGCTGGTTGAGCTGCAGGCGGTCGATCAGGGCGATCTTGTCGAGCAGATGTTCCCAGACGGGCTGGCTCGGGCTGGACCGGAGTTGCTCGGCGAGATCGAGCCACGCGGTGGCCGGCTGGCGGCCGGCTTCGGTCAGCGCCCAACCATCGCCCAGCAGGTTGAGCTGGTCGGTGACGGGCAGGGTGGTGATCTCGCGGCGCAGCGCGTCGTAGAGGGTGTCGTCGTAGAGGACTCGATAGAAGCCGGTGTTGCCGACATTGGCCTTGGGCGTGCCGCGGCCGATGGGCCAGGGCACGGTGGCGGGTTGCTTTTCCAGCAGCGTGACGGCGGGCGTGGTGAGATTCGCGGTGTTGGCGAGGGTCACGGGGATTTTCCACGTGAGCGGCGCGGCGGCGGGGTCATTGACGGTGAAGCGGGATTGTTCAAGTCGGAGTGCGCGGGTGGCGCCCTCGCCGGTGGCGGAGACAAACACGACGGGGAAACCGGGTTGCTCGGTCCAGCCGGCGGCGAGCTCGACGACGGGCTTGCCGGAGGCCGCCCCGAGGGCGACCCAGAGGTCGGCGGTGGTGGTGCTGGAATATTTGTGGGTCGCCATGTAGCGGCGGAGGCCGGTGCGGAAGGCGTCCTCGCCGAGGTAGGCCTCCAGCATGCGGAGGAAGGCCTGGCCCTTCTTGAAGGAGATGGTGTCGA
>LNEH01000128.1 GCA_001464505.1 Verrucomicrobia bacterium Ga0077533
CGCCCGTGTAGACGTCAAACACCTCGATGCTTTCGACGGTGAAGGCGCCGCCGGCCGTCGCCGCCCGGGCGGCCGCGAGCAGCTGTGCCCGCACCTCGGTGGCTTGCGTCGGCGTCAACTTGGTCTTGGGGTCGGCATACGAGCCAGTCTGCAGGCCGGGCGTCTGGGCGCTGCCACGGATGTAATAGCCGTGGGTCTGCAATTCGAAATGCTGGATCACCTTGCCACTTTCATCCCGCCAGATGCTGAGCACGGTCTCGTCCTCGCCGGCATACTGCTCCTTCAGCAGCCCCGCCACATCCTGTTTCACGCCCCCCACGTCCGTGAGTCCTGCGCCGATGGCCACTGGCTCCACCAGCTGCCGGAAGGCCTTTTGGGTATGCGTGTCGGGGAAGTTGGCCGCGATGCCAATGGTCGCGTGCTGCGGGCCGGACCAAAAGTGGGCGATGGTGCCCTCGATTTCAAAGAGCCGGTTGTCCAGTTCGAGCTTGAGGCGGCAGTTCTCCCCGCGTTCGCCCATGGCGGCCGGATGCAGGCGCATGCTGATGCCGGTGGTGGACATATTTACGATCTGCCCGCCCCAATCCATGGCGCGGACATCGTCGGATTTAAGGATGTGGCCTTCACCGTCCCGGCCGACCAGGGTGACCTTGGCTTTCAGGGGGATTTTCGCCCCGGCCGGATAACGCGTGGCCCCGCGCTTGTCGCCCAAGCCGCCCGCGCCCTTGAAATTCAGGATTTTCTTAAAAAACAGCATGGGCGATTGGTAGGCGGTTTGCCGCTTTGGTTCAAGCTCGGTTCCGGCGGGGTGTTTTGCCGGTTGCCAAGCCCCAATTCCGCCGCCTGTTTGACGGCAACCGGCCTGCCCATGAGCACCAATCCCGACCTCAAACTCGACCACGCGGCGAACCTCGCCCGTCTCGCCCTCAGCGACGCGGAGAAGGCGGAATTCGCCGGCCAGCTGGCGGATATCCTGCACTACGTCGAGAAGCTGAAACAGGTGGACGTGACCGGCGTCGAGCCGATGGCCCACGCCTCGCCGGTCTTCAACGTCTGGGAAGCCGATGTCGCGCGCCCCGCTCTCCCGGTTGAGGCGGCTTTACGCAACGCGCCGGCTCACCGGCAAAATATGATCGTGGTGCCCAAAGTCGTGGAATAACCGATGGCGGCCGAAATCATTTTTCAATCAGCCACCCGGCTGGCGGCGCTGCTCGCCGCGGGGAACATCTCCTCGGTGGAACTGCTGCAGGCTTGTCTTGCCCGCACCAAGGCGGTCGATGGCCGCGTCAAGGCCTTCAACTCATTCGACGAGGCGGGAGCACTGGCGCTGGCCCAAGCCTCGGACGCACGGCGCGCGGCGGGACAGGCGAGGGGACCGCTCGACGGCATTCCGGTCGGCCTTAAGGATGTCATCGCCGTCGAAGGCCAGCCGCTGACCTGTTCGAGCAAAATGCTGGCGAATTTTGTTTCGCCCTACGACGCCACCGTGACGGAGAAGCTCAGGGCGGCGGGCGCGGTCCTGTTTGGCCGGCTGAACATGGACGAGTTCGCCATGGGTTCCTCGACCGAGAACTCGGCCTTCGGGCCGACCGCCAACCCGTGGGATTTGACGCGCGTGCCCGGCGGCAGTTCGGGCGGCTCGGCGGCCGCCGTGGCATCCGGCGAATTACCGCTCACGCTCGGGTCCGACACCGGGGGTTCCATCCGCCAGCCGGCGGCGTTGTGCGGCATCGTCGGCCTCAAGCCCACCTACGGGCTGGTGTCGCGCTACGGATTGGCGGCCTTCGCCTCGTCGCTCGATCAGATCGGCCCCCTGGCGCGCACGGTGGAGGACACGGCGCTGCTGCTCGGCGCCATCGCCGGGCACGACCCCCGCGATTCGACCTCGTTCAAGGCGGAGGTGCCCGATTACCGCGCCGAGATGGGCCGGAAGCAAGGCCCGTGGCGGCTCGGCGTGCCCAAGGAGTTTTTCGGCGCCGGGCTCGACCCGGAAATCAGCGCGGTCGTGAAGCAGGCCGTCGGGTTCTACCGAAAACAGGGCTGCGAAATCAAAGAGGTCTCGCTGCCGCTGGCGGCGGAATACGCCATCGCGGTCTATTACCTCATCGCCACGGCCGAGGCCTCGTCGAACCTGGCGCGTTACGATGGCATCCGCTACGGTCACCGCTCCGCGGCGGCAAAGGACGCCATCGACATCTACGCCCGGTCGCGCGCCGAGGGGTTCGGCCCGGAGGTGAAGCGCCGCATCATCCTCGGCACCCATGTGCTGAGCAGCGGCTACTACGACGCCTATTATTTGCGCGCCCAGAAAGTCCGCACCCTCATCCGCAATGAATTCACCGCCGTGCTGCGCGACTGCGACGCGCTGCTGTCGCCCACGTCGCCCGGGCCGGCCTTCAAGCTTGGGGAAAAATCCGCCGACCCGCTGGCGATGTATCTGACCGACATCTACACCATCAGCGTCAATCTCGCCGGTCTGCCGGGCATTTCGATCCCCTGCGGCTTCACCGGTGGCGGTCTGCCCATCGGCCTGCAGCTCATCGGCCGGCCGTTCCAGGAGGCCGAGCTGCTCGCCGTGGCCCGGGCCTACGAGCAGGCGCACGACTGGTCACAGCGCCATCCGGCGCTGTGAAAGCGCCAACCTCCAAGCTCGCAACCGCCAATGAATTCTCCAGCCATCAGCCCTCTAGGATATGCTTGCAAAATGTCATTGCGAGAAGGTCTCCACAGGGGACCGACGAAGCAATCCATGTGGATCGCCACGGACCGCCGCTGTGGGCCTCGCGATGACAAGACGTTTTTCAAACATGCTCTAGTTGAAATTTCGGGTTTGAGGTTTCACTGGGGCTTGGCGGGTGGTGCTTGGAGGTTCTTCAAATGAAATTTGAAGCCGTCATCGGCCTCGAGGTCCACGTGCAGCTCAAGACGGCGTCGAAGATGTTCACCCGCGTCGCCGCCGGTTATGGCGAGCCGGAGAACTCGCTGACCGATCCCGTCGTGCTGGCGCTGCCGGGCGCGCTGCCGGTGATGAACAAGGCGGCCCTCGACCAGGTCATCAAGGCCGGGCTCATCCTCGGGTGCTCCATCGCGCCGGTCTGCAAGTGGGACCGGAAAAATTACTTCTACCCCGACTCGCCGAAGAATTACCAGATCACCCAATACGACCAACCCATCTGCGTCGGCGGCGCCGTCGAGATCGAGCTGCCGGGCCCGTCGCGCAACGTCATGGGCGAGCACAGGGAAATCCCGCTCACCCGCATCCACCTCGAGGAGGATGTCGGCAAGCTCACGCACGGCGCCACCGACTCGCTGGTGGACTACAACCGCGCCGGCACGCCGCTCATGGAGATCGTCTCCGAACCGGCGATGCACAGCGCCGACGAGGCCTTCGCGTTTCTGACCGCGCTGCGCCTGGCGATGGTGCAGGGCGGCATTTCCGATTGTGACATGGAGAAAGGCCAGTTGCGTTGCGACGCCAACATCTCCATCCGGCCGGCGGGCGAGACGAAGCTCGGCACCAAGGTCGAGCTGAAGAACCTCAACTCCATCTCGTTCGTCCGCGATGGCATCGCCCACGAGATCCGCCGGCAGATCGCCGTGGTCGGCCGCGGCGGCGCCATCGTGCAGGAAACCCGCCAATACGACGGGGAGGCCGGCGCGTCGGCCGCCCTGCGCTCGAAGGAAATGGCCCATGACTACCGTTATTTTCCCGATCCCGACCTCATGCCGGTCAAGGTGGACGAGACGTGGCTGGCCTCGATTCGCGCCACGTTGCCGGAGCGCCTGTTCGACCGGCAACGGCGCTACCTGGAAAAATTCCAACTGCCTTACACGCTCACGTCGGTGCTCGTGCCGCAACCTTCCCTCTGCGCCTTCTTTGAGGCGGCCGCGTCGCTCTGCGGCAAACCCCAGGCAGTGGCGAACTGGATCGTCAACGACCTCCAGCGCGAACTCGCCGCCGCGGGCCTCGGGCTGGCTGACTGCCGGCTCCAGCCCCGGCATGTCGCCGGACTGGTCGCGCTGGTGGAGTCAGGCGTCATATCCAGCAACATCGCCAAGGAGGTTTTCGTGGAGATGTTTGCCACCGGCGAGCCGCCCGACGCCATCGTCGAACGCAAAGGCCTCAAGCAATCCACCGACACCGGCGAATTGGATAAATGGGTGGCCGACGCCATTGCCGGCAACCCCAAGGCCGCGGCCGAGTTCAAGGCCGGCAACGAAAAGGCCCTCAACGCCATCAAGGGCGCGGTGATGAAGGCCTC
>LNEH01000129.1 GCA_001464505.1 Verrucomicrobia bacterium Ga0077533
AGCTCCGACCGTGTTGAACGACGCCGGATTGCTCAACGGCCGCCGCTACACGGCACACTTTTCGGTCGCACCTGAGTTGCCCGCCATCCTGGCTGACGAGCGCATAGTCACTGACGGCAAAATCACCACCTCGCGGGGAGCCGGCACGGCGATCGAATTTGGGCTGCATCTGGTCGCCCTGCTGACCTCGGCGGAGAAAGCGAAAGAAATAAGCAAAGCTATTTGCCTCTAAGGCTTTGCACAAAATCGGCATTGCCACGCGGAAGGCTCTGCGGTTGCATGGCAGCGGCCTGCAATTGGCCACTGAATTGCCTGCCAAAGGACTGGATACGGAGATTGGGTCGCCTCCGCGAACGGGAAGCGACGCGGCGAAGCTGTCTCAGCTGTTATTCTTATGCGCGGCATAGGCAAAATGGCCGCATTGCAGAGCACCCAGACAACTGCTGCACTCAACTGACGTCATGGCCAATCCCGACACACCTGAACTCATTCTCGAGGCCGGCCGCTCCAGCCGGCATTACTGGGCCGACCTCTGGCGCTACCGCGAACTGCTCGGGTTCCTCGCCTGGCGCGACATCAAGGTCCGCTACAAGCAGACGGTGCTCGGGGTGCTGTGGGCTCTGATCCAGCCTGCGGTCACACTCGTGGTGTTCACCTTCATTTTCGGCAAGCTCGCGGGTATGCCGGCCGGCAGCGTGCCTTACCCGCTGCTCGTGCTCTGCGGCCTGCTGCCGTGGCAGCTCTTCTCCGCCGCGTTCTCCAATGCCAGCGGCAGCCTCGTGGCCAACACGCACCTCATTTCCAAGGTCTACTTTCCCCGGCTCATCGTGCCGCTCTCCTCGGTCGCGGTGGCGCTGATCGATTTCGCCGTGGTGCTCGTGCTGCTCGCCACGCTGTGCCTCTGGTGGCAGTTTGTGCCCGACTGGCGGATCATGTTCCTGCCGCTTTTCATCGTGCTGACTCTGGTCATCGCGATCGGCACCGGTCTCTGGCTCACTGCGCTCACGGTGAAATACCGCGACTTCCGCTTCGTCGTGCCGTTTCTCCTCCAAGTCGGCCTGTTTCTTTCGCCCGTCGGTTTCAGTTCAACCAATCTGCCCAACTGGCGGTTCATCTACTCGCTCAACCCCATGGTCGGGGCGATCGACGGCTTCCGGTGGTGCCTGCTGCGCGGCGAACCCACCCTCAACCCGGCCAACCTCGCCATCTCCGTCGGCATGGCTCTGCTCCTGCTCGCCTCCGGTCTCTGGTATTTCCGCCGCACCGAGCGGACATTCGCCGACATCATTTGAGGACTACTGACCACAGACGACGAGACCACCCGGTGCCCAGCAATGAGAGACTACACAAAAATCGAAGCCTGGAAGCTCGCTGATGACCTGACAGTGGTGATCTATCAGCGAACACAGTTTTTCCCCCGTGAGGAGCTATGCCAATCGCTGGATGCTTTGGAACTTGGGCGCGGCAGCGCCGGTAGGGCGCACCGGCCCGGTGCGCCGCGGCGGAGCGGGCCGCTCCGCCCTACCCTGTGGCATGGTGGCCTGACCCGGGCGGTGGCGCAACAGGCCCACACTCCGGCTCAAGCGTCCCGTAGTCCCGTAGTCCCGTAGTCTGTTGTCACTCATGTCCTCTCCCGTCATCAGCGTCCAAGGCCTGGGCAAACGCTATTACCTGTCGCACGAAAAGCGGCATGACACCCTGCGCGACTCACTCACGCAGAAGTTTCGCCAGCTGGGCCGGCGGCTGACTGGGGTTGCCACCGAACCCGAGGGCGAGGAGTTCTGGGCGCTGCGGGACGTGAGCTTCGACGTCAACCAAGGTGACGTCATCGGCATCATCGGCCGCAACGGCGCCGGCAAGTCCACGCTGTTGAAAATACTTTCACGCATCACCGAGCCCACCACCGGTCGGGCCGTCATTCGCGGCCGCGTCGCCAGCCTGCTGGAGGTCGGCACCGGGTTCCACCCGGAACTGTCGGGCCGGGAAAACATCTTCCTCAACGGCGCCATCCTCGGCATGTCGCGCGCGGAGATCACCCGCAAGTTCGACGAGATCGTGGCCTTCGCCGAGGTCGAGCGCTTCCTCGACACGCAGGTGAAGCACTACTCAAGCGGAATGTATGTGCGCCTCGCCTTCTCGGTCGCGGCGCACCTCGAGCCCGAGATCCTCATCGTCGACGAGGTGCTCGCCGTCGGCGACGCCGCCTTTCAGAAAAAATGCCTCGGCAAGATGCAGCAAGTGGCGGGTGGCGGACGCACCGTGCTGTTTGTGAGCCATAATCTGCCGCCGGTCCGCCAGCTCTGCCGCTCCGCGGTCCTCCTCGCGGGAGGCTGCGTGCAAGCGGCCGGCCCCTGCGCCAAGGTCCTCGACATCTACCAGCACGGTCTCGCCGGTGCCGCTCCCACAAGCGTGCCCGCCCCGACTGCCGATTTACTCGACCGTGTTTACGTAACCAGCTTTGTGACCGAGACACTGGCTGGCATGTCCGCCGACTGTTTCGCCGTCGGCCAACCCTGGCGCGCCCGGATCGGTTTCCGCGTCATCGTCCCCATGCGCGATTTGGGAGTCGCGCTGGGCTTCAAAGCCGCCGACGGCACCGCGCTCCAAACCACCTGGATACCACCCCGGAACCTAGCACCGGGGGATTACGAAGCCGAGTTTGTGCAGGATCGCGTCACGTTCGAGACGGGCACCTACACTTTACTGGCGGGACTCACCGAAAGCGAACGCGGTCTGCAGCAGTTTGAGGCCGCGCGTATCGATATAACTGCCGAAAACGCCATCGGTTACTGCCCCGGCACCTCCGGCCTCGGCTTCGTGCTGAATTCCATGCAGACCAACCTGCGCCGCTGCTGACACCCGCCCGTGTCCCTGCCGAACCAACCCGCCGACCTCACGGCCTATCTGGCCGAACCCAGCAATGCCGAGCGGGAGTTCCGCCGGCTTTTCCGCGCCAGCGAGCCGCTCGTGATCTTGGACATCGGCGCCTGCGAGGGCGAGGACTCAGTGCGCTACGCCCGCGCCTACCCGCGCGCGCGCGTCTTCGCCTTCGAGCCGCTGCCGGCCAACCAGGCGCTCGTGCGGGCCAATTTCGCCCGCCACGCGGTGCCCAACGCCGAGCTGGTTCCGGTCGCGCTTTCCGACCGCGCGGGCGAGGCGGTGTTTCACGTTTCCTCCGGCCGGCCGCCCGACCTCTTCGCCGGGGAAAACTGGAACTACGGCAACAAGTCCAGCTCGCTGCTCGCGCCCGCGGCGGCGGGCCCGATGCACGGCTGGATCGAGTTCAAGGAGTCCATCACCGTCGCCACTGACACCCTCGACGCCTTTTGTGCGCGGCGGGGTCTAGACCGCATCGACTTCATCCAGATGGATGTCCAGGGCGCCGAGCAGCTCGTGCTCGCCGGGGCCACGGCGATGCTGCCGCACATCACCGCCATCTGGCTGGAGGTGTCCGCGCGCGAACACTACCGCGGCCAGGCGCTCGCCGCCGACATCACGCAGCTCATGCGCCGCCACGGCTTCCGGCTCGCGCACTCGGTCTACCTCGGCGATGCCACGGGCGAGGGCGACCACCTTTACCTCAACCTGCGGCACCCCCGCACCTGGCTCTACACCGCCACCCGCCGGCTCCGGCGCATCGTCGGCCGCGCCAAGCGCGCCCTGTTCAACTAACCCCTCCCCACCATGATCATCACCTGGCTCACCGGCGGACTCGGCAACCAGATGTTCCAATACGCGGCCGGCCTCGCGCTGGCCGAGCGGCGCCGCACCGTGCTCAAGCTCGACGTCTCGTGGTTCCGGGACGATCCCGCCTACGAGGCGCACAATCGTTACGCCCTGTCGTGCTTCAACATCACCGAGCAGTTTGCCACGCAGGAGGAGATCGACTGTGTCCGCGGCGTCCAGTTGACCCGCACCGAGCGCTGGTCCGTCGCGGCGGCCCGTGCTCTCCGGTTCCGGCGTCATGCGGAGCGGCACGCCGCCCCGGCCAACTGGCACCGGCCGCCGACCTTCGCGTTCTACCCGCAGTTCCTGGAGCAGCCGGACAACACCTACCTGAACGGCATGTTCCAGTCGGAAAAGTTTTTCTCCGGCGCCGCCGACCTGCTGCGCCTGCATTTCAGCTTCCGCTATCCGCCGCTACCGGAGGTGGCCGCCCTGGCTCAGCGCATCCGTTCCGGCCCGTCGGCCGCCGTGCATTTCCGGCGCGGCGACTACGCCCGCAATGCCACCTTCAACACCCAGATCGGCCTGATCGGCCCCGCTTACTACGCCCGCGCCGAGCGCCTGCTCCGCGAGCGCAACCCGGAGGCCACCCTCTATGTTTTCTCCGATGACATCGAAGCCGTCGCCCGGGATTTCATGCCGGCCGGCCCGCACGTCTTTGTTCGCTGTGTTGAGCACTGGCACCCGTGGGACAAAATCCGGCTGATGGCGCTTTGCGACCATATCGCAATCGCGAACAGCACCTTTTCGTGGTGGGCGGCTTGGTTGAATCCCTCGCCGACAAAGCTCGTGATCGCCCCGGACCCGTGGTTCGACCAGAGCCCGCATGACGCCTCGGATGTCGTGCCGGCCGGCTGGATCCGGATTCCGCGCCGCGCCTGAGTCCGCCGCCTTCCGGCCGGCCCGGACAAGTCCATGGACCAACCCTCCCTCACCGAGCGTTTCGGCAACTCGCTCCAGCGCGACGGCCTCGCCGCCACTGCGCGCAAGTGCGTGCTCGCGCCCTTCCGCCAGATCCGGTCCTGGCGGCAGCGCTATCACCGGTGGCGGTTGAACCGTTCGTCCGACCCGCAGGTGATTTTCCAGATGATCCACCGCCTGAATGTCTGGGACGACTCCGAGAGCGTCAGCGGACCCGGCTCCACCCTCGACTACACCGCCAGCCTCCGGCGGCACCTGCCGGTGGTGTTCCAGCAGCAGGCCGTGCAGACGCTCTTCGACGCCCCGTGCGGTGATTTCAATTGGATGCGGCTGGTCGTCGCCGCCAACCCCATCCACTACATCGGCGGCGACATCGTGCCGGCGCTCGTCCAGGCCAACCAGACGAAGCACGGCGACGAGCGCACGCGGTTCATGCACTTCGACCTCACGCGCGACCGGTTCCCGGCGGCCGATCTTTGGTTCTGCCGCGACTGCCTGTTCCATCTCTCCTACCGGGATATTCTGGCGGTCCTGAAGAATTTCTCGGAGTCCCCGGTGCCGCGCGTTCTGCTGACCAACCACGAAGGAGCGGTGCCGTTTGAGAACACCGACATCCGCACGGGCGGCTTCCGGCCGCTCAATCTTTTTGCGCCACCCTTCCGCCTGCCCCGCGAGGTGCTCTACCGGATCCCCGAGGGAACGGACCCGACCTTGCGCCATGAGATGTGCCTGTGGACGCGGGAGCAGATCAAGGCGGCCCTGCCCGGAATGGAACAAGCCCTGCAGTCCCTTGCAGCCGTCGACTGACAACTGATCCACGGATGAAAATCGCCTTCGTCTCCACCATTCTCGGCTACCCTTGGGGCGGGGCCGACACGCTCTGGACGCGCGCCGCCGAGGCGGCCAGCGACCGGGGCGACCGATTGCTCCTTTCCGTTTCCACCGCCGTAGCCAGCCATTCCCGCATAGTAGCCCTGATCGCGGCCGGCGCCGGCGTGGAGATTCGCGATCCGGTGACCAGCCCGCCTTCGTTCGGCGCCCGCGTGCTGCGCAAACTCGGGCTGGCCCGTTCGCCCGACGCCGGCCTGATCGCGGCGCTGCAATCCTTCCGCCCCGATCTCGTCATCTTCAGCCAAGGCGGCACCTACGACCTTGTGCTGCATCCCCAACTCGCGGCGTGGCTGCGCGCAACTGGCGTGAAATACCGGATCATAGCCAACTGGCAGCAGGAGCACCCACAGCTCACCGAGCCGGAACTCGCCTTCATTCGCGAAGTTTTTGCGGCGGCCGACAGCCTCAACTTCGTTTCGACCCGCAATCTCGCTGTCACCCGCCGCCATCTGGACCGGCTCCTGCCCAACGCCCGCGTGATCCAGAACCCGCTTCGCTGGCAACCGGCCGATATCTCGCCATGGCCTGCGGAACCTGTGCCCCAGCTCGCCACTGTCTCGCGGCTCGACGAGGGCAAGGGCATCCAGCTGCTGCTCGCCGCTCTGACGGAGGCCGGCTCAAACTTGCCCGACTCCTGCGTGAAATCACCGCGCAATCCGGCTTGGGTGGGCGTGTGCGTTTCCAGGGCTACGTCAAGGATCTGCGCGCCATCTGGGCCGCCAACCATCTCATGGTCTCCCCGGCGTTGGAGGACGGCGTCCCCATGACGATTCCCGAGGCGATGCTCTGCCAACGGCCCGTCCTCGCGACCTGCGTCGGCGGCGCCGAGGACTGGATCAAGCCCGGCCGCACCGGCTTTCTCTGCTCCCGCCCGGAGGTGACTCCATTGAAGGTCTCTGTGCGCGAAGCCTTCGCCGCCCGCGGCCAATGGGAAACGATGGGGCTGGCGGCGGCCGCAGCCGCCGCCAGCCGCTATGTGGCCGACGATTATCTTCAGCTCATCGCCTCATGATCAACTCCCTCGTCAGATCCACCTTGCAAACGCTGCGCGGCCTGCGGTTGCGGCTGGCCGATGTTTCCCTTGGGTCACCCCGCCTGCTGGCTGCCGGGATTGACTGTCGGCCTGGCTACGGCTCGCGCTGCGGCACCATCACCATCAGCGACGGCGCCTGGATCGAACAGGGTGTTGTGCTTCACGCTTTTGGCGGTTCCATCCGGATCGGCCGCGACGTTTTTCTTGGTCCGCAGACCGTCATCTACGGCCACGGCGGCGTCGAGATCGGCGACGCCTGCCTCATCGCGATGCATTGCCGCATAGTTTCGTCCAACCACACCGTCCCGCCTTTCGGCACCGACATCCGCTCGCAACCCGATATATTGCTCCCAACCAAGATCGGCCGCGATGTCTGGCTCGGCGCCGGCGTCACCGTGCTCGGCGGCGTGACGATCGGGGACGGCTGCATCGTCGGCGCCGGTTCCGTGGTCACCAAGGATGTCCCGCCCGGCGCCATCGTCCACGGCATCCCAGCCACGATTCAGGGCTGGCGCGAAGACACTCCTAAACGATGACGTCCGCGCCCCTCCTCTCCGTCATCATCCCCGCGCACAATCCGCAACCGGACCGGTTGCAACGGACCCTGCGCGCGCTGCGGGCCCAGACGCTGCCGCCAGCGCGCTGGGAGACGATCCTCGTGGATAATGCCTCCGCCCCCGCCTTGGCGCTCGCCGACTGGAGCGCGCACGGCCCGGCCAATCTACAGCTGGTAAGTGAGCCGAAGTTGGGACTCAGCCATGCCCGACGGGCCGGTTTTCTCACCGGCACTGGCGAGTTTTTCGTGCTGGTCGATGACGATAACGAACTCGCTCCTGATTATCTTGCGGAAACTCTGCGCCTGTTTGCCGCGCAGCCTAAGGTCGGCGCGCTCGGCGGCCGCAGCCGGCCGGAATTCGAGCAGTCACCCGAGCCGTGGGTGAGGGAGTTTGACGACCTAATTGCCTGCCGCGACCTCGGCGATGCACCGCTCGTCTCGCAAGGATTACAGAACCCGGCCACCGGGCGGAATGAATACCCCCTGTTCGCTCCGATTGGCGCAGGCATGGCCTTGCGCCGCGCCGCCGCAAAAAACTGGCTCGACCAGCACAACGCCAGCGCCCTGCCCGACCGCAAGGGCGGCGATCTCTCTTCCAGCGGCGACAATGACATCGTGCTCTGCGCCATGCGCACCGGCTGGGAAGTCGGTTATTTCCCCGCGCTGTCGCTCACGCACCTGATACCCGCCAGCCGGCTGGAACCGGCGTATCTGGCGCGCCTCAACCGCGGCATCCAGCAATCCTGGATGCAGGTGCTGCGCAAGCACGGCGTGAATCCCTGGTCGCCGATCGCCACGTGGACCGTGCCGCTCCGCCAGTTGAAGGCGTGGTTCACTTACCGGGCGTGGCGCGGCCCGGCCGCATTCATCCGCTGGCAGGGCGCCTGCGGGCATTTCGAAGGTCGCTCGAGTCACGCATGACCACGCATCTGATCCATCACGGCCTCTGGCGCGTCCGGGCGCTGCTCGCAATCCCGCCCCGCTCACCCGCTGAAGCAGTCTGGCGGCTGCGGCACCTCCGGCAGACGGCGCCGGGGCGGCCCGGCACCCTGGCCTGGGCAGGTCGCCGGCTCGCCTACGCCGACGGCCCAGCCGCCTTCCAGCAACTGAACGAGATATTCTCCGCCCGGGTCTATGACTTCGTCACCGCCGCGCCCGCCCCGCGCATCATCGATTGCGGCGCCCACACCGGATTCGCCGTGCTGCGCTGGCGGGAACTCTACCCGGCCGCCCGGATCACCGCGATCGAAGCCGATGCCGGCATCGCGCGGTTGCTCCGGGAAAATCTCACCGCGTGGACCGACGCGCAGACCGAGGTGCTGGCCGCCGCCGCGTGGACCAGTGACGGCGATATCCGTTTTGCCCCGACCGGCCGCGACAACGGGTTGGTGTCGCCCGACGGCTCCCGCGTGATCCCGGCCGTGGACCTCGCGCGACTTTGTCGCGAGCCGGTTGATCTCCTGAAAATGGACATCGAGGGCGCCGAGGCCCCGGTGATCGCGCATCTGGCCGCCACCGGGGCGTTGCGCCGTGTCCGCGCGCTCGTGTGCGAATGGCACGAGTGGGAGGGTCCGCCGCAATTGCACACCGCGCTGGCCCACTTGGCCGCAGCCGGTTTCATCTACCGGCTCGTGCACGCCGACACCCTCGGCGACACCACGACCGCCGTCTTCCCCCAACTGCGGCACCCCGGAAACCAGCTCATGATCTACGCCTGGCAGCCATGATGCGCCCCGACCTGAGCATCATCATTCCCTACTTCAACCGCGCCGACACGGTGCCGGTGACCCTCGCCAGCATCCGGCAGGCGCGCGGCGACCTTGCGATCGAGACCATCCTCGTGGACGACGGCTCCACGCCGCCGGCCGTCGAGCAGTTGCGCGGCCAGCCCGACCAACCCGATCTCATCATTCGACAAGCCAACCAAGGCCTGCTCTTCGCGCGCCTCGCCGGTCTGGCCCAGGCCCGCGGCGACTATGTGCTGTTTCTCGATTCCGATGATTTGGTCGGGCCCGATAAGCTGCGGCTGCAGATCGAAGCCATGCGCCAGCAGGCGGCCGACGTAAGCTATACGGACTCCGCCAAGGTGCAGCTGGGGGCGACCTTGGCGCAAACCCTGCCGCTGGCTGATGAACCCGTGCTACCGGAAACGGATGACGCGGCGGATTTCTTCATCCGCCTGCAACCACCGCCGCACAGCCCGGTTTTTCGCACGGCCTGGCTGCGCCCGCTGGTCGTGCAACCTCTCTTCGCGCCCTCGCCGCTCTACAATCCCGTCGCGGAAATCTGGTTCTACCACATCGCCGCGCCGCAACCGGCCAAGGTGATCAAGGTTTCCGGTCCCCACACGCTGATCGGACAGCACTGTGGCAGCCGCATCACCAACCAGTGGGAGAAAATGGGCGTGGCCTCGCTGGCCGTGATGGAGGCATTCATGCGCGCCTGCCCCGTGAATCCCGGCACGCGCCGGGTCCGCGAGATGGTCGCCGAGAAGGCCTTCAATTCCTGGCGCGCCCTGCCGCGCGATTTCTCCCCCGCCTTCCAGGAACGCATGCTGCGCCTGTGGCAGGCGCAGCCCACCGCCGCACCGGCTCGACTCGGCGGCCCACAGTTCCAACGGTTCGCCCGCTGGCTCGGCGCGACTAATGCCGCGCGGTTGCTCCGCTTTCTGCGCGGCCACTCTTATCGCTCGTGCCGCACCCTGGACGATCCAGCCCTGCTCGACCGCTGGCTGGCCCAACTGCCCGCGCCATGAAAAACACCTTGCGCTCCCTCGGCCTCGGCCGACTGGCCCTGACTTTCTGGCACCAGCCCGTCGGCCGGATCCGCGATTCCATCCGCCATGGCGGGCCGTGGGAGGAGCGTCGCACTGAACGCGGCCGACGCGAAATGGAGGCGGCCGCGCACACTCTGCCCATCCCGCCCACCGCCGCCGGCCCGGCCGTCGAGATGCACCTTCTCACGGGCCGCCGCTTCTGGTATCAGACCGCATTTTGCCTCTGGACTTTCGCCCGCCACGCCGACCGGCCACTGGCACCTGTCATCTACGACGACGGTTCGCTCACCGGTGAGTTCCGCGCGCCACTGGCCCGGTTGTTTCCCGCAGTCCGTTTTGTCACCTTGGCCGAGACTGCGGCCCGTCTGGAGGAACACCTGCCCGCCACCCGCTTCCCGGCCCTCCGCGAGCGCTGGCTCAACTACCCCAACATCCGAAAGCTCACCGATCCGCACCTCGGCCGCTCCGGCTGGAAACTCGTCCTCGACTCCGATTTGCTTTTCTTCCACCGGCCCGGCTTCCTCCTCGACTGGCTCGCGACGCCGGACCGTCCGCTGCACGCCGTCGATTGCGAGGAGAGTTACGGGTATTCGCGCGGCCTCATGGAGCGACTTGCCGGCGCCCCCATCCCGCCGCTCGTCAACGTCGGCCTGTGCGGCCTGCGCAGCGAAGCGCTCGACTGGACCGAGCTTGAGGCGTGGTGCGCCGAGCTCATCGCCCGCGAGAAAACCAGCTATTACCTCGAACAAGCCCTGGTCGCCATGCTCGTCGCCCGGGCCCAACCCTGTGCCGTGGCTCCGGCCGCCGACTACGTGACTTTGCCCGGGCTGCCCGAGGCCCGTGACTGCCGGGCGGTCATGCATCACTATGTGGCCCATTCCAAGCGCTGGTATTTCCAGCGGAACTGGCGACGCGTGCTTGGGCCTGGCCCCTCACCGGCCGGCCCGACATGATGGCTTTGCGATTGAGATACCTCTCCGGAGCGGTGCCCGCTGCCTTGCGTCGTTACCTGCTCAGCCGACCTTGGTTTCCCCTGCTGCGAACATTCCAAATGGGCGAGGAATGGGCCTACGACGTCTGCCGGTTCGCCGGCACGCGGGACCTTCCTGTGGTTTTCGACGTGGGCGCACATGTCGGCGAAACCTCACTCTACCTGTGTCGCTTTTTTCCCCACAGTCAGATCCACGCCTTCGAATTTGTGCCCGAGACCGCCCGTCGGCTGCAAGCCAATGTCCAGTCCTGGCCCAACATCCGGGTCCATATCCAAGCCTTGGGAGGCACTAGTGAAACGCTTCAGGTCCCCTTGCAGGCCTTCTCCAAGGTCAACAGCCTTCGTTTCGCCTCCCCGTCCGCGGTCCCGGGCATTGCGATGGCCACCCTGACGGTGGCGGTGACCACTCTCGATGCATTTTGCGCCGCACGCAGTATTTCGCGTATTGACCTGCTTAAGATCGACGCGGAAGGCTTAGATCTAAAGATCCTCGAAGGCGCGGCGGGACTGATCGCGAAAAGACAAATCCCCTTCGTCTTCACGGAAATCACCTTCGAGGACATTGAGACCCAACAACAATTCGGCCCGTTGCACCGCTACCTCACGAGCCACGGCTACCACCTTTGTGGTTTTTATGAACCATATATCAAGGACACTCGATTGATCTTCTGCAACGCACTTTACCTCCAACCGGCGGCCCATTCCGCATGACCGCCACGTCACTCTACTTTGAGTTGGAAACCTGCGATCGCTACCACCGGGCCGATTGGGAAGACCGGCTCGCTGCCTGGTTTGCCGGCGGAACAGCTGCACTCAGGCGCGCGGCCCGCGCCGCAGACGCCGAATTCGTCATTGAGCCGCAGACGTGGCATTCCTTCCTGGGCGGCCGCATCTTCGGGGTCGCGCCCTCATCACATTATGCGCAACGGCCCGACGCGACCTTTGCGTGGGACTCCGGCGACTTTCCGACCGGCCGGTTGCCGGGGTTGTTTTGTTCACTGAGCCGGCGCCTCTTTGATCCGGCCCGCCACCGTTCCTTCTGCTACCCGCTGCGTGTCAATCCGTTGATCGCCGAATATCCACTGACCGAGGCCCGCTATCTCTTTGGGTTTTCCGGCAATGTCACCGCGCCGGTCCGCGCGCGGCTGCTCACCGAGTTGCGCCCGGCTGCCGACGCCGGCCTCGGCCTGCTGCGCCAGACAGGCAGCCTGTTCACGCGTATATATGATCCCGGGGCTGATGTTGAGCGCGCCCGTTTTGCCGACGACCTGCGGCAATGCCGATTCATCCTCTGTCCTCGAGGCAACGGACTGTCCAGCATCCGGCTGTTCGAGACCATGGAAGCCACCCGCGTCCCGGTGATCATCAGCGATGCACTTGTGCTGCCTCAATGCGTCAACTGGGCCGACTGTTCAATCATCGTGCCCGAAGCCAAGATTGCCCACCTGCCCAACATTCTCGAGGCCCGTGCCGCCGACTGGCCCCGGCTCGCGGCCAACGCCCGACGCGAATGGGCCCGCTGCTTCGCCCCCGCCACGCTGCTGCCCAACCTCGTGGCACAGGTGAAAGACATCGTCTGCATCCGCCGTCGCTCGGAAAAAAACCAAAAATATTTCTTTCCCTTCCATGTGCTGCCGGATTTCGCTCTCGTCCAGGCCAAGCGGGCTCACCGCACCTTACAGAACTATTGGCGCCCGGCCACCTGAATCCCATGCCTGCCGTTGTCAGTATCATCATCCCCTGCTACAACGCCGAGCGCTGGCTGGCGGAAACCCTGGAATCGGCGCTGGCTCAGACTTGGCCAGACAAGGAAATCATCGTCATCAACGACGGTTCGACCGACGGCAGCCTCGCCGTCGCGCAGCAATTCGCGACCCGGGGCGTGCGGGTCATAGACCAACCCAACCGGGGTGCCAGTGCGGCGCGCAATCACGGATTGAGGGTGGCCCGCGGCGAGTTCATGCAGTTTCTCGATGCCGACGATCTGCTCGCGCCAGATAAAATCGCACTCCAGATGCGCGCACTGGAACAGGCCGGACCCGATGCGCTCGCCTCCGCCTCGTGGGGACGCTTCGCCACTGATTCGACACAAGCCGACTTCATCCCGCAAGCCGTGGCCCAAGCCCGCACCGGCGTTGAGTTTCTCCAGCTCCACTACGAGACGGGCTCGATGATGCAGCCGGGCGCGTGGCTCGCCTCCCGCCGCCTGCTCGACCGCGCCGGCCCGTGGAACGAAACCCTCAGCCTGAATGACGATGGCGAATATTTTACCCGCGTCATGCTGGCGGCGCGCGGCCTGATCCATGTCGCGTCGGCACAATGCTACTACCGCTCCGGTTTGGCTGGAAGTCTCAGCCGGCGCACCGACCCGTCGGCGCTGACTTCGCTCTATCGTTCCGTGGAACTGACGATCCGCCACCTGCAAGCAGCGGATGACTCGCCCCGCACGCGCGCGGTCTGCGCCGATGCCTGGATGAGGACGGCCTTCGAGGTGTTCCCCGCGATGCCGGAGCTCGCGGATAAAGCCGAGAACCAATCGCGCGTCCTCGGGGGATCGCGCCGGCCGTTGCCGGGCAGCGGTCGCTTCCAACTCGCGGCCCGCTTCCTCGGCTGGCGGCTGGCCCGCCGGATTTTCTTAGCATGACCTCCGCACCCTTCACGCCCACGTTGGCCGAATTGGTCGCCGCCTACCGGAACACGGCGGAGCACAACGACGCGCTGCACCGCCAATTGACCGACGCCACCTGGAACGATCCGTTGCTGGCCGCGCATCGCCGCCACGTCGAACAGGAGCAACTCGGCTTTGGCGACCCGGCCTTTCATGCCCTGTGGGCCCGGTTGCTCGACGCGGCTGCGGAGAAGTTCGGCGAAGTGCGCGCCCTCGAGATCGGCGTGTTCAAGGGGCAGGTCATCTCGCTGTGGTCGTTGCTCGGCCGCGCCCGGGATCTCCGGGTGCAAGTCTCGGCCATTTCTCCGCTCGCGGGCCAGCCCATGCCCGGTCACGGCCGGCTGTTGCGCTGGCTCCGCTACCGGCTCGCCCGGCGCTTCCGCGAGAGGATCGACAACGGCGATTTTTATGCGGCCGAGGATTACGAGCGGATTGTCCGCGCGCACTTCGCCCACCACGGCCTTGATTTCGGCCGGGTCCGGCTGCATCACGGCTACTCGACTGATCCGGCCCTGCTCGATCAGCTGCGGAACGAAACCTACCACCTCATCTACGTGGATGGTGATCATACGCTCGCCGGCGCGCGTCACGACTTCGCCACTTTCGGTCCCAAGGTCGTGCCCGGGGGCTGGCTGATCGCCGACGATGCCGGCTGCGATCTGCCCGGCAGTGGTTTTTGGAAAGGCCATGCGGCTGTCTCCGAGGCTGTCCGCGATCTGCCGGCCCTCGGCTTCACCAACGTGCTCAACGTCGGCCACAACCGCGTCTATCAGCGCAACCCCGCCTGAAATGGCCGCTGTCCGCATCTATCTGCCCACCTATCGCCGCCCGGCGATGCTGCCCCGCGCCCTGGCCAGTCTGCGGGCCCAGACCTGCCCGGACTGGATCTGCGAACTGCACAACGACGACCCCGACGACCCGCAACCCGGCCAGCTCCTCGCGAAACTGCGCGATCCCCGCATCGCCTTGGTGACGCACCCGCGCAACCTCGGCGGCACGGCAACTTTCAATTTGTTTTTCCGCCCAACCCCCGAGCCGTTCTACTCGATCCTTGAGGATGACAACTGGTGGGAGCCGGATTTTCTCGCCACGATGCTGGCGACAGCGGCGAGTCATCCGCACGTTACCGTCTTCTGGGCGAACATGCGCGTCGCCGCGGAAGAGGCCGATGGCCGCTTCACCGACACCGGCCGCACCCTCTGGCCGGAGAGCGGCGAGGCCGTGCGCCTTTTCCCGTGGGGCCAGCCACAACAAATCTGCGGGGCGCTGCACTCCAATGGCGCGGCGCTGTTCCGCTCACAGCCGAGGCAGGATTTCCAGATCCCGGAAGTGCCCTTCGCCGTGATCGAGCCGTTCCGCGAGCGCCTGTTCCCCCATCCGCTCGCACTGGTCACACGGCCGCTCGCGACCTACTCCCTCACCCGGCAAACGGCCCGGTCGCGCGATGTGGGCGAGTGGGCCGAAATGCAGGCGATGCTGGCCGCGACATTTTTCCAAGCCTGTCCCTGGACCGAGGAGTGGCGACGGCAGATCTGGGCCGACGCGCGCGCGCAACAGCCACCGGCGACCACCATGCTCATATTGGCCGCCATCGCCCAGCCGGCCTGCCGGGATTTGCTGCGCCACGCCCGCTGGCGCGACTGGTGGATCGTGGTGCGCGGATTCCTGCGGCGGCCCGGCCTGTATCTCCGGCTGCGCCGCTCGCGCGCGCACCGCGCCGCTTGGTGGCAGTTTCTGGAAGATACTGCTGGAGCCCGCTGGCGCGAGGCCTCCGGCTCTCCCTGACATGCCTGCGCAAAGCATTTTGATTCTCACCTCGGCCCACTTGTGCCGCAATCCGCGCGTGGTGAAAGAGGCCACTACGCTCGGCGCCGCGGGCTACGACGTCACGGTGATGAGCCTTTCGGTGCAGCCCCGGTTCGAGCGCATGGACCGCGAACTGATACAAGGGTTGCCGTTCAAGCGCGTGACCATCGATTATGCGGCGGAGACCGTCCGCGTCCAGTTGGCGGATTTTTTCCAGCGGGGCGCCACCTGGATCACCCGCCGGCTGTGCCGGGAGCTGGGAATTGAAACCGCGCAGACCCTCGGCCCCGCATCGGCCCTGCTGCGCTTCGCGCGGACATTCCCCGCCAACCTGACCATCATGCACACCGAGATCCCCATCTGGGCCGCGCAATATCTCATCCGCGACGGCCGCCGCGTGGCCGTGGACGTGGAGGACTGGTATTCGGAGGATCTGCTCTTTGCCGACCGGCAGAGCCGGCCCATCAAACTGCTGCGCCACGCCGAGGAGGCCGCGTTGCGGCAGGCCGTCTATTCCTCCGCCACGGCCCAAAGCATGGCGGACGCCCTCACCGCCGCCTACCACTGCCCGACGCCCATCGTCATCCGCAACAGCTTTCCCCTCCACCCGCGCTCGCGGGTGGACACGCCGGCCACAACCGGCGTGCCCAGTTTCATCTGGTTCTCCCAGACCATCGGGCCCGGCCGCGGCCTCGAATTGTTTTTCGCCGCCTGGGCCCGCACCCGGCAACCGAGCAAAGTCTATCTGCTCGGGGACGAACGCCCGGGCTACCGCCAGAAACTCCTCAGCCGTTTGCCGCCCGCCCGCCGGGGCGCCTTGCATTTCATTCCGCTCGTGACCCCCGAGCAACTGCCCGACAAACTGGCGGAGTTCGACATCGGGCTGGCGCTCGAGCCCCGCTGGCCCCTGAACCGCAACATCACCATCACGAACAAAATCCTTCAATACATGAACGCGGGACTCGCCGTGATCGCCACCGACACGGCGGGCCAGAAGGAAGTGATGGCGGCCGCCCCGGACTGCGGGCTGCTCATCACGGCGCACGAGACCGCCGAATATGCCCAAAAGTTGGATGAGCTGCTCGGCGACCACGCCCGCCTCCGCGCCACCCAGCTCGCCGCCCGCGCCGCCGCCGAGCGGGAGTTCTGCTGGGAACGGGAAACCCCGCGGCTGCTCGCAGCCGTCGCCCGAGCCCTCCAGTGACCATGACCGCCTCCCGCCCGTCCAAGCGCCAGCGAGCCAAGGAATTTCTCCGGCGCCTCGTCATCGAATTGTGCGGAAAACTGCTGCACCTCACCAGCAAGTCCTACCAACTGGGCGAGGGATCGACTGTCGTCATCGCCCCGCACCAGGATGACGAGACGCTCGCCTGCGGTGGCGTCATCGCCCGCAAGCGCAACGAGGGCCTGCCGGTCCATGTCATTTTCATCACCGACGGTTCCGCCTCGCATCCGAATCATCCGCGGCTCGACCGGGCGGCCATCGCGGCCCTGCGCGCGCGCGAGGCCATGAAGGCCATACATTGCCTTGGTGTGGAGCGTGCCGCCGTGCATTTCCTGAACGAGCCGGACGGCACCTTGAACACCATCACCTCCGCCCACCGGGAAAGTCTGGTCAGCCGGCTTGCCGCGCTGCTGGGGTCCATCGCCCCGGGCGAAATCTTCCTGCCCTGCAATCCCGACGGCAGCAGCGAACACGATGCGACCTTCGGGTTTGTGACCGACGCCCTCGCCCGGGCCGGTCTGCGGCCCGCTATCTGGCAGTATCCGGTGTGGACCTGGTGGAACCCGTTGCTCCTCGTGCGGCACTGGTTCACCAACCGGGACTGCCGCTGCCTGGCCGTCGAGGACTACCAGCAGGCGAAGGAGCACGCCATCGCGTGCTATCAGTCGCAAATCGCCCCGCTCGTTCCGGACCCGGCGGCGGCTTTGCCCGCGCACCTCGTGAACATCTTCCACGCCGACACCGAATATTTCTTCCGTTACACACTGCCACCCGCCGGCCCGAACGCGCCATGAAGATTTTCCGCAAGGATCTGCTCGCCCGCTTGCGCCACAAGTTCCTGCTGGCCCCCGCCGGCTATGGCCGGCCGGTGGACCAAACCACCGTGGACGGCGAATACCGCAGCGGCGCATGGGCGCATTTCCACGAGCTGCCCGAGTTGCCCCGCCAGAGCGTTGTCGTCGGCTACATCACCGCGCTGCACCCGAATCCCACCATCCTCGACCTCGGCTGCGGCAGCGGCCGGCTTGCCCAGCTGTTCCAACCACATCCTTTCCGGCGCTACCTCGGTGTGGACCTGTCGGCCGAGGGACTCCGCCTGGCCCGCGCGCTGAATCTCGCCCGGTGCGAATTCACGGCGGGCAATTTCGAGACCTGGCGGCCTGCGGGAAAATTCGACATCATCATCTTCAGCGAGTGCATCGGCTACGCCCACGATCCTGGCGCGCTGGTCGCCGCGTTTGCGCCGTTTCTGGAGCCGGGCGGCACGGTCGTCATCTCGCACTTCCGCTTCGGCCACTGGGCGGCTCATTGGCGCCGCGTCGCGGCGCACCTGAAGGCTTTTGAGGCCACGACCGTGGCCAACGACCGTGGGCAGACCTGGGATATCAAGCTGCTCAAACCAAAGGCTGAAGGACTGAAAGGCTGAAGGAAAGCCACGGACTACTGCCCTAAACCACCGACTACAGACTACGGTTCACCGCCCATGATCATTCTCGTTCTCTTAAGCTTTCCCGTTCTCTCACTCCACCTCCCTCACGCCCCCCCTCCGCGCCCTTCAGTCCTTCAGCCTATCAGCCTTTCCGCCTTTCCGTGAAGCGCGTCCTCATCGTCAGCCCGCATTTCCCGCCGGTCAACGCGCCGGACATGCAGCGGGTGCGCGTGAGCCTGCCTGGTTTTGTCGCCGCCGGCTGGGAGGTGACCGTGCTGACCGTCGCCGATCCGACCCCCACGGCGCCACTCGAACCGGAGCTGACCGCCACCGTGCCGGCCGCCGTGCGGGTCGTGCGGGCGTTCTGCCTGTCGCGGCGCTGGACGGGGGTGCTCGGCGTCAACAATGTGGCGCTGCGCTCATTGCCGTTTTTATTCCTCTCCGGTTGCCGGCTGCTAAGCGGCCGGCGCTACGACGTGGTCTATTTCTCAACGACCATGTTCATCGTGCTTCCGCTCGGGCGGCTTTGGAAAGCGCTCACCGGCGTGCCCTACGTCATCGACCTGCAGGATCCGTGGATCACCGACTACTACGAGCGCCCCGGAGCTCCGCACCCCCCCGGGGGCTGGAAATACCGTTTTGCCCAAGGCCTGGGTCGCGCGCTCGAAGGCTGGACCATGCGCGGCGCGGCCCACCTCATCGCGGTCTCGCAAGGCTACATCGACACCCTGCGCGCGCGCTATCCGGCAATGCGCGCCGCGCCGGCCACCGAGCTGCCCTTCGGTTCGCCCGATCCGGATCTCGAACTGGCGGCGGCCCGGATGAAATCCCGCACGCCGCTCCTGCCCGCCGGCGGATTGCGGCTGGCCTTCGCCGGCGCCCTCGGCCCCGGCATGCTCGCGGCAGTCGAGGTTCTGTGCGCCGCCATGGCGGAAGTGCGCAAGACCGGCGTGCCGGTGTCGGCCCATTTCTTCGGCACCAGCTACGACCCGCAGGCCCGGCCCGCGACGCTTGCGCTCGCGGCGCAATATGGTTTGCAGCACTGCGTGCATGAATCACCCGCCCGTCTCCGCTACTTTGATGCCCTGCAGGTATCGCTCGAGGCGGACGCTAACCTGCTGTTCGGCTCGACCGATCTGCCTTTCACCCCCTCCAAAATCCTCGCCGTGCTGGCCACCGGCCGGCCCGTGCTGGCCCTCGCGCCCACCGGCAGCGCAATGGTGACCCGGCTCGCCCAGCTCGGGCAGTCATGCGTGATTTTCCCTGCCGCGGGATCGACGGCGACGGCGAGAGATGAAGCCGCCTCCCAATTGCGCAACCTGGCCGCCGGCCAGGCCGCGACGGTCGATTTGGCCATGTTGAACCGGCACAGCGCCGAGGCAATGGCCGCGCGGCAGTTGTCCGTCCTTCAGACAGCCGCCACCGGCTGAACCAACGCCCATGGAATTCGTCCACCCCAACCCTCTGCCCCACGAGACCCCGACGGATTACGGCATGCTCGGGGCCACCGACGCCGAACGGGGGCGCAAGCTTTTCCTCATGGGTGTCGCCGGGTTGTGCGGTCTCCTCGTTTATCTGGCCTATTCTGCCAATGTGGACGATCCGCTGCATCTTATCCTGGGCCTCGTGATGTTTGCCCTCTCCGTCCTTCCGTCCCTGCTATGGGCCCGGTCGGGAGGCAGCCGTTTCCCTGTCTTCGAGACGATCCTGATCCTCTGCGCCAACGCCTATGCGCTGCCGGTGCTGAACTCCCACGAGCAGCTTGCCACTTACGCGCCGGAGGTCATCACCCGGTCTTCGGTCACTGTCATCCTCTATCAGCTGAGTGCGATCCTAACCTACCTGACGGTGCGCGGGTTGCCCGGCCGAAGCCGCTTCTGGCGCGAATCGCTTATCACCCGGGAATTGGAGAAATTCATCATCTACGGTCTGATCCTTTCCACCCTGTATATTTGGGCCAGCATCTTCACCACCTGGGTGCCCCGCGACTTCGAAAGCGTCTTGCGGGCGATCTGTTACGGGATCGGCATCCTCTGCACGTTCATCAGCACCCAACGCTGGGGACGCGGGGAACTGACCCGGACCGACAAGACTGTGCTGGTATGCACGCTGCTGCCCCAGCTCTTCATGATGAGCGTCGGCTTGATTCTCATCGGCGCCATCAGCCTGATCGGCATCGGCCTGCTGGGCTATGTGTCCGGCGGCAGGCGCATCCCCTGGCTTGTGCTCGGCCTGGCCTTCGCGATCCTTGCCGTGCTGCACACGGGCAAGACCCAGATGCGCACCAAATATTGGGAGGAGCGCCATCCCGCGCCGACCTTCAGCCAACTGCCGGCCTATTTTGGGGAGTGGTTCAATTACGGCCTGCAGCCCACCAGCGGCGGCAAGACTGTCAGCCAGAAGATGCTCGAGCGCACTTCGCTCATGCACATCCTTTGCCTCATCGTTGATAACACGCCCGCCCGGCAGGACTACCTCTACGGCAAAACCTACGGCTATGTGCTGCCCCAGTTGATCCCACGTTTTTTCTGGCCCGAAAAACCCCGCTCCCATGTGGCCACTTATGAGCTGGGCGTTTACTACGGGCTGCAGGACGAAGCAGCCACCACCACCACCACGATTGCGTTTGGCCTGCTGGCCGAGGCCTACGCCAATTTCGGCCTGTTTGGCGCGATGCTGCTGGGAGTTTTCTGGGGGTTTTGGGTCAAGAAGTTGCAAATCTGGTCCACGTTCAGCCCGATGTTTTCTTTCGCGGGACTCCTGATGGTCCTGCTGACCGCCTGGTCCTTCAACGCCGAGCTCACCATGGCCGCCTGGGTGTCCTCACTGCAACAGGCGGTCGTGGTCGTCCTCGGCGTGCCGCTGGTTCTGCGCAGTCTCTTCGGCCTCTGATTTTGGCATGCGTCGCCTCGCCATCGTTCTTTCCCATCCGGTGCAGTATTACAGCCCGTGGTTCCGCTGGCTGCGCGCGCATACGCCGCTTGAGTTCCGGGTGTATTATCTCTGGGAATTTGGCGCCACGGCCCGGCGCGATCCGCAATTCGGCACCACCTTCCAGTGGGACGTGGATCTGCTGGGTGGTTATGAGTCCGAATTTGTGCCGAATGTCGCCCGCGACCCCGGCACCCACCATTTTGGCGGCCTCGACAATCCGACACTGACTACCCGGCTCGCCGCGTGGCGACCCGGTGCCCTGCTGCTCTTCGGCTACAACTGGCGCTCGCATCAGCGCGCCCTCTGGTGGGCCCGCTGGCACGGGGTGCCGCTGCTCTTTCGCGGCGACTCGCACCTGCTCGGGCGGACACAACTGCCGCTTCTTCGCCGTCTGTCGCTCCGGTTTCTCTACCGCCAATTCGCGGCTCTCACCTATGTCGGCGCCGCCAACCGCGATTACTTCCGCGCCCTCGGCGTGCCGGAGGAAAAACTCTTCTTCGCCCCGCACTCGGTGAACACCGAGCACTTCAATCCCGCCGATCCGGCCTCTCGCGCCGCCGCGGCACAACAGCGGTCGGACCTCGGTCTCGCCGGCAAGCGCGTCATCCTCTTCGCCGGCAAGTTCACCGCCGCCAAGCAGCCGGTGGAACTGCTCCAGACCTTCTTGCAGGTCGCGACATCGTCCGATGCCCTCGTCTTCGTTGGGGAGGGGACGGAGAAGTTCCGGCTCACCACCCTCGCCGCCGCGCATCCCGCCACTTGTGTGCGCTTCCTGCCCTTCGCCAACCAGAGCGAAATGCCCGCTCGCTACCTGCTCGCCGATATCTTCGCTCTGCCCTCGCGCGGCAGCTACGAGACGTGGGGCCTGGCGGTCAACGAGGCCATGCACCTCGGGGTGCCCTGCCTAGTTTCCGACCTGGTCGGCTGCCAGCGCGACCTCGTCATGCCCGGCGAGACCGGCTGGGTTTTCCCGGCGGAAGATCCGGCCGCCCTGGCGGCCGCGCTGCACACCGCACTCCGCGCCCCGCCGGCTGAGCTGGCCCGGCTGAGCCGCAATGCCCTCGCCCTGATCGCCGGTTACACCTATAAGCAGACCAGCGATGGTCTGCTCGCCGCCCTCGCCCGCCTGCCTTCCCGCTGACCAGACCATATGGCCGATGTAAACTATTAGTTGACATCACCTGATGCCACCCGACCCCATGCGCATTACCATCGTCAACGGCTTCTTCCTGCCCGTGCCACCGGTCAGCGGCGGCTCCACGGAGAAATCCTGGTATCACCTCGGGCGCGAGTTCGTCGCCCGCGGGCACACCGTCACCATGCTCTCCCGGCGCTGGCGTGATTTTCCCCACGAGGAGATCAGCGAAGGCATCCGGCATGTGCGCCTGCCCGGCTGGGACCATCGGGGCAAACTGCTCCACAACCTGCTGCTGGATTTCCTCTGGAGCTGGAGGGTTTTTTTCGCCCTCCCCACCGCCGACATCGTCGTGGTGAATGCCGTCGCCCTGCCGGTCTGGCTGGGCTGGCTCAAACCGCGCGCCGGCCGCGTTGTAATCATGACCGGCCGGATGCCCAAGGGTCAGTATCGCCGCTACCGCAACATTGCGCGGGTGCTCGCGGCCAGCACTTATGTCCGCGACCGCGTGCTCGCCGAAAATCCCGGTCTGGCCGGGGTCACCCGCGTCTGGGGCTATCCGATCGGCTGGCGGCTCCTCAGCATTGAGGCCGGGGTGGCGCCGGCCGGCCTGCCCGAAACTCACGCCGGCGAAGTCGTGCTTGGGTTCGTGGGGCGCATTCACGAGGAGAAGGGGCTCGGGCTGCTGGCGGATGCCCTGAAATTGCTGGCCGCCATGCCCGGCCTGCCGCCGTGGCGGCTGCTGCTGTGCGGCCCGTCCGACATCGCCCGGGGCGGCTCCGGCCTGGTGTTTCGCGGTCAGCTGCTGCAGCGTTTATCGGCGGCGATGAATGCCAGCCGCTTCAACCTGCTCGATCCCCAGTTCAACGAGCGCACGCTGGCCGGTGTCTACCAGCGCATCCAGATATTCTGTTATCCCAGCCTGGCGGAACAGGGTGAAACCTTTGGCGTGGCCGTCGCCGAAGCCATGGCGGCCGGCGCGGTGCCGGTCGTGTCGCGGCTCGCGTGCTTCACGGACTTTGTGCGCGACGGGCACAATGGCCTCGTCTTCGACCACACCGCAGCCGATGCGGCGGCCCAGCTGGCCCACGCCCTCGGCCGCCTGCTGAATGAAGCCGGATTGCGCGAGCGCCTCGCCACCGCGGCGCGGGCTGACTCGCAGCGCTACGACTACGCCGCCTACGCCGAACGCCTGCTCGCCGACTTCGCGCAGTTGACCGCCCCGGCCAAGCCCGCATCCTCCGCCCCATGAGCGCTCCTTACCTCGGCCAGAATTGCACGACCCCCTACCCGGCTTCGGCTGTGGTGGGGCGGTGGCTGTGGTTGGTAGTGCAATCCACCCTCTTCCGCTGGAGTCCGCGTCCGCTCCACGGCTTCCGTGCCGCGCTGTTGCGCCTCTTCGGCGCCGACATCTCGGGTCCGGTGGTGATTTTCCCGACCGCCCGGATTGTCTTCCCGAAAAATCTCTCGCTGGCCTCGCACAGCATGGTGGGACCTCATGTCAATCTCTACAATCTGGCCGCCATCCGCCTCGAATACGGCGCGAACCTGAGCCAACACTGCCATCTTTGCGCCGGCACCCACGATATCACGCAGTGGTCCATGCCGCTCGTCACCCGCCCGATCACCATCGGCCGGAACGCCTGGCTCGGAGCGGATGTCTTTGTCGGTCCTGGCGTCACCATCGGAGAACTCTGTGTCGTCGGAGCGCGCTCGGTCGTGGTGAAAGATCTGCCCGCGCGGAAAATCTGCGCCGGTTCGCCCTGCCGACCGATCAAGGACCGCCCCGAGCCCGTCTGACTCAATGTCCCTCCTGCGCCGTTGCCTTGAGCGTGTCAGCCGCCGCGTGGTGCTGACCCGCCGGCTGCCGGCCCGCCTCGGCGGGCGCCGGCTTTGGGTGACACCCGGCGCCGCTCTCGCCTACTACACACGGCTCGAAGGCCCCCGCTGGCGTGATCTATTTGACTTTGCCGAACACGGCGTAGCTCCGGGCGACTGTGTGTGGGATGTGGGTGCCAACCTCGGGGTGTTCGCATTCGCCGCGGCCCATCGCGCCGGGCCGGCCGGCGAAGTGCTGGCCGTCGAGGCCGATCCCTGGCTGGTGGACTTGATGCGCCGCACCGTAGCCGAGCCGGCCCCGGCCTCCGCTCCCGTGCAGGCCCTGTGCTGTGCCGTCTCCTCCGGTCCGGGACTGGAGGAATTTGTCACCCCGGTGCGCGGCCGTTCGGGTTCCCATCTCGCCTCCTCGTCTGGAGCCAGCGACACACTGGTTGGCCATTCGACCGCCTCCCATCCGGCGCTCACGGTCAGCCTGGACTGGTTGCTCGAGCGGCGGCGCAAGCCCGATGCAGTCAAGATTGATGTGGAGGGAGCCGAGCTGGCCGTGCTGCAGGGTGCGCTCACCCTGCTGCGCACCCACCGTCCCCGCGTGCTCATTGAGGTATACGAGGCCAGTGCCGACGCCGTGACCACGCTGCTGCACGACGCGGGTTACGCGCTGTTCGACTTCGGCGCGGGCTGGCCGGCCCGCCGCCCGGTGGAACGGGCGGTTTATCAGACTCTCGCCCTGCCCCGGACCGACTGACATGCGCGTCTGCCACATTGTGCCCAGCCTGGAGGAACGCCACGGCGGTCCCTCAAGATCAGTCCGCGCCCTCGCCAGCGCCCAGGCTGCGCTCGGCGAATCGGTTGAGTTGCTCGCCACTCGCGAACCCGGCCAGGCTTCACCCGACACGCGGTCCGACACGGCAATCGTCCGCACCTTTCCGCGAGTCGCACCCCGCTGGCTTTCGCGTTCGCCTCAATTGCGACGTCACCTGCTTGGGGCCGCCATTGAAGTTGTGCATAATCACTCGCTCTGGCTCCTGCCCCTGCATTACGCCCACGAGGCGGCGCACCGGCATGTCATCCCGCTGGTGATTTCCCCGCGCGGCATGCTGAGCGGCTGGGCTTACCATCATCGGCGCTGGCGTAAGTTTCTCGCCGAACTCCTGGTGCATCCCGGCGCTTTTGCCGCCACCACCGGCTGGCACGCCACCAGCCCGGAGGAGGCGGACGATATTCGCGCCCTGGGCTTCAAGCAGCCGGTGTGCGTGTCTCCTAACGGCGTCGCCTTGCCGGGCGCCCGCGACCTCGCCGCCGCCCGCGCCGTGTGGCATGAGATTTGTCCCGCCACGAAAACGCGGCCGGTGGCGCTCTTTTATTCGCGCTTTCACCGCAAGAAGCGGCTGCGCGAGCTGATGGCTCTTTGGCTCTCGGCCCCGCGCGGCGACTGGCTGCTGCTCATCGTGGGAGTGGCCGAGGATTACACCGCCGCCGAACTCACCGCCGAGGTGGCGGCGGCCGGGGCCGCCGGCCGCATCGTGGTGGTTGACGGCGCCGGCCGGCCGCACCCCTACGCGGTGGCGTCGCTTTTCGTGCTGCCATCGCACTCCGAGAACTTCGGGCTCGTCATTGCCGAGGCGCTCGCCGCCGGGGTGTCGGCGCTCGTGACCGACACCACCCCTTGGTCGGGACTCGCCTCCCATGGTTGCGGCTGGTGCGGCCCATGGGAAAGTTACGGGGCCAATCTCGCCACCGCCCTTTCGACCCCGCCGGAAGAGCTGGTTGCCATGGGCCGGCGCGGGCGTGAGTGGGCGGCACGCGATTTCTCCTGGGCCCGCGCAGCCGGGTTGCTCAATGAATTCTACCGTCATCTTCCGCGATGAGCGCCATTGATTTCCCGGACTCCCTCCGTCGACAGCCCCGCATCGGCCTGCTGGGCAAGTTGGTGCTGCTGCACTTCGGCAGTCTGCTCATCTTTACCACGTGGGCCTTCGGCGGGCAGGCACCGTGGGCGCGCCAAGGCATCGCCGCCTGGGGTGCCGTGGGGGTGTTGCTGTTCATCACGGCCTGCTGGACCCGGGATAAATCGTCGGACGACAACACCTGGCCGGCTTTGCGCTATCTCTGGCCGCTTTGGCTCTACGACCTGCTGGTGGTCGTCAGCTGCTTCAATCCCGGATTCCGGGAAATTGTGGTGGCTGGCGAGCGGTCGCTGGTGCTGGGCGACCCCCACCCGTGGCTGCCCAGCGCGGCGCGACCGTTGCTGGCCGCGAAGGAGCTCTGGCAATTCAACGTCATCGTGCTTTCCTGCTTCACCCTGTTCCTCGTGCTGCCCGGCCGTCGGTTTGTGCGGGGCGTGCTGTTCCTCCTCGGCGCCAACGCGGTCGTGCTCGCCGTGTTCGGCACTTTCCAGAAACTGGCGCACACTGATGGCCTGTGGTTCGGCCTCGTGCATTCACCCAACGCCCGCTTCTTCTCCACCTTCATCTATCCCAACCACTGGGGCGCCTTCACGCTGCTGAACACGGCGGTGTGCCTCGCGCTGCTCTTCCACGCCCTGCGCCGCGGTGGGACCCGCGATGCCTGGCACTCGCCCGTGCTGCTGGGTGCCGTCGTCACGCTCTTGCTCGCCGCCTCGGTGCCGTTGAGCGCCTCGCGTTCGAGCACCGCGCTGATGGGCCTGTTGCTGGTGGGTGCCCTCACTCACTTCCTCGGCCGGTTGATCCGGCGGCGCCGGGAGCAGCGTGAATCCGCCCTGTTGCCGGTGGCCGGCATCGTGTTGGCCGTGCTCATCGCCACCGCCGCCGTCGCTTACATCAGCCGTGACGTCATCACCCAGCGCGCCCGTCTGACCTCCGAGCAGATCGCCAAAATCGCCAAGGAGGACACGCTCAACTCCCGCCTCACCCTCTACCGCGACACTTGGCGGATGGCCGCCGAGAAACCCTGGTTCGGCTGGGGGCTCGAGAGCTACGCCCATGTTTTCCGCGTCTTCAATACGCAGCGGGCCGCTGAGCTGTGGGTCTGGATACCGTTCTACGCCGAGGCGCACAACGACTGGCTGCAGTCGCTCGCCGAGACCGGCTTCGTCGGCACCGGCCTGCTCGTCCTCCTCATCCTGCTGCCACTGCTCGCGGTGCCCTGGCGGCGCGTGGATTCGGCCGTGCCGCGCTACCTGCTGACGGGTTGCTTCCTCGTGCTGCTCTACGCGTGGGTGGAATTCCCCTTTGCCAACCCCGCGGTGCTGCTCACATTCTGCGCGACCTTCTCCTGCGCCCTCCGCTACGCGAAGCTCGACCTGCGCGCCCAGCAGGAGAAAATCCGCTGACCATGGCCGTTTCCGCCCCCATCTCCGTCCTGATCCCCGCCAAGAACGAGGCCGCGAACCTGGCGGCGTGCCTCGCCTCGGTCGCGTGGTGTGACGAGGTGGTCGTGGTTGATTCCGGCAGCACCGACGGCACAGCCGATATCGCCCGCGCCGCCGGGGCGCGCGTGGTCGATTTCAGGTGGAACGGGGATTTCCCGAAGAAAAAAAACTGGGCGCTGGCGAACGTGTCGTGGAAAAACGACTGGGTGTTCATCCTCGATGCCGACGAGCGTGTCACGCCGCCGCTGGAGGCCGCCATGCGGGCCGCGCTCGGGCAGTCGCAGCATCAGGGCTTTTATGTGAACCGCCGCTTCTGGTTCCTCGACGGCTGGCTCAACCACTGTGGCTATTACCCGAGCTGGAACCTGCGCTTCTTCCGCCATGCCCTTGGCCGTTACGAGCAGCCGGCCGGTGGCACGGAAGGCGCTTCCGGCGACAACGAGGTGCATGAACATGTCGAGTTGCAGGGCTCGGCGGGATATCTGGCCGGCGAGATGGAACACTACGCTTTCCCCGACATCGCGACCTGGGTCGAAAAGCACAACCGCTACAGCAACTGGGAGGCACGCCTTCAGGTCGAGGCCGCCCGCGCCGATGCCGCCGGCCTGGATGCCAGCCTCGCCCGCAAGCGTCGCCTGCGCCGCCTCGCGTGGTCGCTGCCCTGCCGACCCGGGCTGCGTTTTCTCTACCACTATGTCTGGCGAGGCGGCTTTCTTGATGGCCGACGGGGCTTTGTTTTTTGCCGGCTGATGGGTTGGTATGAATTCCTGTGCGCGACGAAAGCCCGCGAACTGCAGCGCAAACTGTAGCGGCGCTCTATGAGCGCCGTCCGTCGGTCACAGACCGCCGCTACAAAATCTCCCTTGCCCTCTCCGCGCCTCATCTTCCTCAACCGGGTTTACTGGCCCTCAACCGCCGCCACGGCGCAGTTGTTGACCGACCTCGCCGAAGGCCTCGCGGCGAACGGCTGGACAATTCACGTCATCGCCACCGGTGACGGTCCGGCCTGCCACAACGGAGTGTCCATCCATCGCACCGGCGGCAGCGACCAACATGGCGGGTTGTTATCCCGGGCCGTCAATTACGGCCGCTATCGCCGTCAGGCCCAGCGCCAGCTTGCCGCGCTGGTCCAACCGGGTGACGTCGTGGTGGCGATGACCGACCCGCCGATGCTGGGCGCGGCGGTCACGGCACTGGCCGCGCGCCGCGGAGCCAAGATCATCCATTGGATCCAGGACATCTACCCCGAGATCCTTGCGGCCCACCTTGGCGCCTTCGCCACCCTGCCCTTGTGGCCGCTGCGACGCCGCCGCGACACTGCCTGGCATGCCGCCCACCGCTGCGTGACGCTCGGCGAGGACATGGGGCGGATGTTGGAGTCCCGCGGAGTGCCACCAGACCGAGTCGCGCTCGTGCCGAATTGGGCCCCGCACGAACTGCAGACCCCGGCCTCCGCGGAGGCTGTTGCCGCCCGCCGGGCCGCGTGGGGCTTGAGCGGCAAGTTTGTCGTCGCGTATTCCGGCAACCTGGGCCGCGTGCATGAGTTTGCGGCCGTGCTCGCGGCCGCCGGGCAGCTGAAACCGCGCCGCGATATCGTCTTCCTTTTCATCGGCGGCGGTGCGCGATCCGATGAAGTCCGCGCCACCGCGCAGTCCCGCGGGCTGGACAATGTCCGCCTGCTGCCCCCCGAATCACGCGCCGATCTCGCCGCCGCCCTCGGCGCCGCCGATATCCAGCTGGTGACACTGCGGCCGGGATTCGCGCGGCTGGTGTATCCGAGCAAGCTGGCCGGTGTGCTCGCGGCCGGGCGGCCGGTGCTGTTCGTCGGCCCGACCGAGGGGGAGATCGCCCGCTTGCTGGCCCAGGAGAAATGCGGCGCAGCTTTCGGCCCGGCCGACGGCACCGGGCTGGCGGCCACGATAGTCACCTGGCACAATGATCAGGCCCTTTGCCTGCAATTGGGCCGGCGGGCCCGGGCGATCTACGAGCGCCGGTTCACCTTCGCGACCGCGCTGGCCCGGTGGAACGAGATCCTGCGCCGGACCGCGGACGGGAGCTAGAGCCTATCCGGATATCTGACCGACCCAGCTTGCGGCTGTAGCGGCGGTCTATGACCGCCGAGCGATCCACCCAGGGTTATTCGGATAGGTTCTAAGTTCAGTTTGCGTTGGAGGGCAGTTGCCCTGTCAATGATTTTGCCATGATTCAAGGCAGGATAATCACCTTCATCCTCGTGCTGCTCGACGCGGTCGCCGTGGTCGTGGCGTTCAACTTCGTCGCCTGGGCCTGGGGGGTGCGGCACTGGGAGGGATTCATCCTGGCACCGCTGGCCCTGCCGGTGATGACGCACTTTCTGGCGGTCTATCTGATCGACGGCTACAACGCGCGGACCGACATGATGTCGGTCACCTACACCAGCCTGCACAGCGTGGCGCTGATGTTCGTGCTGCTGACAACGTTGCTGCTCACCTATGTGTTCATTCCCGCAGGTTTTGCCCTGCAAGTCAGCCGCCTAGCCATCACTGGTTCCTGTCTGTTGCTGATCCCGGTGACACTCAGTTACCGCCGGGTGCTCTACCAGCACGCGCAGGCGAAAAAGCAGCAGCGGTATTTCCT
>LNEH01000130.1 GCA_001464505.1 Verrucomicrobia bacterium Ga0077533
CTGAACGTGAACCGGGCATCTGGTGCCGGAGATTTTTTTCGAAAAGTCACCACACAGGAGGAAACAAGCGCATCATCGAACTGCACGTCTGCCGGGTCGAACTGGTGAAGGGAAAGCAGTTCCACCCGGGTCGTCAGGTAGTCCCGTAATGCACTGCCATAATTTACAACAAGAAATTCGCTCGGGATCAGCCACGAGGCCACGCCGCCTTCCTCAAGGGTCGCATGCGCCAACAAGACAAAATAGACATACAGTCCTGCTAGTCCGCTGACTTCCAGTCCCAGTTCCGCACGGATGCGCAGCTGTAGCTGCTCCTTCAGCTGCGTCGGCATGTGGTGATGCCGCACGTAGGGCGGATTGGTGCAGATAAAATTAACGCGCGCTCTGTTTTCCGGCCGACTGGAGAATGTGATAAAGTCTTCCTGCCGGGTGATAAACCCTCTCGCCTTCCAGAGCCGTTGCAACGGCACCGCGTAGGCCGGATCGATTTCCAGCCCGAGCACGGAATCGAGCCGATCTCGCAAGTCAGGATGCGCCAAAAGCGCTGAGAAAAAAACCCCGGTGCCGGCAGCTGGCTCCAAGAACCGAATCTGGTCTCGTGTGGGCAGATAGCGGCCGACGTGCGCCACCATCATGCGAGCTAGCGCGAAAGGCGTGGAGAATTGGCCAAGCTTGTTGCGACTACCTGGCTCCTTGTTTTCATCAATGGCGACCTGCACACGGAATCGCTCATCCTCCTCGGCGACTTCGCCGTAAGCGGCTTGTGTTTCCTCAACTACGAGAGTTTCGGGGCTTTTTTTTTTCGTGGGAGCCATGGGCACCAGTGCGGCGAGATCATCGAGGCGATGTTCCCAAAACCAATCGATACCCTCCGCCGCCTCATAGCCCAAATACCCCGGCTCAAAATAACCGCACAGCAGCAACAGCAGTTGCACTTGCTTCCCGTAACGCGCCCGTAGTTGGGCCGCCTTTTGCGCCTCTTCCTTGCGCCTTTTGTTGGTATTGGTCGCGTCACCAGCCGACTTAGCCTCAATCAATATTGGCAGCCGACCTGGCGTCACACCGTGGGGCTGGATCACACAATCAATTGGCAGGTTAATCGTAGCAGCCGCCTTGCCGACCGGCACATTGAGGCGAAAAGCATAGGTGCCCGGTTCCATCTTGGCTAGCGATGCCGCCATCTCGGATTTTACCTCGCGATAGCCGCGCCGCTTTAGCCAGCGGGTCATAGTCGCCAGTTGGCGACGTTCTTGGGCGTTGCGAATGATTGGATCTGTCGCAGCACCGCATAGCCGGTCGGCCACCACAGTCGCGGCGCGGCTGACCGCCGCCGGTGACGGAGCGACTGCCGTATCAAGCCAGGGAAACAAGTCCCGATCCAGCAGCTCCGTCAACACGTCACAAATTCGTCGTAACTGCGCGTTGAGTTCCTTCGCGTCCATGCGCGGAGGTATTTTTGGCGGTGCATCGTTCTTACCCTCCATGGAGCCAATCAGATTCTTATTCGCATAGGCCAGCCCCATCAGTCGGTCTCGCGCCAAGGGCGGAGCCGCCGCCATCCGCAACATGGGCAATGCCTCTGGATGCTGTTTCAGCATTTCAGGGGCAATATCGCGAAGATTGTTGGTTTGCTCGAAAGCGACCCCGACCTCAGCCGTTCGTAGTTTTCTTTGCTGCCGATACGTCTCGGGCGCGAAACGCAAAAACCACTCGTTGTAGAAATCTATAGACCTCTCGACATCAGCTTTCCAACGGTCAGGTTTGTCGGCGTTTAGTGGCATGACTATGATGCAGTGTAGGATTGATTTGGGGCATAATCGGCGCAAGGCCATTTCCTCGGCCTTGTGAGGATGGTCCCTTTCACGACAAGCCTGCGCCCTATCATTTCCGCAATCTGATTGGCGACGCTCAACTGACAGATCACATCCCCAGACTCGGCTTTACGCTGGGCATCATCCGTGTCCATCTGTGCTATCTGTGGTTAAAGGCCTTCCCACTTCCGTTCTCGTCGTCGGCTCCGGCGGGCGCGAGCACGCCTTGGTCCGGTCGCTCGCCGCGTCACCGGCCAAGCCGCGCCTGCTCTGCGCGCCGGGTAACGCGGGCATCATGTCTGACGCCACATGCTTCCCCGTCGCCGCCGACAATATCGCCGGACTCGTCGATCTGGCCCGGCGCGAGAAAGTTGAATTTGTCGTTGTCGGTCCCGAGGTGCCGCTGTCGCTCGGCCTCGTCGACCAGCTCATCGCCGCGGGCATCCCGGTCTATGGCCCCAAGGCCGATGGCGCCCGACTCGAAGCCTCCAAGATCTTCACGAAGCAAATCCTGCTGAAGCATAATATCCCCACCGCTCCGTCCGCCTTCTTCGACGAGGCCGCCAAAGCCATCGCCTACGTCCGCGCCCGCCCAACCCCCATCGTAGTGAAAGCCGACGGCCTCGCTGCGGGCAAAGGTGTCGTCGTCGCCCAGACCCACGCCGAAGCCGAGGCTGCGGTTCACTCTCTGCTCGCGTTGTCTGGCACTCCGCATTCCGCACTCCGCACTCCGCAATCGAAGGTTCTCATCGAGGACTGTCTGTTCGGCGAGGAGACCTCAATCCTCGTCGTCGTCTCCGGCCGCGACTACGTCATCCTCCCGACCTCGCAGGACCACAAGCGCATCGGCGACGGCGACACCGGCCCGAACACCGGCGGCATGGGTGCCTACTCGCCCGCCGAAGTCGTCACGCCCGAGCTGCTCGCCCGCATCGACCGCGAAATTGTCCGCCCGTCGGTCAACGCCATCGCCAACGAGGGCCTCGATTACTGCGGCACGCTATTCATCGGCCTCATGCTCTGTCCGCAAAATGTGGGCGGGGTGCCCTCACCCCGCATTGTTCCGAAAGTCATCGAATATAACGCCCGCTTCGGCGACCCCGAGACGCAGGTGGTGCTGCCGCGCCTGAAGACCGACCTGCTCTCGCTGCTCTGGGCCGCCACCCAACGCCAGCTGGCGGGGTTCCAACTCGAAGTGAATCCTGACTACGCACTGTGTGTCGTGGTCGCCGCCAAAGGCTATCCCGAGGCTTTCACCAAGGGGGATCCGATTGTCTTGCCTCAGGCCTCAAGTCTCCCGCCGCAGACCTTCATCTATCACGCCGGCACGGCCAGGAACGCCGGCGGCCAGCTCACGGCCAACGGCGGCCGCGTCCTCGGCGTGACCTCCCTTGCCCCGACGCTGCGCGAGGCCGCCACCCGCGCCTACGCCGTTTGTGACCAAGTCCGGTGGCCCAACAAATATTTCCGCCGCGACATCGGCGACAAACAGCTCAACCGTCAATGAAGCGACTTGTTTCAGTTCTCTGTCTTCTGTCCTCCGTCCTCTGTTCTCTGTCCTCAGCCACCGAGCTGACCGATCTCGGCCAGGGCCTCGCCTACCTGCGCATCCACTCGGTTGCCGAATCCGAGGCCGCGCTGCGCCAGGTCGTGCCCGGGGCCGGCGCCCTCGTGCTCGACCTGCGCTACGCCACCGCCAGCGACGAATCGGCCGCCGCCCTGAAGACCGCCCTCGCCCTTCACCCAACAAATACCCCGCTCTTCATCCTCGTCAGTCCGGCAACTCCGGCCGCTCTCGCTCCGGTCATCGGCCAGTCCCCCGCCCTCACCCTCGGCGCCCCGGGTTCGACGCCCGGGCCGAAGGTCGTCGTGCAGACCGACGCCATCACCGACCGCCGCGCCTACGATGCGCTTGAGGCCGGCACCTCGCTGGAGAAATTGATTTCGGGCAAGATCGAGAAGGAGCGCTTCGACGAAGCGACCCTCGTGCACGAGTTCAAGAACGGCAACCCCGCGCCTTTGCCGGGCGACCGGCCCGGACAAACACCGGCCGGGCAGTCCCTCGACAAGCTCGGGACCCTGAGCCAGTCGAATGGGCAGCCCGGAACGGTGTCACCCGCGCCCTTGCCCGATCCCACCGCGCCTGCCCTGAGCAAGTCGAACGGGCCCAAACCGGCCGGCACGCCGGAGCAACCCGCGCCGCTGGTTGACCGTGTGCTGCAGCGCGCCGTGCATCTGCACCGGGCCTTGCAGGCGTTGCGCCGCTGACAGCGCTGTAACGGCGCTCTATGAGCGCCGGACGGCGGTCGCAGACCGCCGCTACAGGAACTCAGTCTTTGCCTTTCGGGTGAATTCGTGTCCATTTCTGGCCCGATAATTCCATGCCCGCTCCCGGCCATATTCTCATCGTCTGCACCGGCAACATCTGCCGCAGTCCGATGGCCGAGGGTTTGCTCCGACACGCGCTGGCCGGTCAGCCCGAGCCGTTGAAATCGCTCCGCGTCGTCTCCGCCGGAGTCGCGGCCCGCACCGGCGAGGCGATTTCGGAAAATTCCGTCATCGCGCTGAAGAAGGGCGGCATCGATATCAGCGGCAGGCGCAGCCAGGCCCTCACCCAGGAACTGCTCGACGGCGCGCTCGTCGTCTTCGGCATGACCGAGTCGCACCGCGCCATCATCCAATTCAAGTCCCTGCCGGTGCCAAAACACCTCTACCTGTTCCGCGAGTTCCTGCCCGCGCCCGCCGAGAAGGAAATCGGCGATCCCTACGGCGGGCCGCTCAAAATCTACGAGACCTGCCGCGACGAGATGGTTGAGGCCATCCCCGGCATCCTCGCCTTCCTTAAGACACTCCTGGAAGGGCGGAAGGCCTGATTTTCGATTTTCGATCCTCGATTTTTGATTTCCGGTGCTCTCTGCTTCAGCCCAATCGAAAATCGAGAATCCATAATCTAAAATTCCTTCATGTCGCTCAACGCCACTCCCCTCCAGCAACTCGATCCCGAGGTCCATGCCGTCATCGCCGCTGAACTCGCCCGCCAGCAGAGCCACCTCGAGCTCATCGCGTCCGAGAATTTCACCTACCCGGCCGTCATCGAGGCCATGGGCACGGTGCTCACCAACAAATACGCCGAGGGCTATCCCGCCAAACGCTGGTATGGCGGCTGCGAGCAGGTGGACAAGGTCGAGGTGCTGGCCATCGCGCGCGCGAAGCAGCTCTTCGGCGCCGAGCACGCCAACGTCCAGCCCCACTCCGGTTCGCAGGCCAACTTCGCCGTTTACACCGCCGTGCTTTCGCCCGGCGACAAGATCCTCGGCATGAACCTCAGCCACGGCGGCCACCTGACCCACGGCAACCCGGCCAACTTCTCCGGCAAGCTCTACCAATTCGTCCAATACGGCGTCCGCGAGGACACCGGTCTCATCGACTACGATGAGCTCGCGGCCATCGCCGTGCGCGAGAAGCCCAAGATGATCACCG
>LNEH01000131.1 GCA_001464505.1 Verrucomicrobia bacterium Ga0077533
GCTGTGGCCGTTTCGGTCGAAGCATCCGGTGAGGCGGACTCATCCGAGCTCTCGCTGCCCTCGGTGGTGGACGCGGACATCGCGGCGAGCGTGTCCTCGGGCTTGGGTTTGCGCGGAGCGCGGGGTTTCTTCGGCTTGGGCTCCTCGGCCGCCGGCGCGAGCGATTCCACCACAGAGACGGATTCAACGGCCGGCGCGGAATTTGGTTCGGACTGTAGCGGCGGTCTAAGACCGCCGTCATCGGTCGGACCGGATGTCTCACGGCGGTCATGGACCGCCGCTACAGGGGCGGCGGCGACGGCGGCTAATTTCGCATCGAGCGCTGCGACCGCCGCATGGAGGCGGGATTCGAATTTGCCAATGGCAGCGTCCTGTGCGGCGGCGAGCTGCTTGCGAGTCGAGGCATCGAGCGCCGCGAGTTCGGTCACGGTCTTGCTGATCTTGTCGGCCAGGGCCGTGAGGCGTTCGCTCTCGCCCTGCCGGAGGGTGGCGAGTTCCTCGGTCAGGCGCTCTTTCTCCTCGTCCTCGGTGGCGGCGAGCTGCTGGTTGAACTCGGCGAGCTTCTCCTGCATGCGGTAGGGGAGGTTCTCGGCGGCGTGGGCGGTCTTGTGCACGGCTTCCTCGACGGCCTTGATCTGCGCGGCGGCGCGGGCAAGGCTTTCGCTGGCGGCGTTGAGGCGCTGGACCTGGTCGGCGATGCGGGCGCGTTCCTGCTGGACGTATTCGGCGGAGTCGGCGGCGTAATCGATGAGGAAAGGGACCAACCCGATGATGGCGGCCAGCCCGACGCAGGCCACCGCGCTAATGAGAGGCACCGGCGCGTAGGGGTTTTTCGCGAAATAAACGATGATGAACGCCGTGAGCAGCAGGCCGAGGTCGATCACCAAAAAGATCCATTTGGGCAGGCGGGGGGCGGGTTCCAGATTCATATAGGCGAGTCGCGCGCAGGCTTCTTTTCGCGGGGCGCAGGGGGTTTCTCAAGGCTAAACCGGCGGCACGGGCCCGGCCGGCGAATGGCGTTGAGCCCCGGCAGCCGGGCGGCTAGACCTCGGCGCGCAGATGAACTTTTCCCACTTTGTGCGGGTTGACCGGGAGCGCCGCGGCTTGGAGCGGCATTATGTGGTGCATACGGGCGACCCGAAGTTCACCTTGGAACTGGCGCCAGACCGGGAGGCGTCCGACCATTTCGGCCGGGGCGTCATCAAGCGGGTGTGCGTGCCAAACTCGTGGGCCGGTGACTACGGCCAATACGGCGACTTGCTCGCGGCGGCGCAGGAATTTTTCGCGCAGTCGCATCATGGCCCGACGAGGTTGTAGCGGCGGTCTATGACCGCCGTCCGACGAGTCCGCCCCTCACATCATCAGCCGGCGCCAGGACTGGCCGATGAGCGAGATGAGCATGCCGATGCGGATGGAGCCCTCGAAGGTCAGCACCACCAGCACCCACTTGAGGCCGCAGGTGCTGCGGATGAGATAGCCGATGCCGGTCATCACGATCAGCACAATGCCCTGGGCGCGGCCGACCGGGTGCAGCAGCAGGGTGAACATCCAAAGATAATAGGCGAAGAGGCCGCCGGCCCAGGTGGCCGCCATCCAATTGGCCATGGCCAGCTCGCGCGGGTCGGCGTTCACCCGGATCTGTTTGATGCCCATGTAACGTTCGCTGACCACCAGCTGCCAGAGCTCAAAGACCAGAAAGACAGGGGCGAGCAGGGCGGTGGGATTCATGGGCGGGCGCGGCCAGCCGGCGGCTCAGTAACCGATGGCCTTGGCGTCGGGCTTGCGCGGATCGGCGGCGCCGGAGCGCAGGCCGGTCTGCGGATCGACGGCGATGGTTTCCCCGTCGCCCTGATAGGCCCCTTCATAGGATTTGCGCTCGGGGAGGGTGTGGCCGCGGGCTTTGAGCGCGGCCTGCGTGTCGGGCGACATGCCGAAGCGTTCGAAGGTGACGACATCGGGCAGCCACTGGTTGTGGATGCGCGGCGCCTCGACGGCCTGCATCACGGGCATCTGGTGGTCGATCACATTGGTGATGATCTGGAAGACGGTGTTGATGATGGTCGGGCCGCCGGGCGAGCCGGTCACAAGCACGAGCTGGCCGTCCTTGAGCACAAAGGTGGGCGTCATGGACGAGAGCGGGCGCTTGCCGGGGACGATGGCGTTGGCCTCGCCTTGGATCAGGCCGAACATGTTGGCCGTGCCGACCTGCGCGGTGAAGTCGTCCATTTCGTTGTTCATCAAAATGCCGGTGCCGGGGATGGTGACGCCCGAGCCGTAGGCGCCGTTGAGCGTGTAAGTGTTGGCCACAGCGTTGCCGGCGGCATCGACGATCGAGAAATGCGTGGTTTCGGTGGACTCGCGCGGGGCCGGCGCGACGAACTTGCCAAGCCCGGGCGACACGGCGGAAGCAGGCAGGGCCTTGTCGGGTGAAAAATCGGCCATGCGCCGCCTGATATAGGCGGGGTCGAGCAGCTGGGCCACGGGAACCTGCACGAAGTCGGGATCACCGAGATACTCGGCCCGGTCGCGAAAGGCGCGTTTCATGACTTCGGCGAACAGGTGGTATTTCGCCGCGGAATTGTGGCCGAGGGAGCCGACGTCAAAGGGCTCAAGCATGCCGAGCATCTGGAGGAGCGCGATGCCACCGGAGGAGGGCGGAGGCATCGTGACGATGTCGTAGCCCCGATATTTGCCACGCAACGGGGTGCGTTCGGCGACCTGATAGTTCCGGAGGTCGGTGAGCGTGATGTTGCCGCCGTGCCGGGCCATGGCGGCGGCGATGAGCCGGGCGGTCTCGCCTTCATAGAATTCGCGCGGACCATTTTTCTGCAGGCGCGTGAAAGTCGCCGCGAGGTCGGCCTGCACCCAGAGCTCACCGGCCTGCCAGAACGCCCCGTCCTTCAGGTAGATCTTCTTCGATTCCTCGAAAGGTTCGAACAGTTTGGCATACGCCCGCAGGTTGGCCGCCGTCCACTGCGAGACGGCATGCCCCTCGGCCGCGAGCCGGCGGGCCGGCTCGACGACGTCGGCCCACGTGACCTTGCCCGAGCCATATTTCTGCATCGCGAGGGCGAAGCCCGCCACCGAGCCGGGCACGCCACTGGCTTTCCAGCCGACCGTGGACGAGCCGGGGCCCTGGAGAACCTTGCCGTCGGGGCCGACATACATGTCGCGGCTCGCCGCGGCGGGCGCGGTCTCGCGGTAATCGATGGCGATGGCCCGGCCATCGGCCAGATGGATCATCATGAACCCGCCGCCGCCGATATTGCCGGCGAACGGATAGACGACCGTCAGGGCCAAACCGGTGGCGACGGAAGCATCCACGGCGTTGCCGCCTTTTTTCAAAATCTCGATGCCGGCCTGAGTGGCGAGTTCATGCACGGAGGTGACCATGCCATGCCCGGCTTCGACGGCGGAGCGCTGGGCGGGCAGATGCAACGGTGCGGCCAGCAGGGAAATAGAGAGCAGGGCGGGGAGCAAACGCGGGGTTATACGCATCCCCGGATGATTCGCCGCCGCCAGCGCGTCTCAAGCCGCAAATCCGGCCGGTAAGATTATGACTTGTGATAGTGTGAAGCAGGTCTATTTATACACGACCTGCCGGTTTGTTTGTCAGACCGGCCCACCAAATACCGAATGAATACTGCAAACACTGCTACCCAGGCTTCGTCCGCGACGAGCCTGCGGCGGGCGGGGTCAGACGACCGCCTCCACCGACCAGGTAGTCCAGCTGGAGAAATTCATCGCCACCGGCTCCCGTTTCAATGATCGCACGGTGACCCAGTCGCCGGTGCCGATCGATGTGATCAGCGGCACCGAGATGAAGCAGGGCGGCTACCTTGAGACCAGCCAGATGCTCCAGGCGAACATCCCCTCGTTCAATTTTCCGCGCCCGTCGCTGACCGACGGCACGGACCACATCCGCCCGGCCACGCTGCGCGGCCTCGCCCCCGACCAGACGCTCGTGCTGATCAACGGCAAGCGCCGTCACACCAGCGCGCTCGTCAACCTCAACGGCTCCATCGGCCGCGGCTCGGTCTCGACCGACTTCAACGCCATACCCTCGTCCATGATCGAGCGCATCGAGGTCCTGCGCGACGGCGCCTCCGCCCAATACGGCTCCGATGCCATTGCCGGCGTCATCAACGTCATCCTGCGCAAGGATACCGGCTGGGGTCTGAACCTGGCCTACGGCCAGACCAAGGTGGGCGACGGCGAGGACTACAAGCTCGACGCCTACGTTGGCACGCGGCTGGGGGACAAGGGCTCGCTCTTTCTCAGTCTCTACCTGCGCGACCGCGGCGACACCAACCGCATCGAACCCGACACCCGCCAGCAGTATTTCGGCACCAGCACGACGACCGGCCTGCCCGTCGCCATCTCGGCCAACTACGGCTCGGGCACGGGCCTCAGCGCGGCCAACGGCACCCTTGACCCGCGCGAGGCGATCGTGAACCGCATCAACCACCGCTTCGGCGACCCCGAGACCAAGGACAAGGGCCTGTGGCTCAACGGCGAATATCCGTTGCAGGACGACATGACCCTCTACTTCAACTTCGGCAACAGCAACCGCCACGCCAACGGCGCCGGCTTCTTCCGCCGCCCCGGCGATGACCGCACCGTCCGCGCCATCTGGCCCGACGGCTTCCTGCCCTTCATCGACTCCGACGTGAATGACCTCTCCGGCGGCATCGGCATCAAGGGCAAGATCAGCGACTGGAACTGGGACCTCAGCACCAACTACGGCACCAACGCCATCGATTACCGCACCTCGAATTCGGTCAACGTCACGCTCGGCAATGCCAGTCCGACCGCCTTCTACGACGGCCAGCTGAAGTTCAACCAGATGACGACCAACCTCGACCTCACCACGTCGTTCAATGCCGGCCTGGCCACGCCGCTCAAGTTCGCCACCGGGTTCGAGTTCCGCTCCGAGGAATACACCATCAGCGCGGGCGAGCCCGATTCCTATCGCAACGGCGGCGCCACCATCATCGGCGGCCCGAGTGCCGGCGGCCTCGCCGCCGTGGGCGCGCAGGTGTTCCCCGGCTTCAAGCCCTCCGACGCGGGGGCGCATGACCGCAACTCCAAGGCCTTCTACCTGGACTTCGAGCAGGACCTGAGCGACCGCTGGCTGGTCTCCCTCGCCGGCCGCTTCGAGGACTACAGCGACTTTGGCAACAGCACCAACGTGAAGTTCGCCACCCGCTTCGAGGTCACCAATGAGCTCGCGCTGCGGGCTTCGGCCAGCTCGGGCTTCCGAGCCCCGCACCTCGCCCAGCAGTGGTTCAGCTCCACCGCCACCAACTTCATCGGCGGTGTGCCGTTCGACATCCTGACCTTCCCGGTGAGCAATCCCGCGGCGGTTGCCCTGGGCTCCTCCCCCCTGCAGGCCGAGAAATCCACCAATATCAGCATCGGGGCCACTTGGAACTCGAAGGCCGGATTCTCCGCCACGATCGACTACTACAACATCGAGATCAAGGACCGCATCGTGCTGTCCTCGAACTTCACCGGCGCGCCGATCATCGCCCTGCTCGCCACGCAGGGCATCACCGGCATCGGCGGCGGCCGCTACTTCACCAATGCCGTGGACACCACCACCAAGGGTCTCGACATCAGCGCCCGCTACACCTGGAAGACCACGGACCTCGGCAACCTGACCCTCACGGCAGGCTTCAACCACAATTCGACCAAGGCCGACAAGATCAAGCAGGCCCTGCCGGCCCTGGCCGCCATCACCACCACCCCGCTCTTCGATCTCACCGAGACCATCCGCCTCGAGCGGGGCCAGCCGAAAAGCAACGTCAACCTCGCCGTGACCTGGGAGATGGGTAAGTTCTCCACGCTGTTGCGCATGGTGCGCTACGGGGAGGTTTCGACGGTGCCGTTCACCAGCGCCACGCAGGCCCAAATCGACGCCCTCACGCCGGGGCGCAAGGTTGAGTTCCGCCCGGCGGTGCCCGGAACGGTCGGCGGCACCACCACCAACCAGCAGATCATCCTGACCCATGGTGCCAAGTGGATCGGCGACCTCGATGTGACCTACCACTACAGCAAGCACGTCACCTTCTCCGTCGGCGCAAACAACATCTTCGACGAGTATCCCGACCAGACCCTTCGCACGAAGATTGTTGCCGGCACCGTGTTCAACGGCAGCGACAATGCCGGTTCACTGCCGTATCTCGTCAACCCCTCGCCCTTCGGCTTCAACGGCGCGTTCTACTACGGCAAGCTCTCCTACAAATTCTAGAGCCCCTTCGCCTGATTCCCCTTCAGGGGCGTTCTGCTGACCGGCAGAACGCCCCTTTTGTTTTGCCAGTCGATGTGGACCGGGGCTTATACCAATTACCATTTGGTTTCAGACTTTGTAGGGCTGCCGCTTGCGGCACGCCTCGCAGGATAACGTCCGGTATGTTTCGCACATTTTCCGAGGGTTGGCTTGGGGCGGGTTAACCGTTAACCTGAACCCGATCAGCCAACATGAACACTGATAC
>LNEH01000132.1 GCA_001464505.1 Verrucomicrobia bacterium Ga0077533
GTAGGGCGGAGCGGCCCGCTCCGCCGTGGGCGGCGCACCGGGCCGGTGCGCCCTACCGCGCTGCTGCGCTAAAGTCTCAAATTATCCCGTAATTGGTATCATCCGTGACGGGAGATACTCAGGCCTTTACCCACTGGAAACAGCGAGGAACCTTATTTAGGGATGGAGGCGGGACCATCAGTCCCGCAGATTTCCCCTCACTTCACCCCGGCGCTCTTGAGGGTGGCGTCCATGTAGGCGGTGAAGTCGGCTTTGAATTTCTGCAGCGAGTCCAGGTGGATATACATCATGTGGCCGGCCTCATAGTAGGTCATCGTCACGTTGCCGCGCACCGCCGGGTCGAGCCTCATGTGCTTCACGGTGTAGTCGGTCGCGTAATAGGGCGTGGCCAGGTCGTAGTAACCGTTGGACACCCAGACCTTCAGGAACGGGTTCTTCGTCATGGCGCGCTTCAGGGTCTCGGCGACGTTGAGGTATTCGTTCTGCACGTTGGCGTAGCTCCAGGGCTGGACGTTGCCGGTGAGGATCTCGTAGGAGAGGTCGTTCTCGTATTTCAACTCACGGCGCGCGTAGTCGTTCATCGCCGTGGTGTAGCCGCCAAGGATGGCCTCCATGCTCGGGTCGAAGAAGCCGCCGGCCCCGCGGCCGCCCCCGCCGCCGTCATTGTCGGCGATGCCGACGATGCGGCTGTCGAGCCGGCCGATGTTGCGGTTCTCGCCCTTCATGAGCTCGGTCACGAACCCGAAGATGTTGATGCGGAGATTCTGCTTGAGCACGTATTCCTCGGTCAGGCCGGTGAGGGCCACCAGTTCCTTCGCGATGCGGCTGCGCTCGGCGGCCGGCAGCGCGTCGCCCTGCAGGAGGGCGAGCGCGTAGTCCTTCAGCACAAACTGCTCCGCGCGCGCGAGGGTCTTGGGCAGGTCCTTGGCGAGGTCGCCCTTGAGCTTGCCGTGATACCAGGCCGACGCGGTGTAGGTCGGCAGGAACAGCTGGTAAGGCAGGTCGTTGCCGGGCGCGAAGCGCGCCGTCTGGAAGTTCATGATCGAGGACACGAGCATGATGCCGTTCAGGTAGAGGTTGGACTTCTGCTGCAGGTAATCCGAGAGCCCGGCGGCGCGCGTCGTGCCGTAGCTCTCGCCGACGAGGAACTTGGGCGAGGCCCAGCGCTGGTTGCGCGTCGTCCAGAGGCGGATGAACTCACCGACTGATTCAATGTCGCCGGTGAAGCCGTGGAACTGCTTCGCGTCGACGTCCTTCGCCGCCCGGCTGTAGCCGGTGGAGACCGGGTCGATGAACACGAGGTCAGTCTGATCGAGCCACGAATACTCGTTGTCCACCCACTTGTAGGGTGGCGGCAGTGATTCGCCCTTGTCGGTCATGACCACCCGTTTCGGACCGAGGGCACCGAGGTGGAGCCAGACGGAGGAGGAACCGGGCCCGCCATTGAAGGAGAATGTCAGGGGACGTTTGGCGGGATCGCTTTCCCCCAGCTTCGTATAGGCGACAAAAAAAATGTTGGCGCGCGGTTCGCCCTTCTCGGATTTGAGGACGAGGTAGCCGGCCGTGGCCTGATATTTGATGACTTTGCCCCCGACCGTAACCTCGTGCTCGGTGACGGAGAGAACCGGGTCTTTCTCCTTATCCTTGTCGGCGGCGGATGCGGGCGGTGCTTTCTTGTCGCTGCCCTTGTCCTTGGGCTCTTCCTGGGCAATTAAAACGGCGGCTAAACTGAGAAAAACAAGCAGCAGACGGGAGAATTTCATCATGGGGAGTATAGGGGGTCCGGCTTGGGGAGCGAACCGGCCTGCCCCAAAGCTGGCAACCTGATTTATCCTCCTGTAACCCCATGCAACGGACAGCGTCTCTGCGGAGTCGGCTACCCTCCGCTACGGTTTGACTGATTGCCTTCACCATGCCTCGCTGACTTTCTTCCCCTAACCGCACCTGCCATGGCATCATCTCGCCTCATCACCTACTTCGCCACTGCCACAATTCTGGCCGGCGGCGGTGGCTATTATTATTTTCAATACGCCCGCAACGCCGAGCAGCCTGTGGCCTACAATACGGCGGCCGTCGCCCGGGGCAGTGTCCGGCAGGTGGTGACGGCCACCGGCCAGTTGGACGCCGTGCTTTCGGTGGATGTCGGCAGCCAGATATCGGGCCTCATCGTCAAGCTCCATGCCGATTTCAACACCCTCGTGAAAAAGGACCAGATCATCGCCGAGATCGACCCTGCCACCTATAATCAAAAACTCCGGCAGACGGAGGCGGATCTCGCGTCGGCCAAAGCCAGCAACCGCCTCCAGCAACTCAACACGGAGCGCACCCGCGAGCTGTCAGCCAAAGCCCTCGTCACCCAACAGGAGCTCGATCAGGCCGAGGCGCTGCTCGCCCAGTCCAATGCCACCCTGCTCACCCGTGAGGCCGCCGTGGAGAACGCCAAGGTCGATCTCGCCCGCTGCACCATCCGTTCCCCCATCGACGGCATGGTGATCTCAAAACTGACCGAGGAGGGCAAGACCGTCGCGGCCAGCCTGAATGCCCCCACCCTGTTCACCATTGCCAACGATCTTGCCAACATGCGCATCACGGCGGCGGTCGCCGAGGCCGACATCGGCTCGGTCGAGGCCGGCCAGCGTGTCACCTTCACCGTGGATGCCTTCCCCAACCGCTCTTTTGCCGGCCAGGTCACCCAGGTCCGCAACGCCCCCAGGACCACGCAGAACGTCGTCAGCTATGAGACCATCATCAGCGTGGATAACAAGGACCTGAAATTGCGCCCCGGCATGACGGCCAATGTTTCCATCGTCGTCGCCAGCCGCGAGAATGCTTTGCGACTCCCCAATTCCGCCCTGCGTGTTCGCCTGGCCGACCAAGCCAGCGCCAAGACCGGCGCTACCCCCGCCGGCCCAGCCGCCACCTCGGTCTCGCCCACTGCCGGGCCCGGAGCGGCAACTGGCGGCGCCACCGGCGAACGCCGTCCGCGCGACGAAAGCCAGGGCGATGGTAGTGGGCGGCGTGGCGGTGGCGGCATGTTCGGCGGCGATGCCACCCCCGAGCAGCGCGAAAAAATGCGCGCCGTCATGGCCGAGACCGGCATCACGAGCTTCCGTGACGCCACGCCCGAGCAGCGTGAGCAATTCCGCAAGCTCCTCGCGGAGCGAGGACTCATTCCCGCCCCGCCGGCACCGGGCGAATCCACCGTGACCGCCCGCACCGTGTATCGCCTGTCCGGCGGCAACAAGGCCGCCCCACCCGAACCCGTTTCCGTCAAGATCGGCATCACCGACGGTTCGGTCTCGGAGATCGTGGACGGTCTCGCCGAAGGCGACCTTGTCATCACCGGCGTCAGCTTACCCGCCGACGCCACTCCGGCCGGTCAGCCGCCCGGCAATCCGTTTGGCGGCTCCCGCCGCTTCTGAACCCCGCATGTCCGCCGTCGTCCAGTTGGAGGATATCCACAAGACTTACGATTCCGGCGAAGTGCCCGTGCTTGCCGTGCGCGGCGTCACGCTCGACATCGGGGCCGGTGAGTTCGTCGCCGTCATGGGGGCCAGCGGCTCGGGCAAATCCACGCTGATGAACCTGGTCGGTTGCCTCGACCGCCCCACCCGGGGCCGCTATCTCCTGAGCGGCGCCGATGTGGCGGGCCTCGACCGCAACCAGCTGGCCGACCTCCGCAACCAGAAACTGGGCTTTGTCTTCCAGGGTTTCAACCTTCTCGCCCGCACCACCGCGCGGGAAAATGTCGAGCTGCCCATGCTCTACGGCCGGCGGCGGTTTTCCTCCCGGGAAATCCACGAACGGGCGCTGCACAGCCTCGACCTCGTGGGCCTCACGCCGCGGGCCGATCACTTTCCCAACCAGCTCTCCGGCGGCCAGCAGCAGCGGGTGGCCATCGCCCGCGCCCTCATCAACGAGCCGCAGGTGCTCCTCGCCGACGAGCCCACGGGCAACCTCGACTCCAAGACCGCCGTCGAGATCATGGGCGTCTTCCAGCGGCTCAACGACCAGGGCATCACCATCGTGATGATCACGCACGAGCTCGACATCGCCCGCTACTGCAAACGCAGCCTCATCATGCGCGACGGCCGCCTGGTCAGTGACACCCCCATCGCGGACCGGCTCGTCTCCGCCGGGGAAATGAAGAAAATCCTCGCCGCCGAGGCCGAGGCCAAGCTCACCGCCTGACATGATTTCTGATTCTCGATTCTCGATTTTGGATTGGGAGGCCCGGAAGGTTCCTCAAAGCGCATTCTCGCCAAGCGCAGGAGCGACGAGTGGACCCGTATGCCCGAGCTTTCGGCAATCGAAAATCAAGAATCAAGAATCAAAAATCTTCTGATGCGTTTCCTCAACATCATCAAAGTCGCCCTGCGCGCGCTGCGGCGCAGCGCCCTGCGCTCCATCCTCACCGCGCTCGGCATCATCATCGGCGTGGCCGCCGTCATCGCCATGGTCAGCATCGGCAACGGCGCGAAATCCCAGGTCGAGGCCTCCATCGCCAGCCTGGGCCGGAATATCATCACGGTGTTTCCGGGCACTTCCACCACCGGCGGCATGCGCGGCGGCTGGGGCACGGCCAGCTCCCTCACGGTTGAGGAGGCCGGCGCCATCCGGGACGAGATCCCCGGAGTGGTCGCGGTCAGCCCCGAGATGCGCGACCGCAGCCAGATCCTGGCCAACGGCCTCAACTGGAACACGCAGATTCTGGGGGAGGATGTCAGCTACCTCGACATCCGGCTCTGGCCCATGATGGACGGGGAGATGTTCACCGAGCTCGACGTGCGCGGAGCCACCAAGGTGTGCGTCATCGGCCAGACCGTCGTCGACAAGCTCTTTGCCGGTTCGGATCCCATCGGGCAATCCCTGCGCATCCGCAACCTGCCCTTCAAGGTGGTCGGGGTGCTTGCCCCCAAAGGCTTCAATTTTTTCGGCTCCGACCAGGACGACGTCGTCGTCGTGCCCTATACGAGTCACATCAAACGCATCGCCCGCCGCCCCAACCTCAACTCCATCCTCATTCAGGCCCAGTCCCCCGAACTGATGGCCCGCATCCAGCAGGACATCACCGACCTGCTCCAGCAGCGCCGCAGCGGCCGCGAACCCGACTTCACGGTGCGCAACCAGCAGGAACTCGCCGAGGCCGCCACTGCCACGACCAAAACCATGACCGTGCTGCTCGGCGCCATCGCCGGTGTGTCCCTGATCGTCGGCGGCATCGGCATCATGAACATCATGCTCGTTTCCGTCACGGAGCGCACCCGCGAGATCGGCATCCGGCTCGCCGTCGGCGCTCACGGACGCGATGTGCTGATGCAATTCCTCATCGAGGCCGTCATCCTCAGCGTCCTGGGCGGCGCGCTGGGCGTGCTGCTGGGGGTCGGCGCTTCCCAACTGGTCTCCAAGCTGAACAACTGGCCCGTGCTCGTCTCGACTGCCTCCATTTTCGGCGCCGTGGCCTTCAGCGCCGCCATCGGCGTGTTCTTCGGGTTTTATCCCGCGCGCAAGGCCGCCCAGCTTGATCCCATCGAAGCGCTGCGCTACGAGTGAGGCGCACGCACCTGGATTGGGGTAGGTGGCGCGCTTGCGCACCACGTTGTGCGCGAGCGCACAACCTACGTGATCCCCCATCGTCCCATTCATGGGAATCACGGCTCCCGCGACTGGCTGAAACAGGATTGACCTGAACACGCCGCAGCTAGTGGCCGGATTGTTTATCTGACTGCACTTCGCGTAGTTAACCAGCCCGCGCGGGAGTTGGCACGGCGCCAGCAATGAGATGGGCAACAATCCAACGATCACCATGAACAACCGATTCAAATTTCTCACTCTGTCCCTCGTCACCGGCACTGCCGGTCTCGCTGGCTTCGGACTCATCGACACTGAATTCGCCGCCCGCCTCCCGCTGGACACCATCCTCGCCGCGATATTTACGCTTGGCCTCATCTGCATCGCGCTCGCCGATTATTCCCCGCGCGTGAAACCGCTGCGCTTGCCCGCCGCCATCCTGCGTCCAGGCAAGCGCCGTGTGGTGCGGGGGTCGGCCTGCGTCGAGCGCGTCGCCGCCTGAACCGGCTATTCCTGTAGCGGCGGTCTGCGACCGCCGTCCGACACTCATAGAGCGCCGCTACAGTTTCAGTTGCCCTCTTGTCACCTGTCACTTGTCTCTTCCTCCAATGGCAGCCAACGATCCCGCGCCCCACCGCATCCTGGTTGCGGACGACCAGCCCGATGTGCTGGAAGCCCTGCGCCTTCTCCTGAAGGCCGAGGGCTACCAGATTGAGACGGTCAAGTCACCCGCTGCGGTCCTGAAGGCCGTCGAGGCCCGCGATTTCTCGCTCGCCCTCATCGATCTCAACTACACGCGGGACACCACCTCCGGCCAGGAAGGCTTGGATCTCCTCGCCAAATTGCAGGCCGCCGACGCCACCCTGCCTGTCGTGGTCATGACCGCTTGGGCCAGCGTCGAGATCGCCGTCGAGGCCATGCGCCGCGGGGCCAAGGATTTCCTGACCAAGCCCTGGGAAAACCCCCGGCTGCTCGCGATTGTGCGCAACCAGATCGAGCTGGCCGGTGCCGTCCGCGCCTACCGCCGGCTCGAGCAGGAAAACCAGATTCTCCGCGGCAAAGGTGGCCCTAACCTCATCGCCCAGTCCGCCGCCATGCGCCCGGTCTTGGAGATCATTTCCCGGGTGGGTCCGTCCGACGCCAACGTTCTCCTCACCGGGGAGAATGGCACCGGCAAGGGCGTCGTTGCCCAGGCCCTGCACGCGGTGTCGGTGCGCGCCGGCAAAGGATTCATCGCCGTCAACATGGGCGGCCTGCCCGAGGGGGTGTTTGAAAGCGAACTCTTCGGCCATGTCCGCGGCGCATTCACCGACGCCAAGACCGACCGCGCCGGACGCTTCGAGCTGGCCGACGGTGGCACGCTGTTCATGGACGAGATCGGCAACATTCCGATGAGCCAGCAGGCCAAAATCCTGCGCACCCTCGAGACCGGCGAGTTCGAGCGCGTCGGCTCCTCCCGCACCAGCCGCACCAACGTCCGGCTCATCTCCGCCACCAATTCCGACCTCAACGCCGAGGTCGCCGCCGGCAAGTTCCGCCAGGATCTCCTCTTTCGTCTCAACACCATCCATCTTCACCTGCCCCCGCTCCGCGAACGCCGCGAGGACATACCCCTGCTCGCCCAGCACTTCCTGAAGGCGCACGTCGCCCGCTACAGCAAGCAGATCACCGGTTTTGACGAGGCCGCCGTGGAAGCCATGAAAAATTACGCCTGGCCGGGCAACGTCCGCGAACTCGACCACTCCGTCGAGCGCGGCGTGCTCATGACGCAGGGCAAGGTCGTCCGCGCGCCCGACCTCGGGTTGAACGCCGGCCAGTCCGCGCCCCGCCTCGACGACATGAGTCTGGAGGAGGTCGAAGCCTTTTTGATCAAGAAAACGCTCGCCCGGTGCGAAGGCAACGCCCGCAAAGCCGCCGAGGAACTCGGCCTCAGCCGCAGCGCGTTTTACCGCCGTTTGGAAAGATACGGACTTTGACCACGGATTAAGCGGATTGGCACGGATGAGGAACCAGACTCAAACTCTTTAACCGCTAATCCACACTAATTGCCGCTAATCCCAAAACATCGGACTAAGGGTTTCGGTTTTAAAATTAGCGAGCATTAGCGCAGATTTGCGGTTAACTCTTCTTCTGTGTCTTCTGAGTTTTCTGTGGCCAACCATCCGTGCTCATCCGTGAAATCCATGGTTAAAACCTTCCGGAACTGATGGCCGCGCCCAAACAACGCCGGACCGCCCACGAGCAGCGCGTGTTCTACTACGCCCTGCTGGGCGGCCTGCCCGCGCTGGTGAGCTCCATCTGGATGCTCTGGGCAAACGAATACCAGCCCAAGGAGCAATGGACGCTCGTGCTCTTCATTGTCCTGTGCTGGCTCGGCTTCGCCCTCGCCCTGCGCGAGCAGGTGGTCCGGCCGCTGCAAACCATGGCCAACCTGCTCACCGCCCTGCGCGAGGGCGACTTCTCCACCCGCGCCCGGGGCGCCAACCGCGACGAACCGCTGGGTGATGTGCTGGCCGAAATCAACCTGCTCGGCGGTGTCCTGCAGGAGCAGCGCATCGGCGCCCTCGAAGCCACCGCCCTCCTCCGCACCGTCATGGAGGAGATCGACGTCGCCATCTTCGCCTTCGACGGCAACGAGACCCTCCGCCTTGTCAATCGGGCCGGGCAGGAGCTCATTGCCCAACCGGCCGAACGCATCCTTGGTCGCCTGGCAGCCGATCTGGATCTCGCCGACTGCCTCACCGGCGATGACACCCGCGTGCTCAGCCGCACCTTCGCGGGTGGCACGGGGCGCTGGGGCATGCGGCGCACAAAATTTCGCGAGGGTGGCCTGCCCCACCAATTGGTCGTCATCGCCGATCTGAGCCAGCCGCTGCGCGAGGAGGAGCTGAAGGCCTGGCAGCGCCTCGTGCGCGTCATCGGCCACGAGTTGAACAACTCCCTTGCCCCCATCAAGTCCATCGCCGGCTCGCTCACCACCATGCTCAGGCGCCCCGCCCGCGCCACCGACTGGGAGACGGACATGCTTGGCGGATTGGAAATCATCGAGTCCCGCGCCGAGGGCTTGAACAAGTTCATGCAGTCCTACGCGCGGCTGGCCAAGCTGCCTGCCCCGAGCAAGCAGCCGTGCGAGCTGGCCCCGCTCCTGCGCCGCATCATCTCGCTCGAAACCCGCGCCAACGTGGTGCTCCTCGACGGCCCGGAGGTCACCGCCCTTCTCGACGCCGCCCAGATCGAGCAAGTCATCATCAATCTGGTGAAGAACGCCGTCGAGGCCGTGCCCGAAACCGGCCAGCCGGGCGCCCCGACTTGCTGCGTGCGCGTCGGCTGGCGAAAACTGTCCGGCGCGCTCGAGATATTCGTCGAGGACGACGGACCCGGCATCGCCAATCCCCAAAACCTTTTCGTGCCCTTCTTCACCACGAAGCCGTCCGGCTCCGGCATCGGCCTCGTGCTCTGCCGCCAGATTGCGGAAAATCACGGCGGCTCCCTGACGTTGCAAAATCGCGACGACGCCACCGGCCACGTCGCGCCGGAGCCTGGCGTAGGCGGACTCGTGTCGCCGAAGCCTGGCGTAGGCGGATGCATCGCTCGGTTGCGTTTGCCGATCTAGTGGGAGCGTGATTTTCACCGGTGGTCAGACATCCCACTATCGGGACGGCCATATCCCGCCTTCGCTCTGAATCGCAAAATTGGTGATCGCTGGTGGATTGGCTTAAAGCTTACAGCCAACAGCTTAAAGCTCTCCTCCCCACTTGGCACGAACGTTGCAAATGGGACCCCAACTTACATCCGCATGGACATTGCCCGACCCGACATCGCCAAGCAAAAACGCAAAAAGCAGATCACCTATGGCGTCATCGCCGTGATCGCGTTGGCTGCGATCACAATCCTGCTGTCGCGCCTCAAGCCCGCCGCCCCCACCGTTGAGCGCAACCTCGTTTGGATCGACACGGTAAAGCGCGGTCCGATGGTTCGCCAGGTCCGCGGTCTCGGCACGTTGGTGCCCGAGGAAATCCGCTGGATCGCCGCCCGCACCCAGGGGCGCGTGGACAAGATCATCCTGCGCCCCGGCGCCGTCGTTGAGCCGGGCAGCCTGATCCTCGAACTCAGCAACCCCGACGTCGTCTCCAACGCCGCCAACGCCGAGTCCCAGCTCCGCGCGGCCGAGGCCCAGCTGATCAATCTCCGGGTGCAACTTGAAAGCGGCCTGCTCGCCGCTGAAGCCACCGCCGCCCGCGCCAAGTCCAATTTTGAGACCACCAAGCTCCGCGCCGACGTGCAGCAGGAGCTTTTCCGCGACGGCCTCGTCTCCGAGCTGGACCTCAAGCTCGCCCAGGCCACGGCCGCCGACGGTGCCACGAGCAACAAGATTGAGCAAAAGCGCTACGCCTTTGCCCAGGAATCCATCAAACCCCAGCTCGCCGTGCAGGAAGCCGAGGTTGAGCGTCTGCGTTCTGTCGCCAAGCTTCGGCAAGAGGAACTCGACGCGCTGAAGGTCCGCGCCTCCATGGCCGGCGTCCTCTCCGCGCTCCCGGTGGAGGTTGGCGCCCAGGTCCAGCCGGGCACCAACATTGCCCGCGTGGCCGACCCGTCCAAGCTCAAGGCCGAGATCCGCATCGCGGAAACGCAGGCCCGCGACATCGCCTTCGGCCAGATTGCCCAGATCGACACCCGCAATGGCATCGTCGAGGGCCGGGTGGCCCGCATCGACCCCGCCGTGCAAAACGGCACCGTTCTGGTCGACGTCACCATCGTCAACGAGCTTCCCCGTGGTGCCCGCCCCGACCTCTCGGTGGATGGCACCATCGAACTGGAGCGCCTGAACGACGTCATCTATGTCGGCCGCCCGGCCTTCGGGCAGGAAAAGAGCACCGTCGGCATCTTCAAGCTCGCCACCGACACCAATGACGCCGTTCGCACTCAAGTGCAGCTCGGCCGCAGCTCCGTCAATACCATCGAAATCCTCAGCGGCCTCCAGCCCGGCGACAAAGTCATCCTTTCCGACATGTCGCAATGGGATTCCAACGACCGCATCCGGCTGAATTGATTTTGGATTTTTGATTCTCGATTCTCGATTTCAACGACCTTTCCTGTCCCCCATGCTCTGCCCAGTCATCATTCTCGCCCTCCTGACTTTGCTCGTCGCCACCGACGCGGACAAAGCCGAGTAACCCGTTCCCGGGACCAATCGGGAATCAAAAATCGAGAATCCAAAAATCCTGTAACTTCCCCGCCCACCAGAGTGTTTACATCCCAACACCCCAGCACACCACAATCGAAAATCGAGATTCCAAAATCGAAAATCCAGCCATGACCACCGATAATACCTCCCTCATCAAGCTCGACGCCGTGACCAAGGTCTTCCTGACCGACGAAGTCGAAACCCACGCCCTCTCCGGCATCCACATGGACATCCGCAAGGGTGAATACGTGTCCATCGCCGGCCCGTCCGGTTGCGGCAAATCCACGCTGCTCTCCATCCTCGGCCTGCTCGACACGCCGACCGACGGCACCTACGTCCTCAACGGCCGCCCCGTGCAGGGCCTCACGCTCCCCGAGCGCGCCCGCATCCGCAACCGGGAGATCGGTTTCATTTTCCAGTCTTTCAATCTCATCGGTGACCTCACGGTCTATGAGAATGTCGAGCTGCCGCTCACCTACCGCGGCATGCCCGCCGCCGAGCGCAAGACCCGCGTCACCGAGGCCCTCGAAAAGGTCGGCATGGGCCACCGCGCCAAGCACCTGCCCTCCCAGCTCTCGGGCGGTCAGCAACAGCGCGTGGCTGTCGCCCGGGCCCTGGCCGGTTCCCCGGCCGTCCTCCTTGCCGACGAGCCGACCGGCAACCTCGACTCCAAGAACGGCGACGCGGTGATGGAGCTCCTCCACTCGTTGCACCGCGCCGGCTCGACGATCGTCATGGTCACGCACGACACCCGTTTCGCGCGCCACGCCGAGCGCACCATCCACGTGTTCGACGGTCGCGTCATCGAGGAGCAGGTCGGCGCCGGCGCCGCGCACTAAGCCTTCCGGTTTTTGCCGGCACCCCACCCGCGTCGATCCGCTCATCGTCCTGCGCGTTGAACAGCACCCACGTTCACTCCCATGAACGATCTCCTCTTCGCCTTTCGCCAACTTCGCAGCCGCCCGATGTTTGCGGCCCTTGCCGCGTTTTCGTTCTCCCTCGGCATCGGTCTGGTCGCCACCCAGTTCAGCCTCACTGACGCCATTCTGCTGCGCGGCCTGCCCCTGCCCGACGCCGAGCGCCTGATGCATGTCTCGCGCCGCAGTCCGCAGAATTCCGACCGGGGCTTCTGGGAATCCCTGCCCTACCGCGACTACCTCCAGTTGCGCGAAAGGCAGACCACCCTGCAATCGCTGGCCGCGACGAACACCTTCGGCCTCAACCTCAGCGGCGAAGGCCTGCTCCCCTCCACTCACCCTGGTGCCCTCGCCAGTGCCAACCTGCTCGACACCTTGGGTGGTTTCGCCCCCATGCACGGCCGCTGGTTCACCGCCGCCGAAGACCGGCCGGGCCAGCCCCTGCTCGTGGTGCTCTCCCACGGCGTCTGGCAGCAGGAATTCAGCGGCGATCCCAAGATCATCGGCCGCGCCATCGCCATCAACGGCGAACCGGGCACGGTCATCGGTGTCATGCCCCCGCGCTTCAGTTTTCCCGGCGCCTCGCAGCTCTGGACCAACCTCCGCCCCAAACCCGCCGATCCGCGCGAACGCCTGGTCGAACGCGTCGAGATCTTCGGCAAGCTCAAGCCCGGCGTCACGCGCGCCCTGGCCCAGGCGGAGTTCGACACCCTCGCCGCCAGCCTCGTCAAGCTCTGGCCCGAGACCAACCAGGGCTATGAACGTTTGAACGTCCAGAGCATCAACGACGCTTACAGCGGCGGCGGCGCGCGCCCCATCCTCCTCCTCATGCTCGCGATGACGGTATTCATCCTCGCCCTCGCCTGCGTCAACGTCGCCAACATGCTGCTCGGCCGCGCCTCGCAGCGCACCCGCGAGCTCGCCGTGCGCGCCGCCGTCGGCGCCAGCCGTGGTCGTCTCATCCGCCAGATGCTCGGCGAATCACTGGTCCTCGCCGCGCTGGGCGCCGGTGGCGGCCTGCTCATCGCCGTCTACGGCGTGGACGCGATGCAACACTACTTCGTCGACGAGATGAATGTCCCCGGCTGGTTCGAGTTCCGCCTCGACCACCGCGTCCTGAGCGTGGCCGTCATCTCCACCCTGCTGGCCGGCCTGCTCTCCGGGCTCGTGCCCGCCTTGCAAGCGTCGCGCCTCGATGTGAACATCGCCTTGAAAGACGACTCGCGCGCCGCCGCCGGCATGGGCTTGGGCCACCTTTCTCGCTGGCTGGTCACCGCCCAGATCGCTTTTTCCGCCGCGCTGCTCGTCGGTGCCTGCATCTTGGGTTGGACGGTCTTTAAAGCCCGCTCGGTCAAGCTGGCCCACGACCCCGACCGGCTGCTCACCGGCCGCATCGAGCTTCACGAGGCCAACTATCCCACCCCGGAGCACCGCGCGCGTTTTTATCGCGTGTTGATGGAACGCCTGCGGACCGAGCCGGGAGTTGAAACCGTCGCTGTGACCAGCCGCAATTTCGTTGGCTCCGGTGTGCCCACCCAGGTCGCCCCCGAAGGCATGACCTACGCGCACGACAACCTCCGGCCGACCGTCCAGCTTGAGGTCATTTCGCGCGAGTATTTCGAGCTGGTCAAAGTTCGCGCGCTTCAGGGCCGGCTCTTCGACTCACGCGAGGAGTCCCCCGCCCTCCGCGCCGCCGTCATCAACGAGGCCTTTGCCGCCAAATTCTGGCCCAAGGAAAGCCCGCTCGGCCGGCGCTTGCGCACCAGCCAGACCTCGGACCATTGGGTCACCATCATCGGCGTGGTCCCCAACCTCCGTATGAACGGACTCTTCAATCCGCCGGGTATGGACGAGGCCGGCTTCTACCTTTCGCAGGACCAGATGGGCTGGGGCTGGCTCGACCTGTTTATTCGCACCAAGGCCGACCCGCTCACGCTCGTCCCCGCCATGCGCAAGGCCGTCGCGTCGATCGATCCCAACCAGCCGATTGACTCCATCGGCACGCTCACCAGCCAGCTTCGGCGCTCCATCCGCGGCTTCACCATGATCGGATCGATGGCCGGCATCTTTGCCGCCATCACGCTGTTCCTTGGCGCGGTCGGCGTCTACGGCGTCACCTCGCTCGCCATCAGCCGCCGCACCCGCGAATTCGGCGTCCGTCTTGCCCTTGGCGCCACGGTGCGGCAACTGCTTGGCTTGGTCCTGCAGCAGGGTGCCCGGCAGATCGTGATCGGCTTGGCGCTCGGTCTGGTCGCGGGCTTTTTCCTGACCCAGCCGCTGAAATCCGTCTTTGGCTCCCAGGTCACCGGCAACCCCCTCATTTACGTCGTTGTCGCCGTGGTCATCGCCGCCGTCGGCCTTCTCGCCCTGTGGCTGCCCGCCCATCGGGCGACCCGCATCAACCCCGTCGAGGCCCTGCGCGCCGAATAAAATCTTTCCTCTTTCTCTTAATCTTTCTCGTTCTCTCCTCTCCAAGTCCGAACCCCAACCCCTGACGAAAGATAAAGATTAAGAGGAAGAGAACGATCCCGTCCACTTTCACTCTCACTTTCACTCATCCCCCCTCCCCCCATGTTCCTCGAAACCTTCCTCCAAGACCTCCGCATCGGCCTCCGCGTTCTCATCAAGGAAAAGGGCTTCTGCGCCATGGCCGTGTCGGTGCTCGCCCTGGGCATCTGCGGCGTCGCCACCCAGTTCGCCGTCGTCAATGGCGTGCTCCTGCGCGGGTTCAGTTTCCCCGACGCCGACCGGCTCGTGGACGTGCAGCTGGCCGACCCCGCGAATTTCTCGCCGGGCAACTTCAACTCCCGCATGACCACGATGGACTACAAGGAGATCGACGAGATGCCGCTCAAGTCCTTCGCGGCCATCACCGCCAATCTCAACGGCTCCACCGTCAACGTCACCTACCAGGGCCAGCCCAAGCGCTACACCGGCGGCTATATCTCCCATGATTTTTTCCGCACGCTCGGCGTCGCGCCCGTCATGGGCCGCGATTTCCTCCCCGAGGATGACCGCCCGGGCGTGGACAAAGCCGTGCTCCTGAGCGATGCGCTGTGGAAAGCCGACTTCGGCGGCGATCCGGGCATCATCGGCCGCGCCATCCGCGTCAACGGCACGCCCGCCACTGTGGTCGGCATCATGCCGCCGAAATTTTCCTTCCCCGCCAACGAGCAGCTGTGGCTGCCGGTCAACACCGCCTTCCCGCCCAAGCCCCGCAATGATCGCGGCATTAACTTTGTCTCGATGATCGGCAAGCTGAAGCTTGGCGTCTCCATCGAGCAGGCGCAAAACGAAATGGACATGGTCGCGAAGCAATTTGCCGCCGCCTACCCCGACACCAACAAGCAGTTCTCCAAGGGCTATGTGCGCCCGCTCATCGAGCAGTTCACCGGACAGCAGTTGAAGCAAATGCTCTACATCATGCTGGCCTTCTGTGTCGGCGTGCTGCTCATCGCCTGCGTCAACGTGATGAACATGCAGTTTGCCCGCGCCACCTTGCGCAGCAAGGAACTGGCCGTCCGCTCCTCCCTTGGCGCCACGCGCGTCCGTCTCATCCGGCAGATGCTCACCGAGAGCCTGCTGGTGGCGTCCCTGGGAACCGTCGTGGGCGTGGCGTTCGCGTTCTGGGCGACGGACTACCTCAAT
>LNEH01000133.1 GCA_001464505.1 Verrucomicrobia bacterium Ga0077533
GAGTTTCAGTTCGCTGATTTTTCCACCGACGCGACCACCCAGATCGTCCTCAATGCCGCGACCTACCACTTCCGCGCCGGCCAGAAATGCCCGGTGGTGTTCCGTTTCCCCTGCGGTGGCGGTCTCACCTTCGGCTCCTTTCACTCGCAGGAACTTGAGTCGGCCTTCCTCTCCTTCCCCGGCCTCAAAGCCCTCTATCCGTCCAACCCGCAGGACGCCTTCAACGCCCTGCTCGCCGCCTACGAAGACGACAACCCCGTCATCCTCTTCGAGCACAAGGGTCTCTACCGTCGCGGCAAACACCCCGTGAAGTTCGACGCCGGCTATCGCGACATCTGGTCACCGGCCAGACTCCGCTCCGGCGATCACGCCACCATCGTCACCTACGGCGAGATGGTGCTGCTGGCCGGCGAGGCCTGCGATTACCTCGCGGGCGAATACGAGAAGACCTTCGACCTCTTCGACCTGCGCGCGCTCGCGCCGCTCAAGCTTGACCCCATCAAGGCTTCCCTTGCCCGCACCGGCCGGCTCGTGGTCATCCACGAAGGCCGCCGCACCCACGGCTTCGAGGAACATTTTGGCGCGCTCAAGGCCGCCCCGCTGCGCATCGCCGCCCTCGACCTGCCCGTCCCCTTCGCCCCCGAGCTTGAGGCCGCCTACCGCCCGGGCAAGGACAAGATCGTCGACGCCATCGCGGCGTGGTTGGGCTGATCGGATTTACGATTGTAGATTTACGAATTACGAATTGGCTGGAGCCATCCCGTTTCCCCGTGCCTGCGTCCAAAATCGTAAGTCGTAAATCGAGCATTCGTAAATCGTCCTGGGCCGCCATCCGGCTGTTTGCCATGGATGTGGACGGTGTGTTGACCGACGGCACCGTGACCATCGCGAGTGACGGCACGGAGTCGAAGAATTTCTCCATCCTCGACGGCATGGGCATCGTGCGGCTGCGCCAGGCCGGCGTCGCCGTCGCCTGGATTTCCGGCCGCGCCTCGGGCGCCACCACCGTCCGGGCCACCGAACTCCGCGTGCCGCACGTCATCCAAGGCCGCACCGACAAGCTCATGGCGCTGCAGGAACTGGCCAGCCAGCTCCGGCTCGCCGCCCCGCAGGTCTGCTACATGGGCGACGACGACATCGATGCTCCCGCCATCGCCTGGGCCGGGGTCGGAGTCGCACCCGTCGGCTCCATGCCCGCCGCGCGCAAGGCCGCCCGTTATGCGCCGGCCCGGCCCGCCGGTCGCGGCGCGGTGCGCGAAGTGTGTGAACATATCCTGGCCAGTCGCGGTCAGTGAATCCGTCGTGCCGCCCCTCGCCAAAAAAATCCTCCTCTGCCTGGCGCCCGCCGCCGCCGCGCTGGCGGCGAATACGCAGATCTCCACCGACAAACCGATTGTCAATTTCCGCCTCCCGGCCTTCACCGCCGAGGGCCATCGTGCCTGGCTCGTGCGCGGTTCGGAGGCGCGTTTCTTGGGAGAAAACCAGATCGGCATCAAGGAACTCACCTTGACGGTCTTCTCCGGCCGGGTGGACGAAAAGGTGGACACCCTGATCCTCAGCCCCACGGCCGAGGTGCGGCCAACCGAGGCCGTCATCACCGGTCCCGACACCATCCGGGTCATCAACGACCAGTTCGAGGCCAGCGGCTCCGGCTGGCGTTACGAGCACAAGTCCAAAAAAGTTTCCATTGACCGGAACGTGCGCGTAACCTTCCGCGCCGAATTCAAGGATTACCTGAAATGAAGTCTCCTCTGCCCTTCCTAACCCTCGCGGCCTTGTTGCCGGTCCTGACCCTGGCCCAGCACACGCCGCTGCAATCCACCGTCATCGAAAGCGACGGCCCGGGCGAAATGGTCAGCACGGACCAGGAGACGACCATCACCTTCCGCGACAACGTGCGGGTCACCGGCACCAACATGAAACTGACCTGCGACTACCTTGAGGTGGTCGTGCTCCGCACCGGCGACAAATCCGCCACGCTCGGCAAGCTCGAGAAGTTCCGCTCCATGCTCGCCACGGGCAACGTGCATATCGTCCAGGGCGATCGCGAAGCCGCCTGTGGCCGCGCCGAGGTGCTGCCGGATCAGGAAAAAGTCGTCCTCTCCGGCAGTCCGGTGGTTGTCGATCGCGACCAGAGCACCCGCATTGCCGGCGAAAAAATCACCCTGCTCCGCGGCCAGCGCAAAGTGGAGGTCGAGAAGCCCGTCCTCACCGCCCCGCCCATCAAGGATCTCGGCGTCGACAAGAACCCCGCGCCCGTGCCGGCCGAAGCGCCGAAAAAACCCTGAGCATGGAGCCGTCAATCCCCGCCATCCGCACCGAGGGGCTGGTCAAGGTCTATGGCCATCGCTCCGTCGTGAACGGCGTCAATGTCCACGTGTCGGCCGGCGAAGTTGTCGGCCTCCTCGGGCCCAACGGCGCGGGCAAGACCACGACATTCTACATGGTGGTCGGCCTCGTGCCCGCCACCTCCGGCCGCGTTTTCATCAACGGCCAGGACGCCACCCACCTCCGCATGCACCGCCGCGCCCGGCTCGGCGTCGGTTATCTGCCGCAGGAGCCGTCCGTCTTCCGCAAGCTCACCGTCGAGGAAAACGTCCTCGCCATTGTTGAGACCCTGCCGGTCAAGTCGGCCGACCGCCCCGCGCTGGTCGCCCACCATCTGGCCGAGCTCAGCCTCAACCATCTGGCCAAGCAGAAGGCCTACACCCTCTCCGGTGGCGAGCGCCGCCGCCTGGAGATCGCCCGCGCCCTCGTCACCCGCCCGAAATTCCTGCTGATGGACGAGCCCTTCGCCGGCGTGGACCCCATCTCTGTCGCCGAGGTGCAGAAGATCATCCTCCAGCTCAAACAACGCGGCATCGGCGTGCTCATCACCGACCACAATGTCCGCGAGACCCTGCGCATCGTCGACCGCGGCTACATCATCCACAAGGGCAAGGTCATGACCGAGGGCACCGGCGATTTCCTCATCAACGACACCCAGGCCCGCGAACTCTACCTCGGCCAGGATTTCAACATGTGAGCCCAGCCGGTTTGTCATTCTGAACGAAGTGAAGTCTAGCCAGCAGGCTGGTTCGACATCCACGGGCACAATCATTATATCACCTCCGCACGCATGGATTCGCTCCGCTCAGAATGACAGGAAGCGCGGATTGTCCGGCGAGTAGGAGCTTGTTGCCGGTGGTTTCTTTCTCTACTCACTACTCGCTACCCACTCCTCGCTACTTCGAGTTCCCATGCCCACCAAAGCCATCCACGGCATCACCGTCGCCCACTTCTACGAGACCTACCGGGGAAAACTCGGACTGGAACTCGTCACCGGCGAGGCCGGCCTGCACCGGCTCATCAAGGAGGGTTCCATCAACCGCCCGTCGCTCGCGCTGACCGGTTTTTTCAAGTATTTCGCGAACAAACGTCTGCAGGTCTTCGGCGCCGCCGAGATGACCTACCTCAAGACCCTCTCCCAGCGCCAGCAGCTCGAGACCTTTGGCGAGATGGTGAAGCGCGGCATCCCAGCCATCGTCCTCACGCGCAACTACGTCGCCACCCACCCGCTGCTCGCCGTCTCGCAGGAGATGAAGCTGCCCATCTTCCGCACGCCGATGATCACGATGAACTTCGTGAACCTCGCCACGCTGTGCATCGACAACGAGTTCGCCCCCTCCGGCACCGAGCACGCCACCACCCTCGACATCAAGGGCATCGGCGTGATGATCCGGGGCGACAGCGGCATCGGCAAGTCCGAGTGCGCCCTCGCCCTCATCGAGCGCGGGCACTCGCTGGTCGCCGACGATCTCACGGTCATCCGGCTGCTCGACGAACGCGAGCTCTCCGCCAGCTCCCGCCCGCTCAACCGCGGCTACATGGAGTGCCGCGGCATCGGCATCATCAACATCGCCGACATGTTCGGCGTGAAAAGCATCCGCCTGGAGAAGCGCATCGATCTCGTGGTGTCCCTGCGCACCTGGACGCCCGACGTGATCGAGGAACGCACCGGACTTGAGGAAAACTACTACGACATCCTCGGCGTCCAGGTGCCGCACATCGAATTCTATGTCCGCCCCGGCCGCGACATTGCGCGCCTCATCGAGGTCGCCGCCCTCGTGCAGGCCCTGAAGAACATGGGCCACGATCCCGCCAAGACCTTCAATGACCGCCTGATCGCCCACATGGCCGAGCAGCAGGCGCTCAAGGCCACCAGCCACAAGCTCCCGTCCAAGCCACTCATCGCGGCCCCGGACAAGGACGACGAAGGGGACAAGGACACCGCCTGATTTTCATGCCCGCCCGCAACGACGGCAGAACTGCCGAACAACTCCGCCCCCTCACCATTGAGGCCAACGTCGCGCCCCACGCCTCCGGCTCCGTGCTGCTGGGCTTCGGCGCCACCCGCGTCATCTGCGCCGCCACCATCGAGGCCAAGGTGCCCTCGTGGATGAAGCAGCAGGGCGTCAAGGGCGGCTGGCTCACCGCCGAATACTCCATGCTGCCCTACAGCACGCTCGACCGGAAACCGCGCGACATCACCAAGGGCAAGATCGACGGCCGCACGGTCGAAATCCAGCGCCTCATCGGCCGCTCGCTCCGCGCCGTGCTCGACCTGGAGAAACTTGGCGAACACACGCTCTGGATCGATTGCGACGTGCTCCAGGCCGACGGCGGCACGCGCACCGCCGCCATCACCGGCGCCTACCTCGCCGCCCGGCTCGCCCTCCAGCAACTGCTCGACGCGAAAAAAATCACCGAAAGCCCGCTCACCGACTCGGTCGCCGCCGTCAGCGCCGGCCTGTTCAAGGGTGAGATGCTGCTCGACCTCAATTATCTCGAGGACAAGGACGCCGAGGTCGACGCCAACATCGTCATGACCGGCCGCGGCCAGTTCGTCGAGGTGCAGAGCAGCGGCGAGGAATCCACTTTCTCCCACGCGCAGCTCCAGCAGCTCCTCGGCCTCGCGCAAAAAGGCCTGGCGGAACTCGCCGCCGCGCAGACTGCTTTCCTCGCCCGGCACCTGCCGTAAGGGCGCGCCACTGCCGTCATCGGCTTGGAGCCAAGCACCCAGACCGTCGCCGAGCTGACCAGGCGTCCGAGGGAATCTCAGTCCCGCTCGTCTGAAGCATCAGGGCAGTGTAATATCAATCGCCGTTACCTTTTACCCTGTTGTCATCGCGAGGTGCGCGAAGCGCGCCGCCTGTCGTCCGTAGCCTCGGCGAAGGATGATGGCGATCCAGATGGATTGCTTTGTCGGGCCACTCTGTGGCCCTCCTCGCAATGACATTTTGCCAACACACCCTCGCACCTCTCCTCCGGTTGACCCACACAAATGCCGCTCCGTTAGGCACCGTCAGGCTTGGTGGACTTTTGCAGCTGCTCCTTGAGGGCCGTGAAGTTGCCTTCTTCCGAGTTGCGCACAAAGCCCTCGGTCACGGTCTTGAGATCCTCCCAGCGGCGGCGGATGGCCTTGGCCTCGTCCTTCGTGATCTGGTTGTCCGCAGCAGCGACCGCGATGACTCCGAGCATGTCGGCGAATTCCTGCACGATGCTGTTGGTCAAGGGAATGAGCTGGAAGGGATGCGACTTCGTTTTCGGGTTGTGGATGAAGAAACCGTTGCTGCGTTCGCAGACCCACTGGGCGATGCGCTCGTCATTGGTGATGCGCAGCAACTGCTCGATGCGGTCGAGCGGGTTGTTGGCGCCGCTGCCGGTCTCGTCCAGGGGCGGCTCGGCCCACTTGTAGATGAGCGAGAGGGACAGCCCCATGTCCGCCGCGATCTGTTTCGCGCTGGTTTTCTTCAATACCTCCTTGAGCAACTCGTGCGAATGCATGGGGGCATCCTGCAAACGGCGCGCCCAAAGGCAATCCTCCCTTGCCCTCCGTCATTGGGCTCGTGGTAGGGGCGCAGTCTTGCTGCGCCCAAGGGATCGGAGCCCGCCTAGGGCGCAGCAAGACTGCGCCCCAACGAGTCGATGAGATCGCCAGGGGTATTTGATGCGTGCCCAGTTCTTTTTTGTGTCTTTTTGGGGCGCTTTGTGGCTAAAACAACACCTCCTCCCCCATGAATATCCACGAGTATCAGGCCAAGGCTTTGTTTGAGAAATACGGCGTCGCCGTGCCCCGCGGCGTCGCGGCCCGCACTCCGGCCGAGTTCGATTCCGCACTCTCCACGCTGGGCCACGACGGTGCCCTCATCGTCAAATCCCAGATCCACGCCGGCGGCCGCGGCAAGGGCACGTTCACCGACGGCTTCAAGGGCGGGGTGAAGTTCGCCAAGACCAAGGCCGAGGCGCTCGACTACGCCAACAGGATGTTCAACAACACGCTCGTCACCGCCCAGACCGGCCCCGCCGGCCGCAAGGTGCAGACCGTCTACTTCACCGTCGCGAGCGACATCTCGAAGGAATACTACCTCGCCATCCTCCTCGACCGGAACACCTCCCGGCCGCTCATCGTCGCCTCCACCGAGGGCGGCGTTGAGATCGAGAAGGTCGCCCATGAGACCCCCGAGAAGATCTTCAAGGTCTTCGTCGATCCGGCCGTCGGCCTGCAGGGCTACCAGGCCCGCCAGCTCGCCTTCCAGCTCGGCTTCACGGGCGACGTCTTCAAGAACGCCGTCAAGCTGATCGACTCGCTCTACCGGATGTTCTGGGAGACCGACGCCGCCATGGTCGAGGTCAACCCGCTCATCACCACGCCGGACAACAAGGTGCTCGCCCTCGACGCCAAGGTCTCCTTCGACGACAACGCCCTCTTCCGCCACCCCGAGATCACCGCGCTGCGCGACCTCAACGAGGAGGATCCCAAGGAGATCGAGGCCTCGAAATACAACCTCTCCTACATCGCCCTCGACGGCAACATCGCCTGCCTCGTCAACGGCGCCGGCCTCGCCATGAGCACGATGGACATCATCAAGCACTACGGCGGCAGCCCGGCCAACTTCCTCGACGTCGGCGGCGGCGCCTCGAAGGACCAGGTGCAGGCCGCCTTCCGCATCATCCTCACCGACCCGAACGTGAAGGGCATCTTGGTGAATATTTTTGGCGGCATCATGGACTGCAACACCATCGCCACCGGCGTGGTCGCCGCCGCCCGCGAGCTTGGCCTCAAGATTCCCCTCGTCGTCCGCCTCGAGGGCAACAACGTCGCCGCCGGCAAGCGGACCGCCGACACCATGGCCGACGCCGCGCAGAAGATCGTCAAGCTCGTCGCCTGAGACCGGTCACCACGAAACACACCAAAGACACGAAAGTATACCACTGAATAATTCTCCTCCTCCTCCTTTCGTGTGATTCGTGTATTTCGTGGTCAATCAAATCCTCTTCCCATGAGCATCCAAGTCAAAGAAATCGCCTTCGTCTTCCACGCCGTGAAAGACATCCCCGCCGCCCGCAAATTCTACGAAGGTCTCCTCGGTTTGAAGATCGGCCAGCAGGCCGAGTTCAGCCCGGGCCAGTGGTGGATCGAATACGACCTCGCCGGCCAGGCGCTGTGCATCTCCAACGCCTTTCCCGGCCAGCCGTCCTCGAGCGTCGCCCTCGACGTCGCCGACCTCGACGCGGCGCGCGACGCCGCCCAGAACGCCGTCCTCGCGCTCCCCGGCGAGATCATGGAGTTCCCGCCCTGCCGGATGTTCCAGATTAAGGACCCCGACGGCAACGAGGTCATGCTCCACCAGCGCAAAGCGAAGAACGACGGCAAAGAATCCGTCTAACCGACCAACGCTTAAGCAAAAGATTGCCTCCTGAACTTGATCACCCCGAAACACACTAGGGCGTGTCTTCAAACCCCTTCAATCAACTCGATCTGTCATTCTGAACGAAGTGAAGAATCCATCCGCTCGGTCGTGGCGTCACGTTCGTTGCCGTGGATCCTTCGCTTCAGCCTTCGCCAAGCCTACGGCTGACAGGTCACTCAGGATGACAAACCGGTTTGAAGACACACACTAGAGAGACGAAATCCAACCGCTGCTGAATACTCCCGAGTCTTTCTCCTTTCGTGTGATTCGTGTATTTCGTGGTTAAACAAATCCCTTTCCCCCATGGCTATTATCGTAACACCTGAAACCCGCGTCCTCGTCCAGGGCATCACCGGCGAGTTCGGCGGCCGCCACACCAAGCTCTCCCTTGACTACGGCTCCGCCATCGTCGCCGGCGTCACCCCGGGCAAGGGCGGCCAGTTCTTCGAGCATTCTGCTGGCCAGCAGAACTACCGCGTGCCGATCTTCAACACCGTGCGCGACGCCGTCGCCGCCACCGGCGCCACCGCCTCCGCCGTCTTCGTGCCCCCGCCGTTTGCCGCCGACGCCATCCTTGAGTGCGCCGATGCCGGCCTCGATCTCTGTGTGGCCATCACTGAGGGCATTCCGATCAAGGACATGGTCCGCGCCAAGCGCGCCATGCTCGGCAGCAAGACGCGTCTCATCGGCCCGAACTGCCCCGGCATCGTCACGCCCGGCACCGGCAAGGACTCCAACGGCGGCTGCCGTATCGGCATCGCCCCGGGTTACATCCACAAGAAGGGCCACGTCGGCGTCGTCTCCCGCTCCGGCACCCTCACCTACGAGGCCGTCTTCCAGCTCACCTCCAAGGGCCTCGGCCAGACCACCTCCGTCGGCATCGGCGGCGATCCGGTCAACGGCACCTCGCACCTCGACGTCATCCGGATGTTCAACGACGACCCCGAGACCTGGGGCATCATCATGATCGGCGAGATCGGCGGCAACGCCGAGGTCGAGGCCGCGCGCTGGGTGAAGGCCAATTGCAAGAAGCCCGTCGCCGGCTTCATCGCCGGCGCCACCGCCCCCGCCGGACGCCGCATGGGCCACGCCGGCGCGGTCGTCGGCGGAACCGAGGACACCGCCGCCGCCAAGATCGCCGTCTTCAAGGAGTGCGGCATCGAGTGCGCCGCCACGCCCTCCGACATGGCCGACGCCCTCCTCCGCGCCGCCAAGGCCCGCGGCGCCAAACTGGCGTAAGACCGGAGCTGTGAGGGAAGGTGAAAGGTTTAAGCCGGAACCACGCTCAAGCCCGAGGCCTGCCCTGCTGAGACCGCCGCTTGACACTCGGTTTTTGACCGCCGATATTGCGCCCGTGAGCACCGACCAGGAAATTCTAGCTGCTGTGGAAGCCCTGCCCCTTAGGAGCAAGGCCCGGCTGATGCCAAAACTCCGCCGCTGTCTGGAGGACTACTACGACCTGCAAGCGGTCAAGCGCGCGCAGAAAAGCGGCGTGTATCATCCTTACGAACAGGTGCGGCGGGAGCTGACCGGTCGCCGTGCCGCTGCACATTGAGATTGCCGGTGAGGCCGCGCTGATCTTGCGGCGCCTGCCAGCCAAACACGCCTTGCAGATTGATGGGCGCATTCAGCGCTTGGCTGCCGAGCCTTTCCCGCCGGGTTCCCTGAAGCTCCAAGGCACCACCGACGTCTATCGGGTGCGGCAGGGATCGTATCGCATTCTGTATCGTGTCCGCCGGGCGGACAATATTCTGGTCATTGAAGCCATCGGCGACCGGAAGGATATCTACCGATGAGCGCTGTTGTATCGGTTCGCTGGAACCGAGGGGCCGATGTCAACTACTGAGTGTTACCTAATAGGTTGACAGACGGGATTCCTGGCTGTGTCGTGGGTGGCATGGTGATACCAAAACAACAGCAGACAGCTAAAGCGGAGC
>LNEH01000134.1 GCA_001464505.1 Verrucomicrobia bacterium Ga0077533
ATCTCCGGCTCGACTCGCCTGAGATTGCCCTGAAACGCATCGCCGCCCGCGTGCGCGAGGGTGGACATGACGTGCCCGCTGCCGACGTGCGCCGCCGCTTTGTTCGCAGTTGGCGAAACTTCGAGAAACTGTATCGTCCCCTTTGTGATGCTTGGTGGCTATACGACGCCACCAACTATCCACCCACCCTTCTCACCAAGAGCCCATGAAATCAGCCGCCACAGTAAAACTCGATGCACGCACGCGAGGGATAAACGCCGCTTTCCGACGGGCCGCCAAGGTCGCCGCCAGGAGGGCCCGTGCAGCCGGCACCAAACTCTATTACAAGCGCGACGGCAAGTTGGTGGCTGCGACCCCGTGAACTTGGCCCGCACGAGCCAGGGCCGCATCCTCACGCCGAAAGGCTACGGCGCCATCGGCTTGAAACCCGCCGCCGGCAACCAGCAGACGCTGCTTTAGGAGCGCCTCTATGCCAGAGTCTTGTTGTTTTTCCCGTCGAACGACGAACCCTACTTGTATTATCCGGAGCAAACCGTCTGCATGGTTTTGCGAGCCCATTTATCGTTAAGCGACAATGTTCTGGAGACCAAAATCATCCGGTTATTATTCACTGCTGGTTCTACTTCCTGCGGTTTTCCATGCTGAAACTGCCGAGTCTGCGTTATGGAACGCCATCGAAATCAATAACGTCACGGGGGCCCAAGAGGCGCTTCGGGTTGGTGCTGAACCGGCCGAATCGTCAAGAGCATTTTTGGCATTTGCCGCATCCAAGGGTAACCCGGAAATCGTCAGGGCCTTGTTGCAAGCCAAGGCCAGAATGGATGTCGCAGGGCTCGATATCGGCCCGCCGTTGACTGCGGCCATCTGGAGATCCAACGAAACCCCGGACCGGGTCGAGATCGTGCGGGATTTGTTGGCCGCAGGGGCTATCAACGCTACAGCCGATCTTGGAGCCGCCGCCGTCGGGCAGGCGTTTTCGAGTGGATGTTTCGCAATCGGGGCGATGCTGGTGGCTGCCGGTGCCGCAGTTGAAACGGCGGATCAATCCGCTCCATCGATATTGCATACGGTGCTGGCCCGTCCAGTCGTCGCAGAGGACGAATTGATTCCTACTGTGAAGACCCTGTTGTCGGCTGGGGCGGACCCGAAACGAAAAGACAAGCAAGGTCGCACTGTCGCTGACCTTGCGGCCGAATACGGACTCTTGCAAACACAAGCCCTGCTTGAACCGGACAAGCCAACCGAGCGTGATCTCGCCGCGATCAGACAACGCGGTCTTGACCGACAATTACTCGGAGCCATCGCCCGACACGATTCGTCACGCAGGCGCTGGGTGACCCCACCGCCCTATCAACCGGGACCACAACTCTTGACAATCAAAGCCCTTCTCAAAGCGGGGGCCAATCCACGGGTCTCCTTGCGTTTGTGGGGGGAATGGGATCGCACTGCTTTGGGCGTGCTGCTAGATAGCAGCACGGCACCGCCCTATGAAGCCGACCCTGAGGTGCTCGATCTGCTTCTGGCTCATGGCGCCAAATGGGAAGATCTCGGAAGAAATCAAAACCGCCGCATCAGGGAGATTCTGTCTCTCCCTGGATTGGGGGAAGTCGCTGTCCGGCATGGTTTACGCGGCGATGCGCTCATTCCCGCTTTCGCCTTCTCTTCTCGCGGGGAGGGCAAGGAAACTTCCAGCACCTTATTGCACGCCGCTGCCGAAGGCGGTGTGGTCAAAGTCGTCGAGGCCCTGGTCAAAGCCGGTGGCCAGATCAATGGTGCCGATGGCGCCGGTTACACTCCACTGGCCCGGGCGGTGGCCGCAGGGCGGGAAGAAGTCACAGAATTCCTAATCAAAAGAGGCGCCAAGATCGATGTCGTAACCACGGATGGTCTGTCTCTGGTAGATCTCGCCGCCCAAGCGAACAACCGCCGCAGAATAAAACTTTGGGATAAATCTGATCGGTATCGCGAATTGCTGGATAGTTTCTCGCCTCCATCGAACAGCAAATGGACGGGCAAATGGATGATGGGAGACCCGAAATACCCCAGCGTCGTCACCTTGGAAAAAGACGGTAGCGGATACTCCGGATTCGGTTGGTTGATGTGGACCGAAACCGATGAGGGCATCCGACTGCGGATGACCCGCACCAACCGGCTGGGTTTACCCGCCGGCACAGTCGAATTGGATTTGGAGTCCGACCAACTGGGCGGCCTGCGCCGGAAGCAACAGGGAGCTGAAGGACAGTGGCACCTTTGGCGTCCGCAGCACCCACCCCAACCAGACTCAGAAAAAGCCCTTGCGAACGCCATGGAGCGACAAAAACTGCAGGCCAAGATCGACGAGCAATTTGCCGCGTTGGCAAGCGGGCGGAGCGATGGATTCTGGCTCGACAGCAGCACCCCACCTTCCGGTCTCCCGGAACAAGTGTGGACGGAAACCCGTTGGGCCAGGTTTTCAGTGCATGGAGGGGAATTGGGCACCCTGCCCCGAGCCATGTCCGGGATGTCCCGGCTCAAGCACCTGGAAATCTCCAATCAGAAACGGCTCCGCATTGAGCCCGGCGCACTGGCACTGCCGGCCTTGGAAATGTTGGACCTGCGATCGACTGGCTTGGAAGAGTTGCCCGTTGATTGGTCACTACTGCCGCAATTGCAACAGGTCACAATTTTTGACAGCAGATTGTCCGCCTTGCCCGGCGGGTGGCGAAACGCCCGCAATCTGATTTGGTTCGGAGTGGGTGACAGCCGCCTCCGCACGCTGCCCGACGATCTTGGTGAGGCCCCCGTGCTCAAGCGACTGGGAGCAAGCGGCCAGCAGCTGCGTGAGCTTCCTGCGTCCTTGGCCAACTCGGTCGTGGAAGAGCTATACTTGGACAGCAACCGGTTCGAACGGATGCCTACTTGTGTGCGTAGCATGCGGACACTCAGGTCGTTGTCATTCGGACAGAACCGCCTGGTTTCGGTTGGAGCGGAGGAGCTGCCCTCCGGCCTGCACAGTCTCGGTCTGGCGGGCAACCGCTTGCGCCGTGTGCCTGACCTGAGCACCCTGCAACAACTGGAAAAACTCGACCTCAGTTCCAACGCCATCGAGGAGTTGCCTGACGATCCAGGTTGGTTGCCCAGCTCCGTCATCGAACTGAATCTCCGCGGCAATCCGATAAAAACCATTCCGGACTGGTTGCGCACGCGGGCCTTCCGTCGGCTTGACCTGGGGCAGAATGCTTGGCCGGAAGAGCAGGCGAGAGAAATCGCCAAACAAGCTGAAACCCGCTGGCGCGAGAAAGCCAAAAAGTGATCTCCGCATGAAAACACCCTGGCTTCAGGTTATTTTGCTGTCTCTATGCAGTTGGGGCGCATTACCCGAACTCCATGGCGCTCCTCTGCGAGTGACCGGTTTGACTTGGGCGGAATCGGCTGCACTCAGCCCCGACGGCCGACTGCTTTGGATAGGACACTTGAACGGCGCCGTGACCTGCATAGATGCCGCAAGTGGCACGGTGCTCCGGCGCTGGCCCGCCAGCGGGAATAACCAGGTGGAACAACTGTCTTTCTCCGCCGACGGGAGCCGCGTTCTGACAGTTTCGCCCAATCGGGTTCTGCGTGTGCTGTCGCTTGATCAGTCTATTTCGGGCGATTTGGCGAAGTGGTCGTGGCAGGAGTATTATCCCGGCGGCGCGCTTTCGCCTGACGGGAAGCATGCTTTGGCCGTGGCGCACCAAGGCCCCTTGCGCTGGTGTGCGGTAGCTTCTGGGCAGACCCTGCGCGAGTGGACCGATACCGCCGGACAGAAACAGGGATACTCTTCCGCCGTGGTCCTGACGAACGACGGACTGGCTGTGGTCGCGCCTCTGCAAGGCGGCACGGCTGCGTTGATTGATGCCGCAAAAGGGGAAGTTCTCGCCCGTCTGACCGGCGGGATTGGCAGGATCGAATGGTTGGCGCGCGAGCAGTGCGTCGCATGGGGCGGCCAGACCTGGTCGTATCAGCAATTGGTTGAGGCTAGGCAGACTCGGCCGTCGGAGCTGATCAAGGGATATGATCCCGGATTGTCACTTGGCTGGCTTGGTCAGGCAATGCGGCGCTCCTTGCCCTCCGACCAATGGATTTTCTGGGTCAAGTCTGGCGCAGAAAAGAACCGCGCCGCTTGGCTGGAACCAAGTTGGCCGCAATTAAGATCGATCGACAATCCTCGACGCGGCCGCGGTCCGGTCGTGGTGGATTGGAAACATCACCGGATATGGTGGCAGGAAGATGACGGGATCTGGGCTGGATGGGACATGGGAGAACTGGGAAAGCCCGATGGCCTGTCCATTGGCGGCTATCCTTCCGGGTTATCAATGCTCAAAGGCGGGTTGCTGATGGCCGGCGATGTCAACGGCATGCAGGCGTTTGTTCAGCCGCAAAACATGAAACCACTGGCCTCGAGCCAATCACACGTAAGCACGGATTCGCGTGACGCCAAGCGGGGCACACTGGTTGACCGGCAATGGGATCCCAAATCCGGTTGGCGGGAAGGCTGGGCTCAAGTCGAACGGGCCGCAGGTTGGCGGGTGCAATGGACAGACGAAAACGGCACCGTGTTGTTTGCGCAATTTTCCGGAAACACCGGACAACCACCCCGATTTGTCCATGGCCCTGCGGGCGCAACCGCCATGATCTTTTCGCGCTCTTACATGGAAGATGTTGGAGCCACACAATTGCAACGAAGTGCTCTGCGCCTATGGGATAATCAAGAGAAACGCTGGCTGCCGGCGCGTTTTGAAGACCACCGGGAAGTTGAAGTTCGCGAAGTCCGATGGTCCCCCACCGGGCGGTGGCTTGGTTCCAGCAACTTCATCGAACGAGATGGCCCCAAGACCGTGCGCGTCTGGTCAGTGCCGGAGGGCCGGCGCCTTGGCCAGCCGGTCGAAGGGGTCGCCGGTTGGGCCGTCGGAAAGGATGGCGCCTTGGCGTGGACTGATCGGGACGGCCAAATCTACTTGCGTTATTCCGACGGGAAAACCACTCGCCGCATCAGCGCACCGGATGCACTGCTACGATCTGCAAGAGTAGCCCTGTCAAGTGACGAAACTCATGTGGCTCTTCTGACTGGGGATAACATTCTACTGGTGAAGTCCGTGCGCGATGGGAAGGAGGTATACCGGGAATCTCTCGCTTGGTGGCCTCAGGCAGGCTGGGAGCCGCCAAGCGGCGATCTTATATATATTGGCGAACAAACGCTGGCAGTGCTAACCTCCCGCAATGCTTGGCTCCGCTTGGTGAAATATTGATCACGGTTTGGTGGTAGATTATCTAGAGAGCATGCTCTTGGACTTGGAGCAACTTACCTGTCGGCCACGACGGCCACCGGATTGATTTCGAGTGAATACCTGTTGATCCGCCGGGTGCGGAACATCACGAGCGCCAGTGCTGACCCGCCCCGTCACTTGACAACCTCCAATGGTATTACCACGGTAACACCATGCCCACCCTCACCCTCAAGGTCACGCCGGAGTTCAAGCGCCGCCTGAAGCGCGTCGCCCGCCAGCGCAAGCTGCCGGTCTCGGAGGTCGTCCGCGCCGCCGTGGAGAAGGATTTCCCCGCCGAAGGCCGGGGCTGGCTGCTGGGCCGGATGAAGCAGTTTTCCACGGGACCATCGACCTATGATCCCTCCAAACCGGTCTTTGACGACGACGAGTGGGATTACACCCGCAAGTGAAATACCTCCTCGACTCGCATGTGGTTGATTGGGCGCAGACCGACGCACATCGGCTGCCCGCAAAGGTTCAGGCCATCATCGGGAATGCGCGGCGGGGTGATCTGGCGGTCTCGGATGTGTCCCTGACTGAATTGGGCCGCCATTTGGTGGCCCGGCGCATCTCCACGGACTTGGCTCCCGAGGAATGGCTGCACCAAGCCTTGGAGGGAATTGTGGTGCTGCCGGTCACGGTGGAGATCGCGATCGGTGCGGCCCGGCTCGACTGGGCGCATCGCGACCCCTGCGACCGCCACATCGTCGCCACGGCCGCGGAGCACAAGCTGCCTCTCCTCACCATTGACGAAAAGATCCACCATCTCTCCGGCGTGCGCGGCCTCAAGGTCATCTGGTGACGCGCTGTGATTGGGAAAACCAACGGTGGTTTTTCTTTTTTGACCAATCCCGCCCGGGGCCTTTGCACACTTATCTGTCAACGCCGACGGCAACCGGGGTGTTCATTTCGAGTGAATACCAGTTGATCCGCCGGGTGCAGAACATCACGAGCGCCAGCGCCCCGAACAGCGCGGCCGTGCCGGCCACCAGCGCGTAGTCCTGCGACTTCAGCACGAAGTAGAGATAGCCGTAGGTCGCCGCGAGCCCGCCGCCGATGACGAGCGTGCGCGCGCCGGTCTTGAGGAAGCTCCACGCATACAACGACACGAGCAGCATGCACAATGCCGCGGCCGCCGCATAGGCGAGGCCGGTGCCCCAGAATTCCGACAGCGCCAGGAACCCGAGGAAGAACAGCGCCAACGCGGCGCCGACCATGGCGTATTGCAGCGGGTGGATCTTCAGCCCCGGCACCGTCACCTCGAACAGAAAGAACACCGCGAACACCAGGACGAAGAACAGCACGCCGTATTTCTGCGCCCGCTCGGCCAGCCGGTAGCCGTCCACCGGCTGCGCGAAGGTCACGCCGAAGCCCGCGGCGTCGATCTTCTGCGCCAGCTCGGTGAGATTCGTGCCGCGCTTCGTCCAGCTCTGCGGAAACCCGCGGCTGAAGTGCGCGATCTCCCACTCCGCCGTGAAGCCCGCCGGACCGACTTCCCGCCGGACCGGCAGGTAGGCGCCGCCGAACGACGGGTCCGCCCACGGCGCGGTAAGCTTCACCGTGGTGGCCTTGCCGGCGGGAACGATTTGCAGTCGTTCGCTTCCCTGCAGGGCCGCCTCGAATTCGAAGTCGATCCGCGCACCCGGCGTGAGCTCCGCGAGCTTGGCCTCCAGCGGCAGGAAGGCGCCCCCGGTGGCTTCGGCCGACTCGAAGGCCGCCGCCTTGCCGCCCGTCGGCGAGAAGGCAGTGACCGTGCGGATGCCGCGCAGGTCCGAGACGCCGAACAGCACGCGCGCCTGGGCCCAGTCAATCCGGTCATGCTCGATGCCGGCGGCGGCGAAATCCGGCAGAAACGCGCCGGCGAACTTCAGTTTGGTGGAATACACCACCGCGTCGTAGATGCCGCGATGCCGCACCTCGGGCTCGACCGTGCCCGACACGGCCAGCTTGTCCGGGAGGAAATACGCCGTGGTCCACTGCAGGCCCGGCTCCTCCACCGCCACGACCTTTTCACCGACGATCTTCTGGCGCATGAGCATCGTCTTGTAGGCATAGGGCACCGCCAGCACCGGGCCGCTCACCTGCTGCGCCTTGCCCCAGAGCCCGGCGATCTCCTGCGTGGCCTGCTTCTGGTAACCCTGCCTCTCGCGCAGCACGCCGTTCGTCATGAACAGCGGGATGTGCAGGAACGGAATAAGCAGGCAGATGCTCGCGATCTTGAGGAAGACGGACAGCCGGCGCGAGCCGGGCGTGGGAATGACAGGAGGTTGGGCGGTATCCATGCCGCCATCCTGCCCGGCCGGTGTGAAGCCCGTGTGAAGTCCCGATGAAATCGCGCGGAAATCGCCCCTGGTGGGGCGCACCGGCCCGGTGCGCCGCGGCGGAGCGGGCCACGCCTGTGGCGGGCAAGCCCCGAGCAAGTTCGCCGCCCACCCAATCCGGCCGCAGCTCAGGCGCTGATGTCAACCAATAGTTGACATCAGCGCCCTGTTCACGCCGGCTTTTCTCGCCGCAGGCTCAGGCTACTTTCGCAGGAATCCAAAAGACCGCCCGGGCACCGCCGCCGGGTCGGTTCTCCAGCGTGGCATCGCCGCCGTGGAGGTGGGCGATCTCGCGCACGAGCGCCAAGCCCAGCCCCGTGCTCTTCCGTTCCGAGCCCGGTCGCGGCAGCGAATAAAACCGCTCGAACACGCGCGGCAACGCGTAGTCCGGCACGCCGGGGCCGTTGTCCTCGACGGTGAAACTCGCCTGGCCCGCCGCCGCCGCGCCGCGCAGCGTGACCGCGCTGCCCGCCGGCGAGAAATCCAAGGCGTTCTGCAGCAGGTTCACCAGCGCCTCGCGCAGCAGCACGCGCTCGCCGCGCAGCGTGGCCGGCACCGGTTCCGCTTTCAGCGTCACGCGCGCGGACTCAAACGCCGGCCGCAGGGCCGCGGCCGCCTCCGCGACCAGATCCGCCGCGGCAATGGTCTCCGTCTGTCGCAGCGCCTTGCGCGCCTCGAGCGACGACAGCTCCAGCAGCCGCTCGACGCTCTGCTGGATGCGCGCGGCCTCGCCCCGGATGTTGCCGAGGAATTTCTTCCGCTGTTCCTCCGGCATTTTTTCGTCCAGCAACTCAGCCGCGCCCCGGATGGCGGCCAGCGGCGCCTTCACCTCGTGGGCCAGCGCCTGGGTGTAGCGCTCGACGTGCTGCTTACCCTCGAGCGCATCGCGCATCTCCTCAAAGGCCCGGCCCAGTTCCGTGATTTCCGTGGCCCGCGAAGGGGGTGGAGTCGCGTGCCGGCCATCGCGCACCGTCCGCACATAGGCCGTCAGCCGTTCGAGCGAATGCGTGAGCCGCGCCGCAATCCACCAACCAGCCACGATCATCACCAAGGCGACGGCCCCCGCCGACCAAATTAACCCCCAGCGAGCGTGGCTGATCCCTTCCGCCACGGTCGCAAGCGGCCGCCCGACCCCGACCCAGCCGATCAGTCCCTGTTGTAAACGAACCGGGGCGGCCACCCGCAGCTCGTTGCCGACCTCGGCCAGGTTGACCACGGTGTAATTCTCCGACGCCCTCCGGCCGCCGCCGGTCATCGTCCAGGCATAGATATGCCCGCTGTCGCGCCGCGCCGAGTCGAAAATCACCCGCCCGTCCGCGCCGCAGGCAAACACCCGCAACACCTCGGTGCCGGGCGGCAGGCCTTCGAGTTTCCTCGCCCAGTCCTCCCCCGCCGACGCGGGCGTGACGTAGGTGGCGAGATAGGCCGCCGTGTCGCCGAGCGTGCGCCGCATCGACTCGACGTAGCGCAGGCGCACGTCGCGCAGCACCAGGCCCATCACGCCGATGAAGCCGACCGCCGAGGCCGCCACATAGACCGTGAAGATGGCCGTGCGGATTTTCATGCTAAACTAATTGATTTGAACTGTAGGGCGGGAACGCTGATCCCGCCTTTGACTCGCAAGCCGCGCATTGCCCGAGGCGGGATCAGCGATCCCGCCCTACATGCGAATATCATTGCGGGTTTCATTCGGGATTCGGTTTCGACTGCCGGGTTGCGTCTTATTCTTCTCTGAGCGAATAACCCAATCCGCGGTGCGTCACGATGGGGTCGGCGTCAGGCGCGACAGTGCGCAGCTTGGCGCGGAGCGTCTTGATGTGCGCGTCCACCGTGCGGTCGAACGACGCGCCGGGGTCGTCCCACGCCGCCGTCATCAACTGATCGCGACTGAACACGCGCCCCGGCGCCGCCAGCAGCGCGGCGAGCAGACGGTATTCGTTGCGCGTAAGGTCGAGCGTCTTGCCCTGAAAACTGATGCGGCACTTCGCCGCGTCGTGCGTCCAGCCGGTCGGTGCTGTTCCCGTAACCGACGTGCCGTTGCTCCGGCGCAGCACGGCGCGAATGCGGGCGGTGAGCTCGCGCGGGCTGAAGGGCTTGGCGAGGTAGTCGTCGGCCCCCAGCTCCAGTCCGACAATCTTGTCCACCTCGCTGCTGCGGGCGGTGAGGAAAATCACCGGCACGGCGTGTTGTTTGCGCAATTCGCGGCAAACGTCGAACCCGCTCATGTCGGGCAGGCCGACATCGAGCACGACCAGCGCCACCGGTTGCTCCTTGAGTGCCTTGAGCGCCTCGCGTCCGGTGGTTTTCCAGACCGGCGCAAAGCCTTCGGTCCTTCATCCTCGACCACCAAGATGACCTGACGCGAAAGCGACATGCCTGTTTGTGCCCGTCGGGTGCCGCGAACTCAAGCCGGCACAAGATAATCTGGTTCGTCCCCTGCCCCCTGCCACCCGCTCAGCCGGAAGAATTCAGTTGAACCACAGATGGACACAAATCCACACAGATTAATGAAAGTGACCGCCTGCCGGGATCGCTAGCTTGAGACTATTTGCCACGCAGTGATGAGCCTAGAATACTCTGATGAGTAACCGCTAATCCGCGCTAATGAACGCTCATCAGAGAATTGGCATGGAACTGAGGCCCCAACTGGTTCACCTGATCGGTGAACGAAATCTCCCGAGAGAGAATCTGGCTACGGTCTGCATAAACGCCGATTAGCGAAAATCAGCGGTTAACCAACTGCGGAATTCAGGATGAAGCGAAACTTCGTTGGTTGGACACGTGTCCTTCCGTATCTGCGTCAATCTGTGGTCATCTGTGGTTGCTGCTTTCCCCTGAGCCCGCCTCAGAACAACGGCTGGTTGTTCTTCGGATCGTTGAGCAGCGTCTCGAACCGCGGGTCGCCGTGGAGCGTGCTGTAGCCGCGCTTCCATTCGTGGACGTTCACGAAGGCGGTGGCCGGGGTGCGCAACAGCCGCGCGAACTCCGCGAGTGCTTTCTCCTTCTCGCCCGTCATGTCGTAGGTGTTGGCCCGAAAGGCGGCGTAGCTGACCCCGTCGAGGGCATCCAGCGACTCGGGCATCAGCTCCACGCTCCGCTCCGCGCAGCGCAGGGCCTCCGCCTTGTTGCCAAGGATCACCTCCATGCCCGCGAGAAAGGCCCAGAGGCGGACGCTCTTGGGCTCCTGCACGAGGCGCGCACGCAATTCAGCCGGGTAGTCGCCCAGCCGGACCTGGGCCCCCGCCTTGTCGCCGAGGGCGTAATAGCTGAGAGCGGCACCATAGGCCTGCTCGTAGTGCGGCACCCCGTCCTCCTCGTAGTAGGGCTGAACCTTGTCCAGCCGGATGACCTCGGCATAGTCGCCGACCGTCCCGGCCCAGTTCTTCCGCAATTCGATGCATTCCGGTGAATTCAATTGTTCCGGCTTCAAGGATGCAAAAAAAACATCGCCTTCACGGGTCGAACCGCTGGCCAGAAAATGGCCGTAAGCCAGATTGAAAGCCGCCGGCAGGTAGCCCGGCAGCAGCGTGATGATCCGCCGCTGTGTCGCCAGGGCCTCGTCCCAGCGCCGGGCGGCCCGCAGCGTGGCCAGCAGATTGCGGAGATAATTGATGTTGGCTGGATCGAGCTCGCTGGCCCGGCGCGCATTGGCCAGCGACTGGGCCCAACGACCCTGCCGGCGCTGGATCAGCGCGAGGGAATTGAACACGACCGGGGAGTTGGGCTGCAGTTTTGCGCGCTTTTCATACTGTTCGGCCGCCCGCACATAGTCGCGGAAGCCATAATAATAATAGGTGCCGAGGCTCGTGATGACATCGGGGTCATCCGGGGCCAACTGCGCCGCGCGGTCGATGGCCCCCTTGGCGCGGGCGAGCAGGGCATCCATGTCCGGTTCGCCGAGAAACGTCCCATGGGCATAAACCACCGCAAGCTCACCCCATGCGGCGGCAAAGGCGGGATCCAGCGCCACGGCCGCCGACAGGAGCTCGGCCCGGCGCTGGCGGGTGGCCGGGTTGCTACTCTCGCGGTTAAAGATTTCACGCGCCTGCAGGAATTTGTCGTAGGCGGCCGGGTTCTCTGTCGGCTTGCGGGCGATCAGGACTTTCTCCTCGGGCGACAACGCCATCTTCAGGGCTCCCGCAATCTGCCGCGACAGCTCAGCCTGAATGGTGAAGACGTCCGTGAGCTCGCGATCATAGGACGCGGCCCAGATGTGCTCGTCGGTCGCCGCGTGGATCAGCTGGCCGGTGACGCGGACCTTGTTGCCCGAGCGGCGGACGCTGCCCTCAAGGATGTAGGTGACCCCGAGCTCCTGGGCGATCTGCCGCATGGGTTTCGACGTCGTGCGGTAGGGCATCACCGAGGTGCGGGACACGACGCGCATTTCGCGGATGAGCGCGAGGTTGGTGAGGATGTCCTCGTGCATGCCGTCCGCGAAGAACGCGCTGTCTTTTTCCTCACTCATGTTGGTGAATGGCAGGACGGCGATGGACTTGTCCGCCACGCGTGGCGGAGTGGAAAGTGAGGGTGAAAGTGAAGGTGGTTTGGTTGCGGTGGGTGTCGCGGCGGGCGGCGCGGGCTGGCGCAGGGCCACGATGCCCACCCCCACCGCGAGGAGCACGGCGGCAGCCACACCCCACATCCAGCCGGGGAGGCCCTTCTTCTGTAGGGCGGGATCGCCTGATCCCGCCGTGGTCCGTTGAGGCGGGGTCGGGAGACCCCGCCCTACAGATTTAGCCGGTGCTTCGAGCAACCGTTGCACCTGCTCCACAAATTGCGGCGTGGGCAATGCGCCGGGCAGGCGGGTCCACTGCACGCGCATGAACTCCGGCGGCACGACCGCGCTGGATTCCTTCGTGTCGTCAATCACGACGGGCGCGAGGAAAGGCACGCCCTCGGCGAGCAAGTGCGTCTGCTCGACGGCGAGTTTCCATTCGAGCCGGAAGTAGCCTTTGCTCCGCTCCTGCGTGTGCGCGGAAATGATCGGGATGAACAGCGCGCAGGCGTCGATCTGTTTTCGAATCTTGGCATCCCACGAATCACCACCGCGCAGCTCGTTCTCGTCGAACCAGACCTCCAGGCCCGCGCTGCGCAGCGCCTCGGCGACGCGCCGGGCGGCGTCCGTGTCCTCACGGGCGTAACTCAGGAAGACTGCGCCGGGGGTGGAGGCGGTGGAGGCGGCTATTGACAGGCCCACAGTTGCCACGGGCGCAAGTCGCTGGCCAGACGAATCTAGCTCGGAAACACCGCGGGAAACGGCCCGGTTACAAGTCGCCGGCCTGTGGGCGCAGGATGATTTCCTCCACCACGGTGCGGCGGCTGAGGCGGTAGACGTTGAGGATGGCCCGGGCGATGTCCTCGGCGGGCATCATCTTCTCACCGGTGAAGCCGGAATTCGCCCAGGAGGGCGTCCACACTGCGCCGGGATGGACGCAGCAGACGCGCACGCCGGTTACAAGCCGGCTCTGGCCACGATCCCTTGCCTGCCGGCGGATCCGCCCGTTCCTGAACATATTGTCAGGGGGTGAGGTTTGCCGGGGCAACCAGAGGACGACGACCCTGTCTGCCATCATGACAATGTCCGACACCGCCCTCAATTCGTCCAGCCCGCTGCCACGCATCGGCATGGTGTCCACCCACGGCTATGTCGCCGCCGAGCCCCCGCTGGGGAAGGCCGACACCGGCGGCCAGGTCGTCTATGTGCTCGAGCTGGCCAAGAAGCTCGCCCAACTCGGCTTCGAGGTCGACATCTGGACCCGGCGTTTTGAGGACCAGCCCGAGATGGACGTCGTCAACGACCGCGTCCGCGTCCTCCGCGTCCCGTGCGGCGGACCCAACTTCCTCGACAAGGAATACCTCGTCCGCCACCTCGGCGAATGGTCCGAGAATGCCCTGCGTTTCATCAAGCGGCACCGGCTCAGATATCAGTTCCTCAACAGTCACTACTGGGACGCCGGTTTTGCCACGCAGCGGCTCGCCGAGGCGCTCGACGTGCCCCACGTCCACACGCCCCATTCCCTCGGCCTCTGGAAAAAGCAACTGATGGAAAAGGATTTCCCGGACGACGCCGCGAAATTCGAAGCCAAATACAACTTCACCCAGCGCATCAACGAGGAGACCCTCCTCTACCGCAACTGCGAGGAGGTCATCGCCACCACCCCGCTGCAGGTGGACATGATCGTGTCGGACTACGGCGCCCCCGCCGAAAACGTCCACATGATCCCGCCGGGCTACGACGACAACCGCTTCTTCCCCGTCAGCGCCGCCTCGCGCAACGCCATCCGGCAGCGCCTCGGCTGCGAGGGCAAGGTCGTCCTCGCCATCGGCCGCCTCGCCCGCAACAAGGGCTATGACCTCCTCGTCAACGCCTTCTCCGTCGTGGCGACCCGCATCCCCGACGCCGTCCTCCACCTCGCCGTCGGCGGCACCTCGCTCAACGCCAACGAGCAGCAGATCCTCGACGAGCTCAAGGCCCAGGCCGCCGCGCTCGGCCTCGCGGAGCGCATCAAGTTCTCCGGCTTCGTCGCCGACGCCGACCTCGCCGACCACTACCGCGCGGCCGACGTCTTCGTGCTGAGCAGCCGCTATGAGCCCTTCGGCATGACCGCCATCGAGGCCATGGCCTGCGGCACGCCCACCGTCATCACCACGCACGGCGGCCTGTTCCGCGCCGTCACCTTCGGCCGCCACGCCCTCTATGCCGATTCCTTCGACAAGGAGGATCTGGGCATCTCCATCGTGAAAATCATTCGGCACCCGCGGCTGTCGAACCGCCTCGGCCGCATGGGCGCGCACAAGGCCCGCAGCCTCTTCACCTGGACCGGCATCGCCCAGCAGCTTACCAGCCTCATCGAGGAACGCGCCACCGCCCTCGCCTTCACCGACAACGAGTGGGACGAACCCTGGAACGACGGGGACTGACCAAACCGTCTGATCAACCGCGAAGAACGCGAAGTTGCGCGAAGCCAAACCTTCGGAATCACCCCCCCGATTTCAATCGCCCTCCTTCCTTCGCGTTTCTTCGCGCCCTTCGCGGTTCCAAAAATCTTAATCCTGCCACCCGTCAGCCACCTTCCTCATGAGAACTTCCTCCGCTGAAAAAACCACCCACGCGGTCATGGGCCGCGTCAAGACCTCCTACCCCCGTCTCCAGCACCTGCTGGTGCCGCTGGATTTCTCCGGCAAGTCCCGCCAGGCGCTGCGCTACGCGGTGCCGCTCGCCCAGAAATTTGCCGCGAAAATCCACCTCGTCCATGTGCTGCGGCCCGTGGGCAAGGCGGCGCCGGCTGAGCTGGCCCACCTCAAGCACGAGGCCATCAAGCGTCTCGGCGAGATGTCCGCTGAGTTGCTGCCTCCGCGACTGCGTGCCGGCAACGCCGTGCTCGTGGGCCGGCCCGCCGATCAGATCCTGCAGCTGGCGGGGAAGAACAACATCGACCTGATTGTGCTCACCACCAAGGGCCGCTCCGGCCTCGCCCGCGTGCTGGTCGGCAGCACGGCCGAGCACATCATGCGCCACGCTCCCTGCCCGGTCATGTCCATCCGGCGCCATTGACCATGAGCCCCGCCCCCGATCCGCAGCCCGTCCGCCTCTTCAGCACCGACCTCGACGGCACGCTCCTCGGCAACCCCGAGGCCACCCAGCGCTTCAAGGCCGCGTGGACCGCCCTCTCCCCGGAGGCGCGGCCGCTGCTCGTTTACAACACCGGGCGCCTGGTGGACGACCTGCGCCGCTTCGTGGACGACGGCACGCTGCCGCCCGCCGACTTCTACATCGGCGGCGTCGGCACGCAGGTCTTCGACGTCCGGGCCGGCCGGATGCTGGCCGAGCTGAATGACCACCTGGCCGACGGCTGGGATCTGGCCCGGGTGCGTGAGATCACCGCCCGCTTCCCCGGCGTGCGTCCGCAACCGGATGAGTTTCAGCACGAGTTCAAGTCGAGCTGGTTCCTCGACCGCGCCTCCCCCGCCGCCATCCGCGAGCTCAAGCGCCAGCTCACCGACACCGGACTCAAGGTGAAGCTCGTCTACTCCAGCGGCCGCGACCTCGACGTGCTGCCGCGCAACGCCACCAAGGGCGGCGCGCTCTCCTGGCTGTGCGCCCGCTTGGGCGTGCCCCTCGACACTGTGCTGGTGGCCGGCGACACCGGCAACGACGCCAGCATGTTCCGCCTGCCCGGGGTCCGCGGCATCATCGTCGAAAACGCCCTGCCCGAACTCTTCGAGGCCACCGTCGACGTGCCCACCTACAGCTCGCGCCAAATCCTCGCCGATGGCGTGCTCGACGGTCTTTGCCACTACGGGGTCGTCTGTGTGCTGCCCACCAAGGAGAAAACCCGCGTCAAGCGCGCCGACATGGCGCCGGGCTTCCAGATGCTCTTCACCGGCACCAAGCTCGGCTCGCTCACCGACAAGGAGAAGGCCTTCCTCGCCACCGCCTACGAGCAGGCCCTCGTCGCGCTCAAGAAGAACATCACGCCGCTCGGCTTCTCCGCCTGCTCCCTCGCCGACAACACCGTCACCGGCACCGACGCCAACTACCGCAGCGTGTGGGCCCGCGACGGCGCGATCACGGTCTGGAGCACACTCCAGGTCGACGACGAGGAGGTGCGCGCCGCCCAGATCGCGACCCTCGAGACCCTGCTCAACGCCACGACCCCCAACGGCCAGGTCCCGGCCAACGTCCGGATTGACGACGGCGTGCCGGACTACTCCGGCGTCGGCAGCATCGCCTCCATCGACAGCGGCCTGTGGGTCATCATCGCCCTCTACAACCACGCCCACCGCACCGGCGACCACTCCCTGCTCTACCGCCACGCCGACCGCCTCCAGACCATCATGAACTGGCTGAGCGCGCAGGATTCCAACAACGACGGCCTGCTCGAAATCCCCGAGGGCGGCGATTGGACGGATCTCTTCGGCCGCAGCTACAACATCCTCTATGACGAGGTCCTCTGGTTTCGCGCCAACGTCTGCTACGGCCGCATCCTCGAGCTCATGGGCCAGTTCGACCGCGCCGCCGACTACCTGCGCTGGTCGCAGAAGATCCGCGGCCGTATCCTGGATGTTTTCTGGCCGACCACCGCGCCCGACGCCAACGGCCCCCGGGCCAATCGCTTCGCCGACCGCCAGAGCGGGCTCGGCGACACGCAGTATCTTTTGGCCGAGATCACGCCCTTCGCCTTCAACTGGCGCTGCGACACCTACGGCAACATCCTCGCGTTCCTGATGAACGTGCTCGACGTCGACCGCGCGCGCACCGCCTTCCGTTTCATGTGGGGCGTCGGCGTCAACCAGCCCTGGCCTGTCGCCAACCTCTACCCCGTCGTGCAGGCCGGCGATCCCGACTGGCGCGCCTACTACACCGTCAACCTGCTCAACCTCCCGCACCACTACCACAACGGCGGCCTCTGGCCCTTCATCGGCGGCATGTGGGTGCGCTTCATCCACCGGCTCGGTTTCCACGAGGTCGCCTGCCGCGAACTCGTCCGCCTCGCCGAGCTGAACAAGCTCGGCCGCAACCACGAGTGGGAGTTCAACGAGTGGGCGCACGGCCAGACCGGCCGGCCCATGGGCAAGGCGTTCCAGGCGTGGTCCGCCGCATCCTTCCTCCGCGCCTGCCACGAGGTCGGGGCCGACCCCAAGAGCCTGGCCGACACCTGAGCCGGACCGGCTTGCCTGCGCGCTGCACGATGCGTTGAGTCCCTCTCCCGTTCATGCTCAACCGCCTTCCCTTCAGCTATGTCAAGTGGCTGTCCGTCTTTCAGCCGCAGCGCAAGGATCCCGACCTCCGTCCGCTGGCCCTGGGCTTCCTCTGCCTGATCGTGGTCGGCGGAGTCGCCTTGCTCCTGCCGTGGGCGCATCAGCCGGGCCGGACCCTGGCGCTGATCGACGCCTTTTTTCTCTCCACCTCGGCGGTGTGCGTCACGGGCCTGGCTTCGGTCAACATCGCCGGGATGCTGAACGGCACGGGCCATGCCATCCTGCTGGTGCTGGTCCAGCTCGGCGGCCTCGGCATCGTGACCGCCAGTCTCGCCCTGGTGATGCTCGGCGGCGAACGCCTCAGCCTCGCCAACGAGAGCGCGGTGGCGGCCACCATCGGCCGGTTGCAGCGCGCGACCCCGGCGGAGCTTTTCCGTTACAGTTGCCTGCTGGTGGCGCTGTGCGAGGCCGCCGGCGCCAGCAGCCTCTACTGGCGGCTCCAGGCGCTCAACCCCGACGCCGATGCGCTCATGCTCGTGTGGCAGGCGGTCTTTCACTCCGTCAGCGGCTTTTGCAACGCGGGCTTCTCCATCTTTCCCGAAGGCCTCGTGCGCTGGCGGGGCGACGCGGTCCTGCTCGGCATCATTGACCTCCTGGTCATCGCCGGCGGCATCGGTCTGCTTTCGCTCATCAATCTCCGCTATTATTATTTCTGGCGGCGCGATCCGCGCCGCCGCGGCCGCCTGGCGCTCCAGACCAGGCTCGCCGCCGGCGTCTCCCTGCTGCTGATCGCCGCCGGCACGGTCGTCACCCTGCTCTTCGAGTGGAACCACACCCTGGCCGACGAACCCTTCGCCCACAAAATTTCCTGGGCCGCCTTCCACTCCGTCATGACCCGGACGGCCGGCTTCAATGTGGTGGATCCCGGCCAGATGCATCCGGCCACCCTGCTGTTCAGCATGATCCTGATGTTCATCGGCGGCTCCCCCGGCTCCATCGCCGGCGGCATCAAGACCGTCACGGTGGCCGTGCTGTTCTGCACCGCCCGGGCCGCCCTGCTCCGCCAGGAGAACGTCGAGATCCTCGGCCGCCGCATCAGTCCCCGCCTCTCGGGCATAGCGCTGATGCTGGCCCTGCTCGCGTCAACGGTCGTGATGCTGGGCATCGGCAGCCTGATGCTCACGGAACTCGACGAGCCGGCTGCGGCCGGCCCGGGCGGCTGGCTGGGGCTTGCCTTCGAAGCCGTCTCGGCGTTCGGCACCGTCGGCCTCAGCACCGGCGTCACGGGCCTGCTCACCGACAGCGGCAAGCTCGTCATCATGGCGCTCATGTTCGCCGGGCGCGTCGGCCCGCTGGTGCTCGCGGTTTATCTGGCCAGACCGGTCCACCCCTGGCATATCCGCTCTCCGGAAGAGGAAGTATCCCTCGGCTGATTTTTATGGCAAAACGCATCTTCATCCTCGGCGGCGGACGCTTCGGCGTGCATCTCGCCACCCGGCTTTGTGAATTCGGCTGCGAGGTCGTCATCGGCGATGACAACGCGGAGCGCGTCAAGGACCTTTCCGCCGGCGGATTCCACGCCGTCGAGATGGATGGCAACGACGAGACGGCGCTCAAGGGATCCGGCGCCCTCACCGCCGACGTCACCGTGGTCGCCATCGGCGAGAACATGCAGGCCAGCATTTTGGCCACCCTGCTGCTGAAGCAGCACCAGGCCCGCCGTGTGGTCTCCCGCGCCCTCGATGTGAAGCACGCCCAGGTGCTCGAGCGCCTCGGGGCCGACGAGGTCATCCTGCCGATTCGCGACATGGCCTACCGCCTCGCCGAGCGCCTGCGCGACGGCACCGAGGGGGAGCGTTACCCGGTCGCCGGAGAATTCCATCTCGGAGAGATCACCCTCGGCCCGAAGCTGACCGGGCAGTTGCTCGATCCCGCCCGTTTTCGCGATGATTACGACGTCAACGTGGTGCTGGTGAAACAGGCCAAAGGTGCCCGGGCCGTCGTGCGCGAAGCCGGTTCCGGCGTGACCCTTAACGCCGGCGACGTGCTTTGGCTGATCGGCACCCGGGAAAAGCTCAACCGCTTCGAGCGCGACTGCGGCCCCGCCCGCTGATATGGTTAGGCTGGTTTGTCACCCGCCGGCAGGACGAGGCTGAAGCAACTGCCTTTCGGCTCGCCGGCGGTGACTTCCAACCGGCCACCCATCACGCGCAGGTAGGCCTTGGTGATCGCGAGGCCGAGACCGTAGCCGCCCCGCCCGCGCACCCGCGAGTCCTCGACGCGGTAGAACCGGTCCGCCAGCCGGGCAAGATGCTCGGGTGGAACACCCGGCCCCTCATCCGTGACCGACACGCGGCACTCCCCATTGCCCGCCGCCACCGCGAGGCGGATCGTCGCGCCGATCGGGCTGTATTTCATGGCGTTGTCGATCAGGTTCTGCAGCGCCTGCCGCAAAAGCACCGGATCGGATTCCACGCTGCATTCCGCCGCAGTGATCTCGATCTGCTGGTTCTTGTAGTCGGCAAGGATGCCGATCTCGTTGACGCAAGCCGTCACAAACTGATCGAGCCGCAGCCGCTCGCGATGCACCGTCTTCGCCCCGCCCTCGGCGCTGGCCAGCTCGAGCAGGCGCTCGACGAGCCGGTGCAACCGCTGGGCCTCCTCCAGCATGCTGCCGATGATCTCCCGGTATTCCTCCACCGTGCGGCTGCGCCGCAGGCCGACCTCGCCCACGCTCCGCAGCGTCGTGAGCGGCGTGCGCAGCTCGTGCGAGGCGTCGGCCACGAAACGGTCGAGCGTGCGGAAGGAATCCTCCAGCCGGTCGAGCGTGCGGTTGAAGGCCGCCGCCAGCCGCCCCAGCTCGTCGTCGGTCGCGCCCGCCGGCAGGCGCTGCCCGAGGTTGTCGGCGGTGATCCCCTCGGCCTGGCGTGCCATCACCTCCAGCGGCTTGAGCCAGTGCCGCGTGATCAGGTAACCGCCCGCCACCAGCAGCAGCACCGTCAGTGGCAGGGAAAACAGGATGATCGCCAGCAGGGCCGCGAGCGCGTCGGCCGCCGGCTCATGGATGCGCATCACCCGGATCATCCAGCCCGTCTCCGGGCCGGCATACGGGGTGGACAGGAAGCGCAACGGGATCTCGGGCGCGATGCGGAAGACCGACAGGGTGTCCGAGCCGCGCGTCGGCGCCGCCGGCACGCGGTCCAGCCGTTTCTCGGTGAAGGGCCACAGGCGGCGCACCAGCCGCCCCTCCCCGTCCCACAGCTCGAACCAGGGATCGCCCGCCTCCCAGGCGGCCGAGGGCGCGACCTCCTTTTTGTCCCAGAGGATTTTCCGGTCCGGCGTGACGGTGAGCCGCGCCGAGACTTCCGCCAGATCCTGCCGGAGGGGCGGGGTGAGCGCCAGCCGCCGCGCGGCAAAGCCGTAAAGCGTGGCGCTGAACACGGTGAGCAGGATCGTGCCGCCCGCCGCATACCACACCGCCAGACGGAACCGCAGCGACCGGCGTCTCCACCAGGCCTTCATGCCGGTCCCGGGCCCAAGCGGTAGCCGATGCCCCGCACGGTGTGGATGAGCGGAGCGGAGCCCTCGGAGTCGATCTTCCGCCGCAAGCGCATCATCTGCACGTCGATCACGTTGTCGAGGGAGGTGAACCGGCGCGTCTGCTTCCACACCTCGCGCTCCAGCATCTCGCGCGTCACATTCTGGCCCTGGTAGCGCATCAGGTATTCCAGGATGTCCACCTCGCGCGGCGTGAGCGTGATGTCTGCGCCCGCGCGCTGCGCGATGCGGGTGCGGGTGTCGAGCTGCAGGTCCCCGCACGCGAGCGCCGGTCCGCTGCTCAGCACCGGGCGCCGCAGCAGGGCGCGGCTGCGCGCCAGCAGCTCGGCAAACGCAAAGGGCTTGGGCAGGTAGTCGTCCGCCCCGCCGTCGAGGCCGGCCACCCGGTCATCGAGCGACCGGCGGGCCGTGAGCAGTAGCACGGGGATGTGGTTGCCGCGCGCCCGGACGTGTTGCAGCACGGCCATTCCGTCCCGCCCGGGCAGCATCCAGTCGAGGATCAGCAGGTCGAAGGTTGACCGATCGAGCGCCGCCACTGCCTCGTCGCCGGAGACTGCGGTGGCCACACCCCAGTCCTCCAGCTGCAGTCCCTCGGCCACCGACTCGCGGGTCTTTTGCTCGTCCTCAACGAGCAGAACATGGGGTGCGGCGGCGGACATTTCGCTCCCCATCTCAAACGGGGAGCCTGCACTCGATTTCATTTATCAGTGGCTGACAATGCAGAATCATCGGCAGAATTCGGGTGCTGCCGGCGGCGAAGCCACCAGCCGGCGGACAGCATCCCCACCAGCAGCCATGCCCCGTAAGTGCGCGATTCCGGCACGGGAGTGATTTGGTTGTCGTAGTCCTGCCACTTCGTGTCAGCCGGGTTCCAGCCCTGGAACTCCACCTGGTTGAGGGGCGCGCTGCCCTGGAGGTAGTCGGTCTGGCTGTAGAAATAATCCGCTGCGTTGGTCCAGTTCTGGGCCGTCAGCAGGAGGCCGGCGGAATCAAATCCCAGTGAATTCACGGACAGGACCGAGTCCGCCGTGGAGCTGAAGTCGATGACGGAATTGCCCGTCACCTTCAGGGCGCCCGCCGTGAAACTGTGGCCGGCCAGTTCCAGCGTGCCGCCCGCGAGGGTAAGGCTGAGGTTCGAATTGGTGAGGTCCGCCCCGAGCGTGAGCGTCGCCCCCGTCCCGATAATGAGCTCGCCACTGCCGAGAAATGAACCGGCAAACAGGCTGGTGCCCGAGCCGAGAGTCAACTGGCCGGTGCCACCCAGGCCAAAATCGACCGCCCCGGAACCACTCACGCGACCGATGATGTCGGTCAGGTCGTTCAGCCGCAAGGTGGCCCCGGAGGAAATGGCGATGGCGGCGGTATCGGCGAAAACGTCGGAGGCCGCCAGCACGATGGCCCCGGCGCGGACGGTGGTGAGACCGGTGAAGGTGTTCGCCCCCGCCAGGTTCAGGTCGCCGGCCCCCCGCTTGGTCAGCGTGCCGCTGCCGGTGGTGATGTCGCCCGTGACGGTGATGTCACCCACCGCGTTGAAGGTCAGGTCGCGGTTGGTGCCGGTGAGTTGTGAACTGAGGGTGAGTTCGCCCGTGTCGGTGGTGCGGATCGTGGCGTCGCTCTGGAACTGGAGCGTGGCGATGCTGATGATCTGGTCGGTCGGCGACAGGTTTGTGATGAACCCTCCGGAGCTGTCGCCGATCCTGAGGGTGCGCGACCCATTGTCGTCTCCGATGGTGTAGCCGGAAGCACCGGCGCTGAACCGGATGCCCCGCACGGTGTAATTGCCCGCATTGAGCTCGGGATTGAGCTGCAGGCCGGTGCCGAACTGCGCGATTTCGTTGCTGGTGTCGGGCCGGTTGCTACCGGACCAGTTGTTGTTCCGGCTCCAGCGCTGGTCGGAGTCACTCGTCCAAGTGCGCACCGTCTGGCCGGCGGCGATCCCGGCCAGACCGGCGCAGCATAGCACCAGCGGAACATACGATACACTTCTCACACGCGGCCAGTCTGGCCGCGCCAACGAGGAAGACTACGCCATCCGCCTGACGCTTCTGTCAGGAACCGGGCGCTGTCCGGCCGCCCGCTCGCGGACCGGCACTTACAAGTCGCCCAGCTGCGGCCGGAGGATGATTTCCTCCACCACGGTCCGGCGGCTGAGCCGGTAAACATCGAGGATGGCCCGGGCGATGTCCTCGGCGGGCATCATTTTTTCGGCAGTGAAGCCGCTGCCGGTCCACGACGGCGTCCACACTGCGCCGGGATGGACGCAGCAGACGCGCACGCCGTGGCCCTTCAACTCGGCGCGCATGACCTTGGTCAGGCCCGTGACCCCGAACTTGGCGGCGCAATACGCCGCGCCGAAAGCGTAGGCCTGCAGGCCGGCGATGGAGGACATGTTGAACACGTCGCCGCGCTTGCGCCGCACCATGCCGGGCACGATGGCCTTCGAGACGAGGAAGAGGCTGCGGAGGTTGTCGGCGATCTGGGCGTCGAACATCGCGGTGGTCATTTCGAGGAACGGCGCGCCGGCGAACTTGCCGGCATTGTTGACGAGCACATCGACGTGCTTGAAGCGCGCGGTCACGGCCACGGCCATCGCGGCGACCGAGGCCTCATCGGCGACGTTGCAAAGGAACACCTCGGCCGTGGCGCCGAGTTTCGCGCAGGCGCGAGCGGTGGCGCGGAGGTTTTTTTCGTTGCGGGCCACGAGGGCCAGGCGGACGCCGGGCAGCTCCGCCGCGAAGGTCCGGGCGATGGCCGCGCCGATGCCCTGCGAGGCGCCGGTGATGAGGATGACGGGAGTTTTCATACCGGAATCACCACGAAATACACCAAATACACGAAAGGAATGGTCCGGAAAAGCATGGTTTGTTTTTCGTGTCTTTCGTGTGTTTCGTGGTGGCAAATCCGTTCAGCAGAGGAGCGAGCCGAAGTCCATGAAGTCGGCGGTGAAGCCGCCCTTCACGCCCTTGCAGATCACGCTCACGGCGTCGTGCGAATGCAGCGACTCGAGGTGCGAGCAGGCGATGCGGAAGTCGGCGATGCGCCGGTCGCGGTCGAACCGGAGGTAGAGCAGGCGCGCGGCGTCCTCGACGAACTTGAGATAGGCGCCGTTCAGCTCGGCGAAGGCCTGCTCGTCCTCGCGCTTCACCATCACCTGCGTCTCGGTCTGCAGGGCCTGGAGGCAGAGCGCGTGCACGTCCTCGATCCAGATCTTTTTGCCCTCGGCCTCCTCCAGGGTGATACGCGCCTTGCTGCGCTGCGAGTGCGGCACGCCGTAGGCCCCGCGCTGGGCGCGGGCGTGCTCCGTCAGCTCGGCCGAGCACGGGCAGGCGGAGGAATAGACAAAATCGAAGTGGATGAAGCGCCGGTAGCGGCCGTCGCGCGTCATCACGCCCTCGAAGGCGACGCTGTAGAACTGGTAGCCCGCCAGCTTGGTGCGCAGGCTGGGCCGGAGCATCGGGTAGGAGAAGGCGATCTTCAGCCGCGCGTCCTTCGTCTTCACCTTGCGGAGGTAGCTTTTGAGGATCCGGCCCATCCACTCGCCGGTGGTGACGCCGTCCTTGTGCTCGTAGAAGGTCCGCATGATGCGGCTCATGTTGATGCCCTTCAGCTCGGCCTCGAGCGACACGGTGCCGGTGACGCTGGTCTCAAGCGTGACCACCTTGCCGGCCTTGGTGCGGTATTTGAGCGGCAGCTTGAAGTTGTGGATGCCGACCTGCTGGATCGGGATGTGCGCGCCCGAGATGGTCTCGTGGGCGACCTCCATCATGTCGGGCAAGGTGGCGCGGTAGGCGGCGGAGGGCTGGAATTTTTTGTCGTAGCGCCGCTTGACCGGCGGCAGGTGCCCGCGGTTCGAACGGTGGAGATACATCTGCTTCATGGGCGGATCGTTTTTGGTTCTGGGCGGGGTGACGTAACCGCGGAAAAGTGGATTGCGTGGGAGGGGCTTTACGCCCCGACGGGATGACGGCCGCACCGGCAGAGTCGGGGCATAAAGCCCCTCCCACATGGTTGCAGTGAGGCAGTCATGTGGTCTCCGGGCCGAAATATTCGGCGTAGTTGCGCGGGGTCTCGTAGAGGCGGACGCAATGGAGGCGGGCCGGGCGCGGGATGCGCGGAGCGATCTGCGTCCAGAAGGCCAGGACGAGGTTCTCGGTCGAGGGGATGACGTTTTTCAGGAACGGCACCTCGTCGTTCAGGTTGCGGTGGTCGCACTTGTCCACGACCGCGCGGTGCAGGATGCGCTTCAACTCGCCGAGGTCGACGATGTAACCGGTGACGGGATCGGGCACGCCCCTGAGCGTGACCTCCAGCACATAGTTGTGGCCGTGCCAGTGCGGGTTGGTGCAGAGGCCGTATTGTTTTTTGTTCCAGGCCTGGCTTTTCGCCGGGTTGTGCAGCCGGTGCGCGGAGTTGAAATGCACCTGCCGCGTGATGAACACGGTGCCGCTGAGGGCGCGCACGGCACGGGGCTTCTTTCGACTGGGGACCAGCTTCGGCATGGAGGGTCAAGGCAAGCCAGTTTCCGCCGCGCGTCAACCCTTGCCAAAGGTGGAGCGCGGTGACCCCAACGCGCTACGGCCGGTTAGCGCCGAAACCAACGCGTTGGGGTCAACGCGTTCCACCTCAAACAACTCATTCGCCGAGAAAACCATTGCGGACGGACGGCGGTGGGGCGTTCAATGCGCGCCGATGGCCCTGCGGTTCAGCATCCTCGGCAGCGGCAGCAATGGCAACGCTGCCCTGCTGCGCAGCGACGACGCGCGCATCCTGCTCGATGCGGGATTTTCCACGCGCCGGCTCAGCGAACTGCTGGAGGCCGCGGACGAAAAGCTGGAGTCGATTGATGCCATCCTGCTCACGCACGAGCACGGCGACCACGCCGCGGGCCTGGCCGGCCTCGCCCGGCATCCGCACATCCGGGTCTTCGCCAACCGGGGCACCGCCGAAAAAGTGCAGGCCGGCCTCAAGCACCGCGTGACTTGGAATTATTTCGAAACCGGCTCGACCTTCACTTTCCGCGATCTCGCCATCTCCGCCTTCTCCGTGCCGCACGACGCGCAGGATCCGGTGGGTTTTGTCGTCGCGCAGGGCCACGGCGATTTGCTGTCGCCCCGCCGCAGCGTGGCCTGGCTGACCGACCTCGGCCATGCCCCCGGCCATATCACCGGGCACATCCGCGATGTCGATGTGCTCGTGCTGGAGTCCAACCACTGCCCGGAGCTGCTGCAGGCGGACACCAAGCGCCCGTGGCAGGTGAAGCAACGCATCAGCGGCCGGCACGGGCATCTCTCGAACCTGGCCGCGCGCGATCTGCTGGCGGGCGTGGCCGGCGCGGCGTGGCGGCACGTCTATCTCGCCCACCTCAGCCGCGACTGCAATTCGACCGAGGCGGTGACCGCCACCTGCGGGGCCGCGCTCAGCGCCCGGCAGTGCGGCTACACGATCGTGCCGCCGGGGGAAGGCGCGGCGGCGTTCGAGCTGGCTTGAAGCGGGGCGGCCGCGTCAATGGCCGGAGGGCTTCCGCAGGTCCCTTTGCTTCGCCATGCTGAACATCAGGACCGCCCCGAGGATCGCCCAGGGAATCATGAAATAAAAGAAATAGGTGTAGCCGGTCCGCTCCAGCAGCCGGCCGAGCAGCTGCATCGCCACGCCCGCGCCGAGGTATTGGAACGAGTTGATGCACCCCGAGGCAAAGGCGGCGCCCTTGCGTCCGCCGATATCCATGGCCGCCGCCGGCCCGAGCAGCGAATGGGTCGAGTTGACGGTGAACGCGATCGTCACGAACGCGATGGCGATCGGCACGGGGCCGTGCAACTGCGACGCCACCAGAATCACGACAATCTCCAGACAATAGATGCCCGCCGCCACCGGGGCGCGGCGGCCGGCAAACAGCTTGTCCGACACGATCCCGGAGATGAACGACCCCGCCGACGCCACGAACGGAATCAGGAACCCGACGACCAGGAACAGCGCCGAGTCGAGGTTGATGTGGTGCGCCTCCTGCAGGTAGCGGGGAAACCACTGGTCCACGGTCTGGCGCACGGCGCCGGTGCAGGCGTAGGCGGACGCCATGATCCAGACGAATTTGTTCGTCACGATCACCTTGAAGACTTCGCCCATGCGGCCATGCACATCCTTGTCGTCATGGTCGGCCTCGCCCTTGTAGACGTGGTGGAAGCCGCACTCCTCCGGCGTGTCCTTCGCAAAGAGCCACAGGGCGAGCGCCACGACCGTGGCGATGCCGGCCGGCACGAAGAAGAGCATGCGCCAGTGTTGCGGCGGGATCTGCCACATGCCGAGAAACACGAACCCGCCGAGCAGCGCCGGCCCGAGCTGGTTGATCGCCACGCGGCCGAGGTTGATCATGAAGCCGAACACGCCGGCGAAGGTGCCGCGCTCCGTCTGGCTGAACCACGACGCGTTGAGCTTGATGAAGCCCGGCGCGCCGAACGACTGCGAGTAGCCGTCGATGCCGCGGAGCAGAATGAACAGCCAGAGCATGCCCCAGAAGGAGGCGAAGCCGAACAGGAGGTTGGAGAGGATCGTGCCCGCCGCCCCGATCAGCAGGGCGTTTTTCCCGCCCAGCCGGTCGGTGATGAGCCCGTTGACGACCTGCCCGATCGCGTAGGCATAAAACTGCGCCGCGAGGATGTCGCCCATGTTCTCCTTGGTGAAACCAAACTCGTCCGAGATCGCCTTGTTGGCGATGGAGAGGTTGTAACGGCACATGTAGAAGCTCGTATACATGAAGCCCACGACGCTCCAGTTGAGCCCGCGCCGGGCGCCATAACCCGGCGGCAACACCAAGCGCGGCGACAAGATTTTCCCGTGGGTGCCAGTTGACGAATCCATGGGGTGGGACTTGTAGCCGATTTGCCGCCGCCTGCACGAATAATCCGAACGCCCGCGACCCGGAGGCGGCGACCCGCGCCCGCCGCCGCCGGGTGGCTTTTGTTTTGCCGCCCGGCAGGGTAACTGCTTCCGTGCCGCCCTATGCCTCAACCCATGCGCCGGACCAAGATCATCGCGACTCTCGGGCCCGCCACCGAAAGCGAGGAGATGCTCGTGAAACTCATCATCGCGGGCGTGGATGTCGTGCGTCTGAACATGGCGCACGCCAAACATGACTGGACCCGGATGATCATCCGCCGCATCCGCGCCGCCTCCAAGACGGCCGACCGCGAGGTCGCCATCATGATGGACATCAAGGGCCCGGAAATCCGCACCGGCGATCTGGAGGCGCCGATCGAACTCAAGGCCGGCGAAATTTTTGACTTCACCGTCAAGCCCGGCATCGACCGTCCCGGCGGCGAGGAAATCCGCTCGGTTGACGTCAATTACCGCGACCTCGTGAACGACATCAAGGTCGGCGACACGGTGTTGGTGGACAGCGGCCTGATCCGTCTCGAGGTGCTGTCGAAGGATCAGGCCCACATCCGCTGCCGCGTGCTCACTCCCGGCCAGCTCACCTCGCGCCGGCACATCAACCTGCCGGGCGTGAAGGTCAACCTCCCCTCCTTCACCCAGAAAGACCGCGGCGACACGCTCGTCGGCATCGCGGAAGGCGTGGACTTCATCGCCCTCTCGTTCGTGCGCGAGGCACAGGACATCGATCTGCTCCGGGTGTTTCTCAAGGAGAACAAGTCCCGCGCCCGCATCGTCGCCAAGATCGAGGACCAGTCCGCCATCGACAACCTCGACGACATCATCCGCGCCACCGATGTCCTTATGATCGCGCGCGGCGACCTCGGCATCGAGGTGCCGTTGCATGAGCTGCCGGTCATCCAGCGCCGGGCCGTGCGCACCTGCCTCGCCATCGGCCGGCCCGTCATCATCGCCACGCACATGCTGGAGTCGATGATCGGCCAGCCGATGCCCAGCCGCGCCGAGATCACCGACGTCGCCAATGCGGTCTATGAGCAGGCCGACTGCGTGATGCTCTCCGGCGAAACCACCGTGGGCCAATACCCGCTCGAATGCGTGCAGGTGCTCGACAGCATCGCCCGCCGCATCGAGGAGGAGCTGGCGGCGGATTTCCCCGAGCCCGCCGTGTTCATCCAGGAGCGCATGAAGGTCTTCCGCGCCGCCGTGGTGCTGGCCAACGAGTTTCCCCGTTCGCTGCTGCTCGTTTTCACGCGGCACGGCACCAACGCCGCCGGCATCGCCGCGCACCGCCCGGCGCGCGCGCCCATCCTGGCCGTCACCGACTCGCTTGAGACCCTGCGCCACTTGAAAATGGTGCGCTCGGTCGAGCCGTTCCTGCTCGCGCCCTTCGGCGACCCCGAGGCCACCATCGAGCGCGCGACCGCCTCCCTGTTGAAACTCGGCCGCATTTTTCCCGGCGACAAGCTCATCATCGTCTCGGACGTGCAGGCCAAGGATCACCGCATTGACAGCATCCAGCTGCGCAGCGTGGAATAGGCGGTGTCATGAAATACCCGACCTTTCTGTTGGCGGTGCTGTCCATTGCCACGGCCGCCCTGGCCGCCGACTCCACCCCGGCCGTCGCGCCGGAATTTTTCCACGCCGCCGGCTTTGACTGGCGCGCCGTGGTCCCGCTCCCGCCCGCTGGGGATTCCATCGCTGCCCAAGGCGAGCATGAACTAGCCGCCATGCTCGATGCCACCCGCACCTCCGAGCAGGCCGCGTTGGCCAGGCACTACGAGAAGTTCGATGAATTCTCCCTCATGGCCCCCGTGTTGGGCGACTGGTGCACGGCGCAAAACCTGCCGCGCACCCACGTAATTTTCCAACAAATCTACCGCGAGTGCCGCCCGACGGTCGAGGCGGCCAAAGCCGGCTACAACCGGCCGCGACCCTCCGTCAATGATCCGGCCCTGCGCCCGGCCGTCGCCAAACCGGTCACGACCTCCTACCCCAGCGGCCACGCCTACTCCGCGTCTTGCATCGCCGCTGTGCTGACCGCCGTGTTCCCCGAGCATGCCGCCGACTGGGAAAAACAGGCGGCGCTCGTCCGTTGGAGCCGCGTGGTCGGCGGCGCGCATTACCCGAGCGATGTGATCGCCGGAAAAATCCTGGGCGAAGCCGTCGCCCGCGAGCTGCTCAAGTCGCCCAAGATGCAGCAAGCCCTCGCGGAAATCCGCGCCGAGGCCGCGCCATTCTTCCGGAAAAAGGCCGCCTGAGGTCCCTCGGCCTGGCGGGCCCGTTCAGTCGGCCGGCACCAGCGTAAGTTTCAGTTGTTGTCGGGCGCGATAGAGACGGTTTTCCACGGCCTTCGTCGTGCAACCGAGCGCCGCGGCAATGTCGGCCATCGATAGCCCTTCATATTCAAAAAGCACGAGGGCGGTGCGCAAATCGAGCGGCAGCGCGGCCACCGCCTTTTGCACGGCGACGATCTGTTCGTGCCGCACCGCCTCGTGCGAGGCGGACGCACCGGCCGGCGACTCGTCGGTCGCATCGCCACCTGCCCCGATCCAGGCGTCGAGTGAGAGAGCCGGCCGGCGCCGCCACCAGCGGAGCCGGTTTTTTGCCTGGTTGGCCGCGATGGAAAAACACCACGTTGAAAATTTCGCCCCGGGGCGGTAGGTGGAGCGTTTGGTGTAGATGCGCACGAACACCTCCTGGGCGAGATCCTCCGCCTCCGCCGTGTTGCCCACGACCCGGAAAACAAAACGCTTCACCGGCGCCTCCCAATGCTGCATCAACGGCGCCAGGGCCGCATCTTCGCCGGCTTGCAGCCGGCGCATCAACTCCTCATCGCTTGGGCCGGCGCCCGGGTCGGCTTCCATGGCGTCAGTGCGTGTGATTGAGCTGCAAGTCGGGCGCGGTGGCGTGACCGAAGCTGGCGATTTTGGGCAGCACCAGGGCCAGGTAGCGCCGACCGTCCTCCGGGGACATCAGCGCGGCCACCTGCCGGACATGGGCCGTGATCGCGGTCTCACAGGCGGTGCGCAGCTCCTGCAGTTTGCGCCCGGCCGCGATCTGGGCGGCGGGGTCGGCCCCGGCGGCGGACTTGAGCGCGTTGTGCTCCCGGGTCGCCTCTTGGATGAGCCGGCAATGCTCCGCGCAAGAAGGCGCGTAGGCCTCGTGCAACTTTTTGATCGCCGCAAACCGGTCGGCGTCCAGGTGAAAATCCGTGCGCAGCCACGCCATGGTGTCACCTTTCGCCACTGCCGCATGCAGCGGTGGTTCGCAGCTCAGGCGGTAACAGACAAAACCCGTGACAGCCGCCACGAGAACAAGAGCCCCGCTCGTGCCCAGCAGGTATTTCATGGCTTAAGCAAGGCCTGGACCCGCGGGTCCAAGTCCACCAGGTAGGTGGCCACGATGGCTTCGCGATCAGCCTGCACCCGGGCCCGCGCCATGGCGCTGCCGGTATAGCCAGCGGCACTCAACGCCAGCACCGCGGCGAGCGACCAGACGGCGGCGTGGGCCCGCAGGTAGGCCGGCCAGGTCGCCCCGGCCTGGCGTTCGATGCGCTGCCACACACGGTTACGGAAGCCCGGATCGGCGGGCGGGGTCACCCGCCAGCTGCGCAGACTTTCGGCAAGGGAATCAGGGGTGGTGTTCATGGGGATTACGGAAGATTATACACCCGGAACAGCGAAATCCCTCAAAATCGTCGGACGAATCATATTTCTGAGGGATTTCCAGTCCGGCGGTGTATGACTGGATGACAGTCGCACAACCCGTGCGGCACCCGAGCTAAAACTCATCCCCGCCATGAAAGCCACCAAACTCCCGCTCGCCGCCGCGATCTTCACCGGCCTCGCCGGCCCCGGCCCCGATTGCCGGACCCGCATCCTTTCCTGACTCCCGCAGACAGATACACCGGTCCAGCCGCGGCCTTTCCGTCGGGGCTGGACTGTCAATGATACCTTGCTACTTCCTCCTCATCCCACCCATCCATGAATAAATCCTCCCTCCCCCACGCCCTGCTGTTTTCCGCCACCGTCCTGCTGGCCGGTCCCCTTGGCTTCGCCGCCGAAGGGCACAACCACTCCGCCTCCGCCAAAGCCGCCCCCGCCGAAAAAGCCGGCCAGCTGATCCCCGTGACCGAAAAGGACGCCGTCTGGGCCGCGAAAGCGCGCCAGAACTATCCCCTCGATGTCTGCCTCGTTTCGGACGAGAAGCTCGGCAGCATGGGCAAATCGCCTGAGTATATCTACCGCGTCGACGGCAAAGCCGACCGCTTCGTGGTGTTCTGCTGCGACGGCTGCGAGGGGGATTTCCTGCATGAGCCGGCGAAACACCTCGCGAAACTCGCTGCGGCGGCGAAATCCGCGCCCGCCCCGAAAGCCGATGCGCCCAAGGGCCACGGCGAACACAAGTCCAACTGACCCCCGTGCGCCTGCGTCCCCTCCTCCTCGCGCTCGGGAGCGCACTGGCTTGCTCCACGCTGTTTTCGGGTGCCGAGCCGCCTGAGGCGCATGCCGAGTTTATCCGCATTGTCACCGGGGCTCCGGCGCTTTCCGCCGCCTCAAGCCGGGCCGCGGCCGCCCGCGAGCGCATCGACTCGGCGGGCCGGCTCGCCGATCCGGAGGTGGAGGGCATGACGTCGCGCCTCAACGGCCCGCTGGGCGAGCGGCGCACGATGTATGGACTCAACGTCCGCCAGCCGCTCCCGAAACGCGGCGAGCGCGCCGCGGACCGCGAGCGTGCCCACGCCGGTGCCGCGATGGCCAATGCCGATTATGCCGTGATGGCCGGAGAGATGGCCGCCGACACCGCGATGGCGCTCGCCGAAGCCGAGGGCGCGCAACAGCGCATCCATATTTTGGAAACGCAGCTCGGCCGGCTCGACGCCGTGCTGCGCAGCATCGAGGTCCGACTCGCCGCCGGCCCCACCGGTCGCATCGCCGACCGGCTCACCGTCCAGACCCGCATCGCGTCCATGCAGTTCATGGTCGAGGAAGAGCGCCGGATGGCCGCCGATGCGCTCGCCGAGGCGCGCGGCCGCCTGGGGCTCAAACCCGACGCGCCGCTCCCCGCGTTTGCCGCGCCGACCGTCGCTGACATCAGCGTGGACGACTCCGCCGCACTCCAACTTGCCGCGGCCCGCTCCGCCGAGGCCACGGCGATGGCCAGGATGGCTCGCGCCTCGGCGAATCCCATGACCGCCGTCGGGCTCAGCCTCGAAAATGAAAAAACCGCCATGGGCGACGAGAACACCGTGGGCCTCGCCTTCATGTCGGAGATTCCCTGGCGCAGCCGCCGCTACGCGCGCGCCGAAGTGCGCGCGGCCGAAGCCGAACGCGCCGCCGCGCAGACGGACGGCACCGCCGCCCGCTACCGGATCTCCGCCGCCTTGACGCGCGTCGATCGCGCGCAACGTCTCGCCGAAACCGCGCGCCGGCTCAGCGCCGAAACGCGCGCCCGCCTCGACGCTGAATACGACGCGATGGTGCGCTCGGCCGGCGTCGGTGGATCCGGCGAATCAACGGTGTTGCAAATCGTCGAACTGCTCGAAAAAGCCACCGACACCGAGCTGCAGATCATCCAAGCCGACACCGCCGTGCGCAGCGCGCGCGCCGAACTCTGGCGCTATCTGCCGGCCGGCCAATTTTCCGCCACCACCCAACAGGAACTCCCATGACCCGCAGCATTTTCATCTTCCTCGGCACGTTTGCCGCCGGCGCGCTCATCGCCCTCATCGTGCGCGCGGCGGCGTATAATCCCCACCCCGGCCACGCGGGTCATCCCGCCAGCGGCGGCGACTACGCCGCGATGGTTTCCAACCCGCTCGTGCCCGCCAGCGCACCGCCAGCGACCGCGGCCGATCCGCACGCGAATCACAGCCCCGCCGCCGCGACTCCCGCCGCCGGCCAGCCGGTGAACACCGTCTGCGCGATCTGCGGCATGGACGTCGATCCGAACCTTCCGACCGCGGAGTATCAGGGCCGGACCATCGGCTTCGGCTGCAGGATGTGCCCGCCGAAATTCAAGGCCGATCCCGACCGCTACGGGCCGTCCTACCTGAAAAACGAAGTCATCAAGCGCTGAGCCGCCATGCGTTCCCCTCCCGCCCTTCTCATCGCCGCGGCCGGTCTGGCCGCTGGCGCGCTCGTCATCGCGCTGCTGCCGTCACGCGCGCTTTTTTCCGTCCCGGACGCCCGCGTTGACCCGGCCAAATCGGCGGCCGGCGAGCGCTGGGCCTGCCCCATGATGGACTTCATCGGCACCCAGCCCGGCAACTGCCCGGTCTGCGGCATGCAGATGACCCGGGTCACCGCCGGCGAACTCGCGCGCGAGCAACAGCGCCGGATGGGTGTGCAGCTTGCGACGGTCACTGAAGGCCCGGCCAGCGTGACGGTCAGGGCCTACGGCGCGGCGGACTACGATCACCGCTACACCTCCGTGGTGATCCCCCGCGTGGCGGGCCGGATCGTGAAGCGCTACATGGCGACCTATGGTTGCTGCGAGAACCTCGCGGCCGGCGCGCCTGTCGTGGACCTTTACAGCCCGGAGGCTTTCACGGCGCAGGGCGAGCTGGCGGCCGCGGTGAAGCTGGGCGATGAGCCGACCATCCGGGCCCTCACGGAGCGCTTTGCGCGCTGGAACCTCTCCGCCATCGCCGCCGCCATTCTGGGCGGCGAGCCCCCGCGCGACATCGTCACCATCCATACCCCCTTTGCCGGCCAGGTGCTGCTCCGCGACTTTGAAAAGGTCAACGAGAGCCTGGAACTCGGCCGGGAAGTCATGGCCGACACGCCGTTGCTCCGGCTCGTCGACCCGGACCGGCTGACGCTGGTCGTGCATGTGCCCGAGGGCCGGGCGCGGTTCCTGCGCGAAGGGCAGCGGGTGGTGTTGGAAAGCGACGATCACGGTCCGTTGCCTGAACTCGAAGCCACCGTCGCGCGGCTGGGCCAGGAGATCGATCCTGAGATCCGCTCGCGCGAAGTGCGCATCTACATCAGCGGGGCGCGGTCCGTGCTCCAACCGGGTTCCCTCGTGGCCGCGCAGATCAAGGGCGTGCTCGCGTCCGACTTCCGCCCCGCCGATCCGCAGGACCCCGATACCTGGGGCAAGTTCGTGCTCATTCCGAAAACCGCGGTGCTCTCCACCGGCGTGCGCAACGTGGCGTGGCGCGTAGCCGAGCGGCAGCGCGATGGCCGCGTCCGCTTCGAGCTCGCGCCGCTTGCGCTCGGGCCGCGCCTCGAGAACGAGTCGGGCAACGACATGTATGTCGTGCGCGCCGGCCTGAAACCCGGCGACGAAGTCGCGACGCAAGGCGTGTTCCTCATCGACAGCCAGGCGCAGCTCGCGGGCACGTCGAGTTTACGCTTTCCCGTGGGCGCCGTCGCGCCCGCCGCGGCGCACCAGCACTGACCCAGCAGCCGCGAGCGTGAACGGGCGGATTTGGCCGACTCACGCTTGATCACACTACTCGCTCAGGTTCGCAGCACAATTTCCCTCAATGCTCTCCTTTGTCATCCGTAACACCTTTCTCACGCTCACCGCGGCGCTGGGGCTGGCGGTTGCCGGCTTCTGGGCGTGGCGGAATGTCCCCGTCGATGCGATCCCCGACCTGAGCGACAACCAGGTGATCGTCTGGGCCGAATGGCCGGGCAAGAGCCCGCAGGACATGGACCAGCAGGTCACTTCGCGGCTCGCGCGTGAACTCCAGGGCCTGCCGGGGGTGCAGACCGTGCGCGGCATGTCGCTCTATGGGGCGAGCTACATCTACGTCATTTTCGACGAAAACCGCGATCTCTACGATTGCCGCACCCGCGTGCTTGAGCGGCTCTCCCAGTTGCAAGGCATCCTGCCGGCGGGCGTGAATCCACGGCTCGGTCCCGATGCGACCGCGATGGGCCAGGTCTATGCGTTCACCTTGCAGGGGCCGCGCGACATCGAGAAAAAGCGTTTCATTTTGGATCAGCTGGTGGTGCCGGCGTTGCGCGCCGTGCGCGACGTGGCGGAAGTGGCGCCGGCCGGCGGCGTCGTGCGCGAATACCAGATCGACGTCGATCCCACGCGGCTTGAGGAACAGGGCCTCACGCTCGATATGCTGATGATGGCCGTGCAACAGGCGGGCCGCGATGTCGGTGCGATGAGCGTGGAGCAGACCGGCGTCGAAACCATGATTCGCGGCGTGGGTTTCATCCGCTCGGTCGCGGACGTGGAGAACATCGTCATCCGCGGCAACCGGCTCAAAGGCGCGGGCCTCCGGCTCGGCGACATCGCCGACGTGCGGCTCGGCGGACAGTTCCGCCAGGGCTTGCTCGCCGACGGTTATCAGGAACACGTCGGCGCCATCATCGGCATGCGCGTCCAAGGGGATCCGAAGACCGTCATCAATGCGGTGAAGCAACGCCTCGTGGATCTCGGGCCGGCACTCGCGCGCGAGGAGTTAAGCGTCGTGCCGTTCTACGACCGTTCCCATCTCATCCGCGAGACGACCGCCACCGTCACCGCCACGCTTATCGAGGCGGTTATCACGACCATCATCGTTGTCGTGCTCTTCCTGTTGCATGTGCGCGCCAGTCTGGCCGTCGCTGTGAGCCTGCCGCTCGGCATGCTGTTCACTTTTCTGGTCATGCACCTGTTCGGAGTCGGCGCGAACATCATGAGCCTTGCCGGCATCGCCATCGCCATCGGCGTGATGGTGGATTTTGGGATCATCATGACCGAAAACATCACGCAGCACCTCGTGGACCTGCAGGAAAAATGCCGGCGCGAGGGCCGCGCCATGCCGACTTCGCCGTTCAATCCCGAAATCACCGACACGGTGGTGCATGCCGCGCAGGAAGTCGCGCGGCCGCTGCTCACCTCGGCGGCGACCACCGTCATCGGCTTTCTGCCGATTTTCGCCCTGAGCGACCAGGCGGGCCGGTTGTTTCAACCGCTCGCCCTGACCAAATCACTCGCCATCAGCGGCGCCGTGCTCTTCGGCACGCTGCTTGTGCCCGTGCTCTGCCGGCTGCTCCTGCCCCCGTGGCACGTGCGCAAGCCGGTTTTGCTCGCGCTCGCGGGCATCGCGGCGGGTGTCGCCTTTGGCTGGTTCGTGCGCGACGGCTGGGCGCTGCCGATGGACTACGGCCGCTGGACGCTCACCATTCCCGGCTGGCTGTTTGCGCCGCTGTTCGCCACTCTAGCCGCCTCCGCGGTCTGGCGGATCGGCCGCGAACGCCTCGTCAACTACGAGGAAAATCCCATGAGCCACGCGATTCACGTCGCCTACGAGTGGGCTTACGAGCGCATCCAGCGCCACCGCGTGATCTTCACCGTCGCCATCGCCACGATGGCCTTGGGCGGTTATCTGCTCGGCGCGGGCTGGCAGACACTGAGCTGGCCGCTGCGCCAGGTGATCGCCGCCGCCGGCGGCGACCTGGCGCACACGACGCTTGATCGCACGATGACGCGGGCTTTCCCCGGCGCGGGCTCAAGCTTTCTCCCGCCGCTCGACGAAGGCAGCCTGCTCTTCATGCCGTCGATTCCCGCCACCGGCGGGCTCGGCGAGACGCAGCGCATCATGCTCGCGCAAAACCGGCTGATCGAATCCATCCCCGAAGTCGCGAGCCTGATGGGCAAGATGGGCCGCGCCGAGACGGCGCTTGATCCCGCCCCCATCGGCATGATCGAGACCGTCGTGCTGCTGAAGCCCTATGCGGACTGGCCGATGCACGAGATCACGCGCGCCGACGGCCGGATCGAGCATCGCCCGCGCACGCTCAATGAAGTCCGCGCGGCGCTCGCCGCGATCACGGAGATGCCCGGCGTCGCGCCGAGCTGGCTCCAGCCGATCGAGACCCGCATCGTCATGCTCTCGACCGGCATCCGCAGCCTGATCGCGCTCCAGATTCTCGGCGACGACGGCGAGGCGCTGGAACGCTTCGCCGAAAGGGCGGAGAAGATCATCCAGCCGACGCCCGGGGCGGTGGATGTGCAGATGCAGCGCGAGGGCGGCAAGCCCTACGCGGAGATCCGGCTCGATCCGGCGAAGCTCGCGCGCTTCGGGCTGGGCAACGAGCAGGTGATGCGCACCGTGGAGACCGCGCTCGGCGGCATGGCCGTGACGTATTCGGTCGAAGGGGCGCTGCGTTATCCGGTCCGCATCCGCTACCTGCGCGAGCGCCGCGACGATCCCGACGAGCTGCTCCAACTGCAAGTCGCCGCCACCGACGGCCACGGCGCCATCCCGCTGACCAGCCTGCTCGCGATTCCGACGGTCCATGTGCTGGAGGTAGGGCGCGTTATCCCTAACGCGCCGCTCAGCGCGAACGAAACCGAACGGCGGGTTAAGGATAACCCGCCCTACCCGGAAAACACCGCCGCGTTTCTCGCGAGGCTCCCCCTCGCCCACCAGCGCAACTTCACGATCCTTTCCCCGCATCGCGCCGAACTCACGGTGCCCGCCGGCGATCCGCTCCCCCGGGAAGTCGCGGCCGCCCTCTCCGCCGGCAGCGTCCGCGTCACCTCCACCCGCCCCAGCGAAGCCGGCCTCACCTACACCATCGGCCCGATGGCCATCCGCTCCGAAGGCGGCAAGCGCACGCAATACGTCCTCCTCAACGCCCGGGGCCGCGGCGAGGTCGAGGTCGTGCGCGACGCCGACACCCGCCTGCGCGCCGCGCTCGCCGACGGCCGCTTGGAAATGCCGCCCGGCGCGACCTATCGCTGGGTCGGCCGCTACGAGCAGAAGCTGAAAGCCGACGAGACGCTCCGCTGGATCATCAGCGCCTCGATGCTCGTCATGGTGGTCCTGATCTACCTCGGCACGCGTTCGTGGCTGATCACCAGCATCATCGTCCTCTGCAACGCCACGGTCACGACCGCCGGCGGATTCTTTTTCGTCTGGCTCTGGGGCGCGGAGATGACCACGGCCGTGGTCGTCGGGTTCCTCGTGCTGCTCGGCGTGATGTTCAACGACGGCATCCTCCTCGGCACGTATATCCAAGACCAGTTCAAAACCCATCCCGGCACCGTGCAGGAAGTGCATCGGCGCGTCTTCCTCGCCGGTCTGCGCCGCCGCCGGCCCGCGATCATGACCAACGCCACCACGCTGCTCTCCTTGATCCCGGTGCTCTGGGCCACGGGCCGCGGCTCCGAGCTGATGATCCCGATGATCCTGCCGGTCATCGGCGGCATGGTGTTCGACATCGTGTCGCTGTTCTCCGTGCCCGTGTTCTTCACCTGGTATTGGGAACGCCGGCTCGCGCGCGAAGCCAGGTCCGCCGTGGCCTGAAGCGCGCGCCGCCGGCGGCGGCGGCATGCTGTCGTCACTCGTGCATATCCTCGTCGTCACGCCGGTCATCTTCACGTGGATCCGCGAACGCGAGGTAGTTGCTGAGGCCGTGACTGAATAAGTATCCGTCAACCAACGGCTACATACCCGATCACGAAAAGGTAATTCAATATTTCAGACGGTATGAATTCAATACCTTCAAAACGGTCGGCGGAGAACTTCAAAAAGAGATTTTTTGGCCAAGGGCTCACTGATGCCGGCTGCGCGGGCATCGTTTTCGGCCTGAACGACAATGGGGTGGTTTAAGGCCCAAAGCGGATGAATGATCACCTCAACCCGCTGAGGGCGCTTGGGATTTCGACCCGCCGGCAAGCCTGCCAAAGTCATCGGTTCCAAGCTGGCAGCTTTGAAGTAGGCCGGTATCGCAGTTGCCGCCAGTGGCTGCCAATGCGGGGAGTTCAGATTCACGTTGGCACTGGCATTGAGAGCGAGTTGGGCCATGTCCACCGCCAGCCGCCAATCAAGAATGCAGTGCCACGCAAGATTGGCGTAGTCGCGGAGGCAGTCCGGGCATGAGGTCTGGCAATTCGCATGATCGGGCGACAGCCACTTTGAAAGAAAGTCGCCGTTGGGATCCGCCATGAATTCCAAGAGCTGTTTCAGTCTCGCCGGTTGCTTGAAGTGGGAGCAGTAGCCCGCGCCGTTTTCCAGACTATCGGACAAAAAGACCTGTCCGACTATCTGGTCGGAATGCTTTGTCACCCGCAACCCCACGCGAATTTCCTGCGGGCTGATGTCCAGATGGGCGGACATGGCGCGACGAAGCATGAATCCAAAAGAATTAAGGGCGGCTCGCCCTTCCACCCGACCTATGGGTGATAGATTCAACTCGGGCGGAATTGCGTGGACATTCACAATCAGCAAATCGGTTTGCTTGATGGAGCCCAAGACACGCTCGTCGGGTTGTGCGTTGCGGTCGAAACTCAGATTCGGCCGATCGGACAATTTGCGCTGCGCGATTTGCTCGGAAATGTGGTCTATCGCCTCTTGCGTGACCCAGGTTTGGCTTGGATTCGCCAGCTTCAGAAAGCGGAACCGCTTCCCGGCGTTGTTGTTCACAATGCAAACCTCCGCTTCATCTGACCAAAAGTCACAATTCTCCACAGTTTCCATCTTCAGAACGCCCGGATCGGTTTTGGGATAGGAAGCGCGCGGCGTCCATTCAAAGATTCCGTCGAAATCCCAAGATGAGCCAAACCAAGTCGAGAATCCGCGCGGCTGGGAGAGTTCTACCGTTACAGCGGCGGTTCTTTTGGCGACTCACCGCATTTCAGGTTTCCCTCCCCAAGAAATCCGTTTTTGCTGCGTCGTTTCCCCCTATGCGCCACCGTCCCCACGTGGTGGTCGCCATCGGCCTGATGGCGGCGACCGCATTATCAGCCTTGCCATCCACAGCCCTGAGCCCGTCGAACGGGGCGAAGGAGGGCGTGCCGTCGCTCGACGTGCGCCCCACTGCCACGCCGCCGAAGATCGACGGCGTCCTCAGTCCCGGCGAGTGGGCCGGCGCCGTCCACTCCGACGCGCTCCGCATGGTCGAGCCGACGGAGAATGGCGAGCCGACCGAGCGCACCGAGTTCTGGGTGACCTACGATCCCGACACCATCTACGTCGCCGTCCGCTCGCATGATTCCGCCGGCGCGGCCGGGGTGCGCGCCTATTCGATGCAACGCGATCAGGACAACGGCTCCGACGATATCGTGCGCATCGTGTTGGACACCTTCCATCGGCAGAGTGACGGGTATTACTTCGCGCTCACCGCTGCCGGCGGCAAACACGACGGCTTGATCCAAGACAAGGAGCAGGCCAACAGCCAATGGGACGCCATCTGGTTTGGTCGGACCACCATCGACGCCGGCGGCTGGACCGCCGAGTTTGCCATCCCCGTCAAGAGCCTCGCCTTCGATCCCGCCAACGACACCTGGGGCTTCAATGTCGCCCGCGCCGTCCGTCGCAAGCAGGAGGTGATGCGCTGGACCGGCATCGCCCGCAACCGGCCCACCATCGCGCTGCCGCTGCTCGGCGACCTGCGCGGTCTCACCGGACTGCGCCAGGGCCGCGGGATCGACTTCAAGCCCTACGCCAGCCTCACGCGCCGTTCGGCTCCCGCGCCGGATCAGAACGCGTTCGATTTCAAACCCGGCTTCGACCTCATCTGGCAGGTCACACCCTCGCTCGCCGCCACGCTGACCGTCAACACCGACTTCGCCGACGCCGAGGTGGACGAGCGCCGGGTCAACCTCGGCCGCTTCTCGCTCTTCTTCCCGGAGAAACGCGCCTTCTTCACCCAGGACGCCTCGCTCTTCACCTTCGCGGGCATCCGGCTGGATCCACTGCCGTTCTTTTCGCGCCGCATCGGCCTCGCCACCGACGGCACCAAGGTCGACGTCCTCGGCGGACTGAAACTCACCGGCCGCGCCGGCCCGTGGACCGTCGGCCTGCTCGACGTGCAGATTGACGGGCACGCCGGGGTCGGCTCGAAGAACCTGCTCGCCGGCCGCATCGCGCGGCAGGTGCTCGCCGAGTCCAGTGTCGGCGTCGTGTTCACCCACGGCGACCCGCGCATCAACGGCGACAACACGCTCGTCGGCGCCGATTTCAACTACGTCAACAACCACGTCCTCGGCAAAAAATCCCTCACCGTCCGCCCCGCCCTGCAATACACCGACGGCGACCATACCGGCGGCCCGGGCACCGCTGCGACCCTCAGCCTGGACTTCCCCAATGAGCCCTACGGCTGCTTCTGGTGGTTTTCGCGCGTGAGCGAGCGCTACGACCCCGCTCTCGGCTTCGTGCCCCGCACGGGCGTCCAGCAGATCCATTCCTGGAACCGCTACCGCTGGTATTTCGACCAAAAGCCCCTCCGTCGGCTCGACCTCTTTGCCGAAGGCGACCTCGTGACCGACCTCGGCGGCCGGCGCCTGGACCGCAGCTTCTGGCTCGGCGGCGAGGGCACCACCCCCGGCGGTGATTACTTCGTCGCCTTCTGGCAGCCCCAGGTCGAACGGCTCGACACCCCGTTCGGCATCCGGCCCGGCATCGTGATCCCCGTCGGCGACCACCGCTGGAGCAGCACCCGCGTGGAAATCGGCACCAGTAACTCGCGGCCCGTGAACCTCGA